>NZ_RAWG01000253.1 GCF_003611735.1 Corallococcus sicarius | reverse complement strand
GGTGGGAGCGGAAGCGTGGTGGGGGTCGTGGCTTCTGCGGGGATGACACCGGTCGTGTCCGGTGGGGACTCAAGGCCCTGCTGGATGCCCTGGACACCTTGGGCGTGCGCGTCGGCCAGTTGCTTCGTGGCCTCCGCCGCGGCGAGGTCCGTGGGGGCTGTCCTGGGGGGCACGTCGGTGCGACCCACATCGACGGAGGCGTCGGTCTGGATTGGCGGCGGCCTCGCGACAGTGGCGGGTCCGCCGGGGCCTCCGGTGGCCGGGCGGATCGTGATGCGCACGTCACCCCGTCCCGACAGGGCGCTCACGGCCGTGTCGATCCGTGCGGCCTCGCCCATGCTGCCAGGTGCCGTTCCGGCGGGCGCGGGCCGTGGCTCCTCGGTGGCTTCTTCGCCCGCTGCACCTGGCGTATCGACGGTCGTGTCCAGGACGCCAGGCGGGGACGTGCTCCCACCCAGCCCGGTGCCAGTCGCGTCCACGACCCCGAGCGGCGACGTGCCTGCACCCAGCCCCGTGTCAGGTGTCGCCGTGCCGTCGGTCCGGGCGCGGTCCTCGGCCAGGCGCGCGGCGGTGTCCGCGATCTCCTCCGTGGATCCAGGAGGGAGCACGGCGGTCCGGGCCATTGCGCGCCGCCGGTCCGCTTCCTCCTGTCCCGCGATGGTGGTGGGCTGCGAGGCACCCTCGGCCTCCGCGAGCCCGGTGTGGGGCGTGGGAGCCAGCCCGGTGATGCCTGCCTCCGCTTCGACAGCGCCCGGCGTGGAGAGCAGCGCCACCTCGGGAGGGTGGAACGGGCACGGGTCGAAGAGGTGGGAGCGCGGCCCGCCCATCGTCCGCCACGCCGGGTCACTTACGCGGCGCTCCAGGTCGCGCGCCGTATCGCGCAGCACCTGTCCGGAGACACCGGGGCCCACGCCCTTCAGCGAGGCGAGGCGGGACGCCAGCTCACGCGCGGGATTGGAAGAGGCAGGCCCCCGCGGGACGACACCGGCATTGCGTGGGAGGCCAGACGAGGACGAGGGAGTCCGGCCGGAGCTCTTCCGGATCGCGTGCTGGGTCGAAGCCTTCGAGCCCTGTTCACGGATGCGCACGGTCCCCCCCCGCACCATCAGTGAAAAGGACGCTAGGTCATCTCCACATCCAGCACCAGGGAGGCCCGGATGGGATGTCCATGACTGCTCCAGAAGCGATGGAGCAGGTCGAAGTCGTAACTCTCCTGGACACGAGGGGTGACCTTCCGGCCATCCAGCTCATGCGGCAGGCCGCGCGTGAGCAGCCCGTGAAGCACCCCGAGCAGCTCGTGTTCCTCCTCGGCGCGGTTGGACCACGCGGAGACGATGAGCCCCAATCGCAGCGCGCCGCTCTGCGTGACGGCCAGCCGGTAGAGGGCGAGCGACACCGCGGGCCGCTTCCCCGCGAGCGCCTCCCGTGTGGGCGAGCCGTGCAGGATGTGGATCTCCTTGAGGAAGTGTTGGCGAAGCTGCGTGTCCAGTGCCTCCTGGAACACCTCGGCCACGCGGCGCAGGCGGGTGCCCGCGTCGCCCGGGCTCTCCGCCTCCGCGCGGCGTGACAGCCGGCCCAGCTCGTACAGCTCCAGCGCGACGGCGCGCTCCAGGTGTTCCTGGCACAACGGAGCCCCGGCCTGTTCGGCGAGGAAGATGCCCTTGAGGGCCGCGTTGCGGATGTCGCCGCCCGACAGTCGGTGACGCTGGGCCAGCCCCGCGAGGTCGAGCGTCCCCGTGCGAGGCACGCCGTCCGGAAGCATCAGCTCCCAGATGCGGCGGCGCTCGTCGACCTCGGGGAAGGGGAACTCGATGCGCGCGTGGAAGCGCCGCAGGAACGCTTCGTCGATGGCCGTCTGGAGGTTGGTGGCCAGGATGATCAGCCCGTCGTGGCGCTCGATGCGCTGGAGCAGGAAGCCGACCTCCAGGTTGGCGAAGCGATCATTCGCGTTGCTGACCTCGGTGCGCGCGGAGAAGAGTGAATCCGCTTCATCGAAGAACAGCACCGCTCCGGCCCGCTCACCGTGGGAGAGCACCTCGTCGATGTTCTTCTCCGTCTCGCCCACGTACTTGCTGACCAGCCGGGACAGGTCGATGACATAGAGCGGCCGGCCCACCGCATGCGCGATGACCTCCGCGGCCAGGGTCTTCCCCGTGCCAGAGCGTCCGGAGAACAGGGCCACCGGGCCGGTGTGGAGCCGGAACCGTTGCAGCAGGCCGCGCTCCTCGGCGACGCGGTCGCGCTGGGCCACGTAGAACAGCAGTCGCTCCAGCGCTTCGCGGGTGGTGTCACGGACCACGAGGTCCGCGAACGTCCGCGACGTCTCCAGCCGGTAGCCATGGCGCAGCGGCACCTGGACCCACCGCGCGGCGGCACCGCGAAGGGCATCGGCATCACCGCCGGGTGCCGCGTCGAAGACCCGGCGGAGCTCCTGCAACCCACCCCGGAAGCTGGACGCCAGCCGCCCCGCGTCCGCCTCCGCCAACGCAAGCCCCCGGGCCAGTGCCTCCTCCCGCCACAGCGCGCGTCGCTCGGTGAAGGCCAGCGCCGGAGCCTCGTGGTGGGCAACAGCGACGGGCTGCGCGGAGTCACACAGCACCAGGGCCCGCCCCCCGAACTGCTGACACAGGCGCGACAGGGTGCCGGTGACGGAGAGGGCGACGCCGCGTTCGCACCCGGCCAGGTCCACGGCCAGCAGCGCCCCCCGCACGGAGGCCATGCGCCACAGCGCCCGTGCCGCGAAAGCCTGCTCCAGGCCCCCGGCCCACCGGGCAACGACCAGGGGCACGCCCGCGTCGGCGGCGAATCCCAATGCCACGCCCAGCCGTTCCCCCTCGCCATGCACCACCGCGAACGAACCCGAAGCTCCGCGCTCCGGGAGTCGAAGGGGCTCCACGCCGTGCCACTCCAGGGACATGTCGCCCAACACGGAAGGGCGGGGCAACTCCAGCAGCGCGTCACGGACCTCCGGCGCCAGGTCCACGGGCCGCAGCATTGGAGGAAACGCCCCCAGGCCCGTCTGCAGCAGCCCTCCACCCACGAGCAGCCCGCTCTCGGTCAGCGACGCCAGCAGGCGCTGCAAGCGGGCAGGGGTGCGGCCCAGCACGGTGACGAGCAACCGCTCCACGTTCCATCCCTGCGCGGTGTCGTCCTGGAGCACGGCGAACAGGCGCGGGTAGCGGGGCTCCAGGTGCGCCGCGAGGAGCAACAGCAGCGCCTCTTCCTCCACGGCCTCCAGCCGCAGCGACGCCCGGAGGCGCGCGAAGGGAAGGGGAGGTGAGGTCCCCAGCAGCGGGGCCTCCGGAAGCGACGCGGTGAAGGCCAGCTCTGAAACCGGGGCGCGCACGGTGGTGCGAACGGCGTCCCAGCCGCCCTCCTCCTCGCCCCGGAGCTTCGAGGCGCGCGCTTCCTCCAGGTGACAGACCTGGACGAGCAACGTGTCCAGCCGCCCCAGCGTCTCCGCCCACGACGGTTCGGTCACGCGTGCCACCCCCGGGCGGATCATAGGAGGGGGCGTCCTCCCGCGAATACACCCCGCCCCGGAGGACTGTCCGCAAGGCGGAAGCCCCCGGGCGCTGCTACTGCGTTGGTATTCCGCCAATGGATTGGAGGAACTGCTGACCGGGTGGCGGTGTGGGTGGTAGAGACCGCCCATGACTCAGGGTGGTCCCGAAGGGGTGACGGCCCTCGACTTCCGGGAGGCGATGTCCCGGTGGGCGAGCGGTGTGGCGGTGGTCTCGGTGCGGGACGCGGAAGGGGTCGCGGCGACGACCGTCAGCTCCTTCAGCTCCCTCTCCCTGGATCCGCCCCTGGTGGTGGTGGCGCTCCAGCAGATCTCCCGGACGCTGAAGCGGGTGGAGGCCGCGGGCCGCTTCAGCGTGAGCGTGCTGTCCACCACCCAACGCGACATCTCCGTCCGGTGCGCGAAGGGCGAATCAGACGGCCTCGCGTTCAGCGAGGAGGCCTTCGTGCAGGACTGCCTGGCCTCGCTGTCCTGCACTCTGTTGGATGTGCACCGTTACGGCGATCACCTCTTGCTGGTGGGCCGCGTGGTCGGCATCCAACGGGGTGCGGACGGTGAGCCGCTGGTCTATTGGAACCGGGCGTATCGCGCGGTGACGGCGCACCCGGATCCAGCACCCGCGCGGAAGTAGCGAACGAAAACCGCAGTTCACAGCATCACGAAAGGACGAACCCCATGGCGTTCACGTTGCCCGAGCTTCCGTACAAGAAGGACGCGCTGGCCCCGCACATCAGCGCGGAGACGCTGGAGTACCACCACGGCAAGCACCACAACGCCTACGTGACGAACCTGAACAAGTTCATCGCGGGCAAGCCGGAGGAGAGCAAGTCGCTCATCGACATCATCCTCAGCAGCGAGGGCGGCGTGTTCAACAACGCGGCCCAGGTGTGGAACCACACCTTCTACTGGCACTGCATGGCGCCCAACGGCGGCGGCGAGCCCCGGGGCGAGCTGGCGGACGCCATCAAGCGCGACTTCGGCTCCTTCGAGAAGTTCAAGGAGGAGTTCTCCAACGCCGCCGCGACGCAGTTCGGCTCCGGCTGGGCGTGGCTGGTGGAGGAGAAGGGCAAGCTCTCCATCGCGAAGACGGGCAACGCGGACCTGCCGATGAAGCACGGCCAGAAGGCGCTGCTCACCATCGACGTCTGGGAGCACGCCTACTACATCGACTACCGGAACCTGCGTCCCAAGTACATCGAGACGTTCCTCACCAGTCTGGTGAACTGGGACTTCGTGACCCAGAACCTCAAGAGCGCGGAAGTCTTCAAGGGCGACCGCTGAGCTGAGCCGTCGAAGAGAACCGCGCGGCCCGGTCGGCACGGTCCGGTGTGGCGCGGTTCTCAGCAGGGCGGTTCGTCAGGGAGTCCCTGCACGGGCGAGGGAAGGATCCTCCCGCAGGTACAACCGTGAGAGCGCCGCGCTGTAGCTGTACGCATACGCGCTCCCATCCGCGGAGAGCGCGAGCGTCATGACGGAGACGAGGCCCGGCATGTTCCCGCGTGCTGGCACCGTCAGGTGCGGCGTGATCGCGCCGGTTCGCACGTCGACCCGGGAGATCTGCACGGGAAGCGAGACGCTGCGCAGGTAGAGGGTGTGGCCGTCCGCGTTCCAGCCGACCACCTGCAGGCCGGGGAACCGTCCGGGCACCTGACGGAGGTCCGCGCCAGTGGTGGAGATGAGCTGGAGGCTTCCGGTGGTGTCGACCGCCGCGAGGCTCGACCCATCGGGTGAGATGGCGGCGCTGAAGCCCGTGCCTTCCGGCGTGATGGGGCGAGGCGCTCCCGCCCCCGGCTCGAAGACCCAGTGTCGGGCAGGACGCCCGCCCTCGCTGGCCCGCAGGTGCAATCGCTTTCCATCCGGGAACCAGCGCGCGGACAGCAGCATGGTGACCGGCGCGAGTGACACCGGGCGGGGCTCCCCGGCGCCGGTGGACAGCAGGAAGAACTCCGTCCGGTCCCCATACCGCGCCGTCAGCACCTGCTTGCCATCCGGGGAGAGGGCCATCGGGAGGCCGTCTCCGAGCCGGATGGGCGGCGCGCCGTCGGTGGTCCGCAGGTACGCGCCATAGGTCGGCCCTTCTGTCTGCCCGCCCTCGGTGAAGAGCAACGTCCGTCCGTCGCGCGACAGGTCCATCATGAGCGTGGAGTCCGCCCAGGTGAGGTTGCGCTCCTCGCCATCGCGCCCGAACACGAGCCCGAACCGCGCGACCGGGTGATCCATCAGCACGGAGCCATTGACCGCGATGTCATGGAGCATCATCCGCCCGGCGATCCGATCCACGAGCCGTGTCTTCCCCTCCAGGTCGACCGCGTGCAGCGCGTAGTCCGAGTCGACGCGGGAGGCGGTGAACCACACCTCGTTGCCGTCGGGAGCCCACGCGAGACCCCGGATGCTCGACCAGTCCGCGGACAGCACGCGCGGAGGGCCGCTCTTCTCCAGCACCCACACGTCGCCGCGGTCGTCCTTCGGATGCGCATGGAACAGGAACGCGATCCGCGCTCCGTCGGGAGACACCCGCGCGTGGCTGATCCACCCCTGGGATTCGAAGCGCACCGTCCCGGGAGGCTGTTCCAGGCGGTAGCTCTCGCCCACCCGCCGCACCACCGCCAGGGGGCCCCCGCTGCGTCCCCAGTCGGCCTCCATCACGCCATCGAGCACGGCACGCGGTGCACCTCCCGCCAGCGGCATCAGCCCGAGCGTCCCGCTGCCGTGCTCGGGGTCGAAGAACCGGGGCTCCAGCAGCACCGCCAGCTCACCCCGGGGCGATGCGGCGAGCACATCCGCGGGCTGGCCCAGCGGCTGCGCCAGGGGCCGCTCGGTGCGTGCGCTGTAGAGCTCCGCGCGTCCGCCCTCCCACGCCGCGCCGTAGAACAGCGTGTGTCCATCCGCGGAGAAGCGGGCGGTGAGCACGTGGCCCTGGCGGAAGGTGACGGGACGGTAGGTCGGGCGCGTGGCCTCGCGTGAGGGGGCCGCGGCTTCCTGGGGAAAGGCGAACAGGAGCCCGACCCCGCCCAGCAGGAGGACCGCCGCGATGGCGAACAGGGCAGGGCGCGGGAACGAAGGGCGCCGCACGTTCGTGCGGTTGGCGATGCCCTCCAGGGCGAAGGCCAGGTCCTGCGCGGACTGGAACCTGTCGCCGGGGGACTTCGCCAGACAGCGCGCGAGGACCGTCCCCAGCTCGCCCGGCAGCGGCGGAGGGTCGTCACGGAGCGCGGCGCTCATCCGCTCCACCGGGCTGTCGCCGCCGAACGGAGCGCGGCCACTCACCGCCTCGTAGAGCACCGCGCCCAACGCGAACACATCCGCGCGCGAATCCACGGGCTGCCCACGCACCTGCTCGGGCGCCATGTAGCCCGCGGTGCCCACCACCGCGCCGCTCTGGGTCACCACGCCGTCCGAGAGGTGCTCGGTGAGCCGCGCGAGCCCGAAGTCGAGGATCCGTCCATTCCCGTTCGCACAGAGGAAGAGGTTCGCGGGCTTGAGGTCGCGGTGGATGACCCCGCGCGCGTGAGCGGCGGCCAGCCCGTGCGAGAACTGGATGCCCAGCCGCAACACCTGCTCCATCGGCAGCGGGCCGAGCAGCAGCCGTTCCCGCAGCGTGACGCCCTCCAGCCACTCGGTGATCAGATAGGGCACGCCCTCGTGGGTTCCCACGTCGAACACCGTGAGCAGGTGCGGGTGGGACAGGGCGCCCGCCGCGCGCGCCTCCTGACGGAAGCGGGCCAGACGCTCCGCATCCTGGACGAACCGCGCCGGAAGCGCCTTCAGCGCCACGTCCCGCCCGAGCCGTCCGTCGTGCGCCCGGTACACGTCGCCCATCGCGCCACTGGCGGCATGTCCGACCACGGTGTACGGGCCCACCTGCTCACCTTCGATGAACGGACGCGGTGGAGACGGCTCCGCGTCCGACAGTCGGCCCTCCGCGTGCCAGGCCCCGGTGACCACGGCGAGCAGCTCGCCGCAGGCCTCACACCCGGACAGGTGGGACTCGATGAGTTCCCGCTGTCCGGGGCGCAGCCGGCCCTCCACGAAGGTGAGCACGGTCTCCTCGGTGAGGCATCCTGACATGGTGGGCTGCGATGCTAGCCGTTGCCGCACTCAAGGCAGAAGGGGGGCCGCCGGCACCACCAGCCGGTGCACGCGAAACGGCAGGGCCGGGTCGCCCGGGGTGCCGAAGAGGTACTTCATCTGGGCCTCCAGGACCCAGGCCCCCTCATCGGTGAGCGCGGCGGTGGTCGGCTCCACGAACCCGTTGGCGATGACCTGCTTCGTCCCCGAGCCTCCGGAGTGCGTCACCACGGAGACCCGGCCGGGGGCGTTCTCCACCACCAGCAGCCGCTGCGCATCGAGCCACTCCAATCCGTCACCCGACTCGATGGCCGGCACCACCGGGATCGTCACCGGAGCCCCCGCGCTTCCATCCGCCTGGATGGCGATGGAGAACAGCGTCCCCGAGTCGTACTTCACGACGTAGAGCGTGCTCGCCCCGTCGTAGGTGATGCCATTGAGGGTGAAGCTTCCCTCGGCGATGGGAGCGAACGCGTCATCCGAAGCCCACGTCGTCAACGCGCTGCCCCCCACGGGCAGTCGGACAAGGGTGTGCGCGATCGCATCGCTCGCGTACACGTTGCCCGCTGAGTCCAAGGTGAGGTCGTTGCAGAAGCCGCTGGTGCCGGGCATGCGGTGGCTCGCCTTCAGCTCACCGGTGGCGAGCGCGTACGCGGTGAGGTACGCGGGCTGCGCGGGGAGCAGGTTGTCGTCATAGGTGCAGGCCCAGAGCGTGTCGCGCGCCTCGTCCACCGCGAGGCCGTAGACGGCGAAGGCGGCGCGCGGCGGCACGAAGACGTGAGCCCCCAGCTCGCCCTTTCGTGCGCGGGCGATGGCGCCCGTGCCCACGCTCCCGATGTAGAGCGTGCCGTCCGAGCTGGACGCGATGCCCTCCGGATAGAACTTCTCACCGGGCAACTGGACCTCCGTCTGGACGGAGTCCTCGGCAGGGGGCTCGCAGGCGGAGACGGCGGTGACGAGCGTGAGCAGGGGCAGCCAACGGGTGGGACGCATGGGGTTCTCCTCGGTGTGTGGCGTTGAGGGAGGTCCCGGAAGGGGCCTCCTGACGCACTGACACCGGCCGGAAAAACCTTTGCAGCGAAAGTTCAGCCGCCCGTCTTGAGCAGGCGCGTGAGGCTGAGATCGATCTGCCCCACCACCAGCGCGGCGATGCTGTTCACCGACGACGGCCCCACCCCCAGCCGCTTGCAGAGCTGCTGGGTGGTGGCTTCGGCCACCTGTTCACGGGCACGGCTGAGCCAGCGTGAAACAGTGGACAGGTGCACGCGGTAGAGCGCCGCGATGGCCTCCAGCGACAGCGCCTCCACGTGGTACAGGCGCAGCAGGGTGCGGTCCCGGTCGGTGAGCTGTCCCAGGGACGCGCGCACGGCCTCCGTGAAGGCCTCGCGGTAGTGCGAGCGCAGGTGTTGCAGCTCCGGGCCCAGGTCCTCCCCGAGCGCCGCTTCAACCGACTCCCGGGCCGCGGAGTCCGCCCGCGCCTCGGAGCGCTTGAGGTTGAGGGCGATCCGCAGCGCCGCCACGCGCACCCACCCGCCCAGCGCGCCGCTGCCCGTGAACTCCGAAATCTTCGGCTCGGAGCCCGCGGAGGCCGCGAACAGGCGCTCGCGCAGCAGCTGCCGCACCTCGTCAACGAATGCGGGCGAGCGGTCCACGCCGGAGACGAACGCGCCGACCTCGCGCAGATAGGTGTCCTCGAAGCGCTGGAGCGCGACGCGGTGATGCCGCAGGCACCCGAAGGCCAGGTACAGCTCGTCGATGGCGGAGGTGGCTCCCAGCACCTCCGGAACGGAAGCACCGGGAGGCAGACGCTCCGCGACGAAGGCCACGAACGCCTCGGGTTCGAGCGCGATGCCGGGCCAGCGCGAGCGCGCGTGCTCAACGGACGCAGTGAGCAGGGACTCGAGTTGCTCCAACCCTGGAGCCGGGACGTGCTCCTCATCCAGGGCGGCGATGAACGCGGAGGCCAGCGGGGTGCTCGGGGCGGTCACGGGCCAAACGCTACCACCGTCCCTGGCGGAGGCCGTCGCCCCCGGTATTGGCACCCAGGGGCTTCGCCTTGCTCCGGGATTCAGTCATCGTAGGGACATGGATTTAGAGTACGCCCGCATCCCGAGGCCGCCTGGTAGTCGTGGGGGGCCTCGCGTGGTGGCCAGAGGCACCCTGTGGAAGACCAGCACCCCCCGCTTCCTGATGAGGCTGACGGCCATCAGCCTTCCGACGACCGCCGCCATCTCGGGAGCATTCACGGCGTGGATGTCCTGGCCGGACTTCAGCTTCATGGTCTTCTGGGTCTCGCTGGTGTCGGTGGGCTTCATCGTCGGGCTGATCACCCTGCTGTCGCTGATCGTCCGGGTCGATGCGCCCGGCTCCACCTGGCTCAAGCTCCCGTTGCAGCACATCGAGGTCCTCGAGAACGGGGCCACGCTGAGCGATGCGAGCGGCGTGCTCCTGGGGGTCCAGTCCGCCGGCACGCTCCAGGTGGTGCGCACCAACCTGCGGCATGGGAAGGGGGGGCTGGCCGGAGCCGTGGCGCTCGAACACGCGGGCGGTACGACCTGGGTCGTGCCGTATCAGCTGCTCGGGGCGTGGTCGGGAATCCGGGGCGTGCATCACACCGCGGAAGCGCACCGCATCGAGGATCCGCTGTTCGACGCGCTGTTGACGCTCGCGGATTAGCGCCCCCGCGCATCAGGACCCGAAGAGAGGTCCGAGCCGCGAGGGCACCGGCCTCCATCGCCCATGAGCACAGGGGGCGATGGAGCCTGGGGCTCCGGGATCAGGCCTGCCCGGAGAGGGTCTTGGTGATGACGCCTTCGAGGCGCGTCTTCGGGACCGCGCCGACGATCTGCTCCACCACCTTGCCGCCCTTGAACATCAGCAGGGTCGGAAGCGAGCGGATGCCGAACTCCTGGGACGTGTCCTGGTTGGCATCCACATCGAGCTTGGCGACCTTCACCTGGCCCTTGTAGCGAGACGCCAGCTCCGCGAGCGCGGGAGCAATGGCCCGGCAAGGCGCACACCAAGCGGCCGTGAAATCCACCAGCACCGGAACGTCTGACTCCAAGACCTCCTTCTTGAAGGTGGAATCCCCGATATCCAGCACATCCGTGCCTGCCATGTTCTCTCCTGGTGCTTGCGCGCCCCGTGGCGCATGCGCGGGGGCGACTTGATCCTGCTCCGGAACCTAAGGGCCTCGCGTCGAAAAAGCACGGACTTGGAAGGGTTGACACAGAGTGTGGGCCCGCCGACGCTTCTCCGAAAGGGAGGCTTTCGTGGAAAAAGCGGGGCTGACGGCGGAGTTCTGGGACGTGTTCGCTCGGGACTACTGGAAGAAGCAATCCGGGGTCTTCAAGGGCGTGCTGCCGAAGGACCTCCTGTCGGGCATGGACGTGCTGGAGACCTTTGGGGGCTATGTCGCGCACGCCTTCGCGGAGGGTCCCAAGGCCCCGCCCGCCAGGCGCCGCGGAGGCCACGTCCGCCTCTTCGTCGAGGGTCGCCAGATTGGCCCCACGGAGCAGCTCAAGTTCCTGCCCCGGGGCGACGGCCTGTCGGGCTACATCCGGGAGCTCAACGCCACCTTCGACGGGGCCCGCGTCGGCATCATCCTCAACGACATCGAGCTCTACAACGACCGGCTGGGCGTCCTCCTGCGGGAGCTGCTCGCGCCGCTCATCTCCCGGGTGGGCATCCCCGCGAAGAACGTCGAGTCCACCATCTTCGCCGGTGACTACGACGTGACGCCGTTCGGCATCCACAAGGATGACTCCGCCGACGTGCTCACCCTGGTCCTCGAAGGGCGCAAGCAGATGCTCGTGTGGCCGGAGGCGTACTTCGATGAACACCCCGAGCGCCTCCAGCAGCTCCAGGCCGGCAACGAGGCCATCCCCCTGTTCCAGGAGGACGCCACCGTCCTCGTGGCCGAGCCCGGTGACGTCATGTACTGGCCCGGCTCCGCCTACCATGTCGCCACCAGCACCGGCGGCGTCGTCGCCACCTGCGCCATCGGCTTCTGGCACAAGGCCAACCTCTCCGAGATGATCAGCGAGCTGGTGAAGGACGTGCTCTCCTCGAAGCTGGGCGGCGGGAACACCGTCGTCCAGAACTGGCAGCCCGGCCACGTGCCCTCCGAGCTCGAGGCCTCCACCCACGCCCTGCGCGAGCTGCTCAACGGCGGCGAGTTCCAGGCGGCGCTCTCCAAGGCCTGGACCGAGCGCGCCGACCGGCTCGGGTTCATGGCCTACAAGGAGTAGGCCCCCGCCGCGCTCGTGGCGGCCCGTCCGTCACGAGCCGTGCTGGCGCACGGCCTGCTTCTCCTCCGGGAGCAGCTGGCCGTACTCCAGCCGCAGCAGCCGGTCCGCCACGTGGAAGTAGCGGTCATCGTGCGTGATGACCAGCACGGCCTTCCCCCGACGCTTCAGGTCCGGCAGCAGCTGCTCGTAGAAGAGCGCCTTGAAGATGGGGTCCTGGTCCGCCGCCCACTCGTCGAAGAGGTAGAAGGGCCGGTCCTCCAGGTAGGCCGTCAGCAGCGCCAGCCGCTTGCGCTGCCCCTGCGAGAGGCTCGTGGTGGAGAGCGCGCCCGCCTCGATGCGGACCTTGTGGGTCAATTGCAGACGCTCCAGGTAGCGCTGGGCCTGCTCCGTCAAATCCTCACGCTCCAGGCCCAGCATCCGGTCAAAGAGGCAGAAGTCCACGAAGACGCTGGAGAAGAGCTGCCGGTAGCGCTCCCAGTCCCGCTCGTCAGAGAGCGGCTTGCCGTCCAGGACGACCGCTCCGGATTCAGGCGCGTAGAGGCCGATGAGGAGCTTGGCCAGCGTGGTCTTCCCGCTGCCGTTGCCGCCCACCAGGAACACCAGCTCACCCGGGCGGATCGTCAGGTCGATGGGGCCCAGCAGGAAGCGGCCGTCCTCATGGTCCCGGCGGTACGCGTGGGTGATGCCTCGCAGCTCCAGGCGCTCGAAGGCGCGGGGTGACTCCAGGGGGCCCTGGAGCTCCGGCGGCTCCTGCCCCAGGCCGAGCGCGTCGAGCTTCGACAGCGCGACCGTGGCCTGGCCCACGCCGTGGAAGCTGTTGAGCACCGAGTCCAGCGGCTGCTGCATGTAGAGGATGGTGAGGCTGAAGCCCGTCAGCGTCGCCGCGTCCACACCGCCGAACGTGGGCATCACGAACAGCAGGAGCCCGATGATGGCGAAGAACAGCAGCATGCCCCAGCTGGAGTTGGCCGCGTCGATGGCGCCGCTCAGCGCGTCCACCTTCCGCAACGCGGCGGAGGTGCCCACCAGGTCCTCGCGCAGGAAGGCCAGGCGGCGCTCGCGGTGCATCTTCAACTCCTTCGTGCCTTCCGACAGCGTGTCGAAGTGCTTGAGGAGCCGGTCGTACAGTTCGCGCGCCGTCCGCATCAGCCCCAGGGAGCGCCGCGCGGGCAGCAGGTAGGTCCCGATTCCCACCGCCATGAAGCCCAGGGTCGCGAGCAGGAGGGGTCTGGACAGCCAGGCCATGTAGCCCAGGCACCCGAGCAGGATGGCCAGGTGGATGATGAGCTGCGGCAACAGCATCAGGCCGGCGCCGACGAAGGAGATGTCCCCGGTGAGCGCGGCCAGGAGCCGGTGGCTGCCCAGCTCCTCCAGCCGCCGCAAGGGCGTGGCGAGCATCCGCCGGCCCAGCTCCGTGCGCATCTGGAAGACGAGCCCGTGGTGCATCCCGTTGAGCACCGCGTGCGAGGCGAAGCGCGACAGCAGCGCGACCCCGCACAGCGCGGCGAAGTACCACCCCATGCCCTGGGCCTTGCCCACCAGCGCCGCGCCCGTCAACGCGAGCAGGCCCGCGCTGCTCGCGCCCGAGGCCAGCCCGGTCACCACGGCCAGCACCAGCGCCAGCCTCGAACTCCTCAGCAACATCCGCAGCAGGTTCAAGCGACACCCCGACCCGTCGACGTCCCGGCGAGACCCCTCAGCGAGTCCCACCGCACTTCCGGCTCCGCCACCACCCGCTCCAGCAGCTCCACGAAGGCCCTTCCCAGCGCCTCCATGCGCTCCCGGCGGAACAGCGCGGCACGATACTCGAAGCTTCCACTGAACCCGTCCGGGCCCTGGACCAGGGACAGGGACACGTCACTCACGGTCATCTCCAACTCCAGCGGGATGGGGCCCAGGGTGAGCCCCGGCAGCCCCGGCGTGCCCTCGCCGACCTGCGCGAAGGAGAACCCCGCGGGCAGCGCGGGAGGGGCCTTGGAATCGCGGGCGCCCAGCAGTCGCATCAGTTCGACGTGGGGCAGCCCCTGGTGCTCGAACGCCTCCAGGTAGCCGGCGCGCACCCGTCGCAGCACTTCGCGGAAGTCGGGGTTGCCCGAAAGCGGGGTGCGCACCACGAGCAGGTTGGCGAACATCCCAGGCATCCGCTCCAGCTCCGGCCGGACGCGGTGGGCGTGGGCGAAGGCCACCAGGGCCTCGTCGCGGCCGGAGGCCCGCGCCAGCAGCACCTGGAAGGCCGCCAGCAGGAGGATGAAGGGCGTGACGCCCTCGCGGCGGCCCAGGGCGATGAGCTGGCCGGAGACGTCCGCCGACAGCGTGAAGGGTTCGCTCCCCGCGGCGTGTTCCCCGTGC
>NZ_RAWG01000252.1 GCF_003611735.1 Corallococcus sicarius | reverse complement strand
GGGCTGGGCAGCGCGCTGCTGGGGGCACGGGCGGACCGACAGGCCCGCCCGCTGGCCTTCTACGCGAACCTGGAGCTGCTCATCGCCGCGAGCGCGGCGCTGAGCCCGTTCCTCGTGGAGCTGACGCGCGCCGTGTACATCGCGCTGGGCGGCACGCCGGTGTTGGGCCTGGGCCTGGGCACCGTCGTCCGGCTGGTGCTGTCGCTGCTGGTGCTCGCGGTGCCCACGGTGCTGATGGGCGGCACGCTCCCGGCCGCCGCGCGCGCGGTGCTCTCCGACGAGGATCCGCACCGCCGCGACCTCGCCCTGCTCTACGGCATCAACACGCTGGGCGCCGTCACGGGCGCGGTGGCCTCCACGTTCCTCCTGCTGGAGATCCTGGGCAACCGCACCACGCTCTGGTCCGCGTGCCTGCTCAACGCGCTCGTGGCCATCATCGCGCGCTCCGTGAGCCGGTCGATGGAGGGGGCCACGGACGGCGCGAAGGAGACCCCGGCCGTCGCCGCGACGCCAGCCCCCGTGGAGCCCGCGCCCCCAGTCGATGCCGGCCGCGCGCTGCCGCCCCGGGGCTTCGTGCTCGTGTCCGCCGCCGTGGTGGGCTTCGCGTTCCTGCTGATGGAGCTGGTCTGGTACCGCATGTTGGGGCCGCTCCTGGGCGGCACCACGTTCACGTTCGGCCTCATCCTCGCGATGGCGCTGCTGGGCATCGGGTTGGGCGGCACGGCCTACACGGTGTTCTTCCGCCACCGCCCGGCCACGCTCGGAGGCTTCGCTTTCACGTGCGCGGCGGAGGCCGTGCTGATGGCGCTCCCCTTCGCGCTGGGAGACCGGATGGCCGTCCTCGCCGCGCTCCTGCGCCCCCTGGGGAGCATGGGCCTGGGCGGCATGGCGCTGGGCTGGACGTTCATCACCTCCCTCGTGGTGCTGCCCGCGGCGTTCATCTCCGGCGTGCAGTTCCCCCTGCTGCTCGCGCTCATCGGCCGCGGGCGGCAGGACGCGGGCCGGCAGGTGGGCCAGGTGTACGCGTGGAACACCGGAGGCTCCATCGTGGGGTCGCTCGCGGGCGGCTTCGGGGTGATTCCGCTGCTCACCGCGCCGGTGACGTGGCAGGCCGTGGCCGGGCTGCTGGCCGCGCTCGGCCTGGGCGCCGCCCTCCTCTCCTTCCAGCGGGAGCGACGCTGGGGCGCGGTGGTGCTGCCGGCGGTGGCCACCGCGGTCGCCGTGCTGCTGCTCACCGCGCAGGGGCCCACCGCGGCGTGGCGCCACTCCGGCGTGGGCGCGGGCCGCTCCGGCCTGCATGAGCCGGACATCCAGGAGATCGACGCGTTCCTGTCCGCCAGCCGCGCCGGCATCGCCTGGGAGCACGAGGGCGTGGAGAGCAGCGTCGCGCTCTCCGACGAGGACGGCCTGAGCTTCATCGTCAACGGCAAGGTGGACGGCAACACGATTGGTGACGCGCCCACGCAGGTCATGTCGGGCCTGCTCGGCGCGCTGCTCCACCCGGAGCCGCGCAGCTCGCTCGTCATCGGCCTGGGCACGGGCAGCACCGCCGGCTGGCTGGGGCTGGTGCCGGGCATGGAGCGCGTGGACGTCGTGGAGATCGAACCCGCCATCCTGGAGGTGGCGCGGCGCTGCCATGACGTGAACGCGAACGTGATGAACAACCCGAAGGTGCACACCTCCATCGGTGATGCCCGCGAGGTGCTGCTCACCACCCGCCAGCGCTACGACATCATCTTCTCGGAGCCCTCCAACCCCTACCGCGCCGGCATCTCCAGCCTCTTCACCCGCGAGTTCTACCAGGCGGCGAAGCAGCGGCTGGCCGAAGGGGGCCTGTTCCTGCAATGGCTCCAGGCCTACGAAGTGGACGCCCTCACCGTCCAGAGCGCCTACGCCACGCTGTCCTCGGAGTTCGCGGCCGTGGAGACCTGGCAGTTGCAGACCGGGGACCTGCTGCTGGTCGCCTCCGACAAGCCGCTCTCGCACGACCTGACGAAGCTGCGCTCGCGCATCGCCCAGGAGCCCTATCGCGGCGTGCTGCACGCGGTGTGGCGCACGGACGAACTCGAGGGCGTGCTGGCGCACCTCATCGGCAACGCGGAGCTGGCCCGGCTGGCGGCGTCCCGGGGCGCGGAGATGATCAACACGGATGACCTGTCCTCCATGGAGTTCGCCTTCGCGCGCAACGTGGGCCGGGTCACCGGCTTCTCCGCCGCGACCCTGCGACAGACGGCGCGCAACCTGCGCCTGGACCGCCTGCACTTCGAGGGGGGAAACGCGGACTGGGAGCGCGTGGACGAGCTGCGGATCTGGCTGGGGCTCACCGCGACCGGTCGCATCCCGGTGACGCTCCAGACCTATCAGGCCTTCGTCCACGCGGCGCAGGCGGGCAACGACGCCCTGACCCTGGCCCTGTGGCAGCAGCTGAAGCGCCCCCCCCGGGGTCCACGCGAGCAGCTGGCGCTGACACGGGCACTCGTGGCCCTGCGGAGCCCGGAGGCGCCCCGGATGCTCCAGGCCCTGCGGCCCCACCTCCCCATCGAAGCGGATCTCCTGGAGGGCCTGCTGCTGGAGTCCCAGGGACAGGATGCGCAGGCGGTGCCGTTCCTCGAGCGCGCGTTCACGTCGCTGCGCACCAACCCGTGGCCGGCCCGGACACTCACGGATGCGGCGCTGGATGCGTCACTCCGGGTGGGCCAGCGCTCGCCCGAGCTGGGGCGCCGGCTCTATGCGACGCTCGCGCAGCCCTTCGCCGCGAGCGCGGTCACCGCCCACCGGAAGCTGGTCCGCGCCCAGCTGGCGGCCGCCGTGGGGGGCACCGCCCTGTGCGCGGAAGGACTGGCGCCGCTGGAGCCCCACGTGCCCTGGAACCATGCCCTGCTGGTGGAGCGGGCGGACTGCTACACGAAGCGAGGGGACGCCCGGGCGCAGGCGGCCCAGGACGACCTGGAGCGCTTCCTGGCCCAGGCCCCTGCGCCCTTCCTCGACAACGTCCTCGCGGAGCAAGAGCCCGTCGAAGCAGTCGCGCCCCAGGAGCCCCGGGCCGGGGATGCCCAGGCGACGCCGTGAGCGGTGGCCCTTCAGGGCGCGGGGCGTGAAGCGCGCGCCCTTGCCCGGGGAGGCGGAGGACGCCAGCCCAGCAACACGCGGGCATAGGGCACGGGCCCGGCCCCGAGCCCCTGGATGTCCAGGTTGTCGCGCTGGCGATCAAGCAGCGCGAGGTTGTTGACGAGCGTCAGGCCCACCGCGGAGCTGAGCCACACGTCCCGGCCCAGGTGGACGTTGACGGTGGGCGCGACGCGGACGAGCGTCTCGCGCAGGTAGTGGGCGCCCAGGTTCGGCGCCACCGGATCGAAGCGGGCGCGGAGCGCCTGCTGTTCGAAGCCGCCCACCACGCCCAGCTCCACCGTGTCGCCCAGCTTGCGCAGCAGCGTGAGCCGGGGCAGGCCCACCTCCAGGATGTAGGGCCCGCGGCGGTACGACACGTTGGCGATGGGGATGACGGGCAGCGAGTCCACGGGCCACAGCGCGACCAGGCCGAACGTCACCGCGAAGCCGGGCTCGTCCCCCAGTTGGTGGCTGGCCATGACGTAGCCCACCCACGACGTGTCCATGCCGAAGCTGAAGGACGTCTGGAAGTCCGTGCGGGTGCTGCCCATCACGCCGGCGATGAACAGCCAGCGCGGCGCCACGGGACGGATGAGCGTCAGGCCCAGTTGGATGCGGTGGAAGCGCCGCCCCACCTCGTCGCGCCCCACCCCTTCACCGCCGGCCAGGGGCAGCTGCATGCCCAGCCACTTCGTCTCGTAGCCCAGCGAGGGCAGCAGGTACGTGCGGCCCAGGACGACGGGGGGCAGCGGGACGCGAAGCTCCAACTGGCGCCGTTCATCCAGCCGGGCCCGGCCGGAGTCCAACGTGCTGCCGCCGGAGATGCTGTAGCCCACGTACAGCCGGTCCGCCTGCGTCTGGGCCAGGGCCTGGATGCCGAAGAGCACCAGGGCGACCGCCAGGCAGCGTCGCACTCGCACCACATGACGGGGGTCCCTGCGCATGCGGCGGGACGTTACCGCCAAAGCCTCGCGGACGGAGGGGGGGAATCCCGCGCCTCAGCCCACCATCGCATTCACCTCGTCGGTGAAGGCATGTTCATCCTCCGCGTGCACGACGAGCGGGGGCAGCACGGTCAGGTCCGTGCGGCCACCCTTCACCGCGTGCAGCAGCACCAGCTTCGCGGGCCGGTCCGCGCGCGGGTGCACCATGCGCACCGTGCGGGGCTCCAGTTGGAGCGTGCGCAGCACCGACACGAGCTCACCGAAGCGTGACGCCGGATACACCATGCACAGCCCGCCCCGGGGGACCAGGAGGTAGGCCGCCGCGCGCACGACGTCCGGCAGCTCGCAGGCAATCTCATGCCGCGCAATCGCCTTCTCCGTGGACAGGTTGCTCTGGCCCGCGGTGCGCGCGCGGTAGGGCGGATTGCACAGCACGTGGCCGAAGCTGCTCGCGGGGAACATCTCCGTCACGTGCCGCAGGTCACCCTGCACCAGCGTCACCGCGCCCTCGCAGCGGTTGAGGTACACGTTGCGCTCGGCGAGGGAGAACAGGCCCGGCTGCAGCTCCAGCGCGGTGATGTCCGTGCGCCCCAGCCTGCGCGCCAGCACCAGCGGGATGATGCCGCACCCGGTGCCTAAATCGAGCAGCCGTCCCCGGTGCGCGCCCGCCTCGAACACGGCGAAGTGCGCCAGCAGCACGGGGTCCAACGTGAAGCGGTAGCCCGCGCGCCGCTGGAGGACCTGCACCTCCCCGCCGCAGATGGCGTCGAGCGTCTCCCCGGGCCCCGGCTGCAGTTCCAGCCGCACCTGCCGGGGCCAGTCCTGCGGGGTTCCGGTCAGCGCCCTCACGGGATGGCTTTCACACTTCGGGGTCCAGGAAGAGCAGGCCCGCGGGCACGCGAGGCTCCACGCGCAGGGTGCGCGGCGGCAGCGTGGCCTGGGCCTCCATCACCGCCCGCACCTCCCAGACGGGCGGCGGGTTGAGCGCGAAGCCCGCCTGGAACGTGCCGGACTCCACCCCCTGCACCAGCGCCTCCAGGCCGTGCACCGGATAGACCTGGGGGTGGCCGGACGCCTCCGGCTCCTGGATGCCCAGCACCGTGCGCAGCACCAGCGCGTTGAGCAGCGCCAGGTCCAGGCTCCTCAGCGTGGGGCTGCGGGGCGCGCCCTTCAGGTGCGCCAGGTCCAGCCCCTGGCGGAAGCGCAGGATGCGGCCCCGCCCTCCCGGCAGCACCAGCAGCACCGCGTGCTGTCCGGGCACCAGCGTGGCCAGCCGCTCGCGCGCCGCCACCATGCCCTGCGGGGTGGTGAGGGGCGCATCCAGCTCCGTCACCCGCGCGTAGGCGGACACCAGCGTGAGGAAGGTCTCCTCCTGGAACGTCTCCACGCCCTTGAGCGCGCGGTGGATGGGGCACAGCTCCAGGCCCGGCTCGGACAGCGGCACCACCGCCGCCAGCGTCTGCCGCCGGTCGCTCAGGGCCGCCAGGGGCCGCATGGGCGCCTCGTCCAGCACCGCCTGCAGGCGCTTGGACACCGGGGACGGCTCGATGCGCAGCAGCGACACCGGCGCGCCGTCGTACTGGCCCTTCCAGACGGAGATGCCGCGCTCGGCGGCCTCCGCGAGCAGCGCGCGCAGGGCGCCGTGGTCGTCCGCCACCAGCGTGACGGCGGGCTCCACCTCCCAGGCGCGCGGCCGGTACGGGTCGTGCTCCAGCGGGGGCACCGCGTCCGGCGTCAGCGCGCAGAGCAGGTAGCGCACCGGTGGGCCGGAGAACATTCCGGCGGGGCCGTGCAGCTCCACGACGTAGAGCGCGGGGCGGGCATCCTTCAGCAGGGTGCCCGCGTCCCGCATGCGCCGCAGCTCCGCGCTGGGATTCGCGGCCTCCAGGAGGGGCCGCACATGCGCGGGCCGAGGGGCCGCGTTACCGCGGGAAGCGGCGTCGCCGGGCTCCTCCAGGGAGCGATCCAGCGAGGCCAGGAGGGCCGTGAAGGGAAGGACGCGCGCCATATCTGGAGGGAAGGTGATGCCGCCCTTCCCCCCGCGCCATGGCGCCCGGCCGCTCGCCCTCCTGCCCGGCTACCACCAGACGTTCTTGTAGGGCCGGTCCTTGGAGGCATGGCCCCGTCGCACCGTCGTGGCGGAGCGGTCCACGCTCTCCTCCCACAGCAGGCTCACCGTGGTGATGGCGCCCGCGGAGCCCAGGAACGACAACACGTAGGGCGTGGACTGGTTGAAGCCGCCCAGCACGAGCCCGGAGAGCAGCAGCACCGCCGCGCCCACGCCCGCGCCGAAGATGTCCGCGCGCAGGATCTGGGACGGCGTCGGGTTGTAGCGCATGGTCGCCAGCGCCAGCGCGCCCGCGCCCACGCCCGGGGCGATGAGCAGCATGTCCTTCCACGTCTTGCCGGAGATGGACGTGCCGGAGAAGTGGACGATGGCGAGCAGCAGCGCGCTGTACGCCGCCGCCCAGCCCGCGCCGGAGGCCACCAGCAGGCCGTCATTGAGGGGGAGCTGTCCGCCGCCGATGCCCGCCGTCAGCCACGCGCCCAGCTCCGCGCCCAGGAACGCGGACCAGGTGAGCACGCCCGGGTCCTGCGTGAGCAGGTCCATGAAGCCCGCGAAGAACATGGAGCCCACCAGCGAGTTGCCGACGCTGAAGTTGGCCATGGGCTGATCCACCCAGTTGTTGAACTGCCACCACGAGGAGGCACCGAAGCCCAGGCCCGCGCCAATGAGCGTGCCCGCGAGCATCGCCTCGCGCGAACTGCGGTCGAAGCTGAACTCCTTCGAGAACGCCTGGGTGAAGAAGCCGCCCATCGCGCCCATCGCCGTGTGGTGCATCACGAACGTCATGCTGCCGGGGCCGGACAGGAACGGTCCGCGGCGGCGCTGGCCGTCCAGGAACACGCCGTTGTCCGGAGGGGGCGGGCGCACCGCGGACGCGGTCGCGCTGTCGGACGTCGACTCCTGGCGCACGCCGGACGGGCCCTCCGTCAGCGGGGCCTGCGGTTCGGTGCGCAGCCGGTCCGGATCCGGGGGTACGCGGGGCGCGTCATTCGCGGGGGGATACGTGTCGTTCGGGTTCGCCGGCGGGTAGCTGGACGGCGGCGGCTGCGCGTAGCCGTCGTTCGACGGAGGCGCGGCCTGCGCGGGCGGATACGCGTCGTTGGACGGAGGCGCGGACTTCGCGGGCGGATACGTGTCGTTCGGGTTCGCCGGCGGGTAGCTGGACGGCGGCGGCTGCGCGTAGCCGTCGTTGGACGGGGGCGCGGCCTGCGCGGGCGGATACGCCTCGTTGGACGGAGGCGAGGACTGCGGCGGCGGGGGCGGCGCCGCGTACATGGGCGGCGCGGGCGGCGGCGGAGGCTGGGGCGCCGGGTACACGGACGTGCCACCCGCCTGCGCTTGGGCAAGGCCCGGCAACATCAGCGCGACAGCGAGGACGGTGACAGGGAGGTTCCAGGTTCGACGAGGTGACACTTAGGGGGCTCCTTGGGTCCGACCGGTCGGCAGAAAACCACAACCCGTGCGCACATGCCGGATTTCCGCCTCCGAGTCGACAGTCGTGCACGCACGAGGTCCACCGCACGACGCGCGGAAAGTTCCACCGCGACGCGCGCGCGGATGCGGCATCTTCACGGCCCCATGCCCGAAGGCATCTCGTGGTCCGAACTCGACGTCGACTCCGCCCGCATCCAGGTGGTGAACGATGCGCCCCTGCCTTCTGGCCAGCGGGACTTCGTCCTCTACTGGTGCATGGTGAACCACCGCGCGGAGGAGAACCACGCGCTGGACGCCGCCCTTGCGCTGGGCAACCACCTGGGCCTGCCCGTCGTCGTCTACCAGGCCCTCCGCCCGGACTACCCCTACGCGTCGGAGCGGCTCCACGCCTGGGCGCTGGAGGGCATGGAGGACATGGCCAGAGGCTGCGCCGCGCGCGGCCTGCCGTACTGGCTGGAGCTGCCGCGCACGAAGAAGGAACACGTGCCCCGGATCGCGAAGCTGGGCCGGCGCGCCGCGGCCGTCGTGTCGGACCTGTTCCCCACGTACATCATCCCGGGCCACCTGCGCGGCGCGGCGAAGGCGCTGCGCGTGCCGCTCATCGCCGTGGACGCGTCGTGCGTGGTGCCCATGCAGCGCATCCCCGCGGCCCAGGTGGGCGCGTACGCGCTGCGCCCCAAGCTGCGCAAGCTGTGGCCGGAGTACCTGGAGCGCACCCTGCCCCGCCGCAAGCTGAAGGCCCCGGCCGCATCGCTGCAACCGGACTTCGCCGTGGCCGACGCGACGAAGGCGCGCGCCGCGCTGGCCACCTTCGCGGTGGATCATTCCGTGAAGCCGCTGGACGAGCGCGGCGGCCGCAAGGCGGGCCTCAAGGTCCTGCGCACGTTCCTGGAGACGCGGCTGGAGGGCTACGAGACGGGGCGGAATGATCCGGGCCTGGGCCAGCACTCCAACCTGTCGCCCTACTTCCACTGGGGCAACCTCTTCCCGGGCGAAGCGGCGCGCGCGGCCCTCGCGGCGAAGGGCCGCGAACATCCCGCCGTGCAGTCGTTCCTGGAGGAGCTGCTCGTGCGCCGCGAGCTGGGCTTCAACTACTGCTTCCACACGCCCGGCCCCAAGCAGCGCTCCGTGGCGTCCCTGCCCCCGTGGGCGCGCGAGACGCTCTCCCGCCACCAGGAGGATCCGCGTCCGCACCTGTACTCCTTCGAGGACCTGGAGCACGGCCGCACGGCGGATCCGCTCTGGAACGCGTCCCAGCGCGAGCTGCGGGAGCGCGGGCGGATCCACAACTACCTGCGCATGCTCTGGGGGAAGAAGATCCTCGAGTGGAGCGCCACGCCCCAGGACGCGTTGGAGCGCATCGCGAAGCTCAACGACACCTACGCGGTGGACGGGCGCGACCCGGCGAGCGTCGCCAACTTCATGTGGGTCCTGGGGCTGCATGACCGGCCCTTCCAGGAGCGCGCGATCATCGGGAAGGTGCGGCCCATGAGCTCGCTGCGGACGGCGCAGAAGTTCGACCTGGGCCCGTACCTGGAGCGCTGGGGGGAGCCGAGCAAGCCCGCCCGGTAGGCCACCGGAGGACATCCCCTGCCCTTCCCCTCAAAACGGCGGTTCCCTTTCCGGCCCGGGCTCACTAAACCGCTTGGAACAGCCACCTTTCCGGACAGGAGTCACCGCCATGGGCATGTTGAAATTCGAGGTCCCCCACAACCTTCCCAAGGACGAGGTCAAGAAGCGCGTCGAGCAGCTCCTCAACTACTGGGGCACGAAGTACGGCGTGAAGTCCGACTGGACGGGCGAGGAGGGCGCGAAGCTCGCCGGCAAGGTGATGGGCATCAACCTGGACGCCAGCTTCGTCATCACCGACAAGACCGTGACGGGCGAAGGCACCGACCCCGGCATGCTCCTGCGGGGCCAGGCCAAGTCGTACCTGCAGAAGAAGTTCGGCGCCGTGTTGGATCCGTCCAAGAGCCTGGATCAGGTCAAGGGCAACCTGGACTGAGCGCCGCACCGGCCGGGGACCGCATCAGCCCGGCTGTTCCTCCAGCGCGGCCAGCGCATAGCGGGCCGCGCGGGAGATGGACTCCGCCGAATCGAGCATCTCCGGGTAGTGCCCCGCCAGCGGGCGCTGCGGATACTTGAGCTGGGCCACGGCGTTGCGGTAGCTGCGCCGGGCCGCGTCGAAGTCCTGCGTACGCTCCTGCACCTGGGCCAGCAGGTAGTGGCCGATGGCCAGCGTCGGCTCCAGGAAGAGCGCCTTGGCCAGCTCGGAGCGGGCCTCGGCGAGGCTCCCCGCCTGCATCGCCGCCACGCCTCCGAAGATGCGCGCCTCCACGCACAGCGGCTCGCGCTGGAGCGCCTGCGCGAAGGTGTCCCGCGCGTTGGTGATGCGCCCGGTGAGCGAGTACAGGTTGCCCAGCGTCAGGAGCGCGTCCAGGTCGCTCGGCTCGTCCACCAGCAGCCGCTCCACCCCGTCGATGGCGCCGGGGAAATCCCCCTGCGTCATCTTGCGCACCGCCATGTTGAGGCGCTCCGCGGGCGGCAGGAGCTGGGGCCACGAGCCTCCGGGCCCCGGCCCCCCGCCAGCGCGGGAAGGCGACCCCTCCGCTCCCGTGCGGGGCGTGGAGGGGTTCATCCGCACCACCGGGAAGGCGCCCGTGGACCGCTCCGTCACGCCGCGGCCCGTCGCTTCCGACGAGCGTGAAGGCTCCGCGCGGGCGGCCGGGAACTCGCCGGTGCGTCCCGAGGCCGGAGTGTTGGCATTGGAGCGCAGCTCGGTGGTGGGCCGGCGCGACGTGTCCGCGGGCCGTGGGGCGGAGCCGCCCGTCACCCGCAGCTTCGCGGCGGCCGCGGCATTGGCCTGGAGGCGCTGGCGGATGTCCACCGCGAAGGACTCCGGGGTGCCGGGCCGCGGCGTCGCATCCGACGGGCTGGAGACGCGGGACGGCGGAGCCAGGGGGCGCTCTCCCAGCGGCCGCCGGTACACGAACGCGCCGTCCACTTCGATCATCTCGAAGCGATCATAGACCTTGAACAGGCTCTCCGAGTACCCCAGGAACAGCAGCCCGCCCGGGCGCAGCGCGGTGAGGAACCGGTCCATCAACCCGCGGATGGTGGGCAGGTCGAAGTAGATGATGACGTTGCGGCAGAGGATGAGATCCAACGACGCGGGCGCGACCTTGTCGAACACCGGCGCGGCCAGGTTCTGCCCGTCGAAGCGGATGTACTCGCGAAGGATGGGCGACGCCTCGTAGCCCTCGTCCACCGGCTTGAAGAAGCGCTTCAGCCGCTCCGTGCCAATGGCCATCGCGCGACGGTTCGTGAAGCGCCCCTGCCGCGCGGCCTCCACCGCGGCCAGGTTCAGGTCGGTGGCCCACAGGTCCACCTCCACCGCGAGCGCGCCCAGCTCCGCCATCACGAGCGCCAGGCTGTAGGGCTCCTCGCCGGTGGCGCAGCCCGCGGACCAGATGGACACCTTGCGCATCTCGCGCCGCGCCCGCGCGAGCAGCTCCGGCAGCACGCTCTGCTCCAGCGCGCGGAACTGCTTGGCGTCGCGGAAGAACTCCGTGTGCCCCACCGTCACCAGGGGCAGGAGCGCGCGCAGCTCCTCCTCGCCCTGGGTGCCCAGGAGCCGCTGCATGTACTTCTCAGGGTCGCTCAGGCCCAGCACGGGCATGCGCGTGGACAGCGCGAGCCTCAGGCTGTGGTAGCCGTCCAGGGTGATCTTCAGCCCCGCGCGCTCCAGGAGGAGCGCGGCCAGCTGCTGGAGGACCTTGTTGCCCACGGTCAGCACGCGTCCACCCACTGCACGAGCGTCGGACCGATGCGCTCGAGCGGCAGCACCTGCTGCGCCGCGCCCAACTGCACCGCCTCGCGCGGCATGCCGTAGACGACGCACGACGCCTCGTCCTGCGCGATGGTGCGTCCGCCCCGCTCGCGAATCTCCTTCAGACCCCTGGCGCCGTCGCGGCCCATGCCCGTGAGGATGACGCCGATGCAGCGCCGTCCGAAAGCCTCCCCCGCCGAAGTGAGCAGCATATCACACGAGGGGCGAAAGCCCCGCAGGGCAGGTCCCGAGTCCAGTTCCAGACGGCCCTCCGACTTCACCAGCAGGTGCCCTCCCGAGGGGGCGATGTACACCGTCCCCGGCACCATCGAGGCGTCATGCGTGGCCTCGACGACGCGCAGCGCGGTCTCCGTGGAGAGCCAGTGCGCCAGCCCCTCCGTGAAGCCCTCGCTGATGTGCTGACAGTAGGCGATGGGCGCCGGGAAGCCGCGCGGAATCATCCGCAGCACCTGCGCCACGGCCTTCGGGCCGCCCAGTGACGCGGCCAGCGCCACCAGGGGGAACGGCGCCGCCGGCCCCTCCGGCACCGGCCTGCTGACGGAGGGTGACGGGCGCACGCCCTTCACCTGCGACAGCATCACCAGCTTGCGGCCCACCGCGTGCCAGAACTCCGGCCCCGGGGTGATGGGCCGGTCCATCACGTCCAGCGCCCCCAGGGCCAGGGCCTGGAAGGCCTGCTGTCCGGTGAGCACCCCCGGGTGCAGCGCGAGGATGGGCACCGGCCGGGTCGCCATGACGCGCTCGATGGCGCCCAGGGCATCCGAGTGGAGCAGGTCCACCAGGAGCACGTCCGGGAAGTGACGCCGCACGACGTCCTCCACGTTCGCGTAGTCCGCTTCGGGCGGCCCCACGGCCACGAGTGACTCCCCGTCGAAGAGCCTGGGCGCCAGCGCGCGCAGGCCCCGCCCCACGAGGAGTACCCGGAACGCGAGTCCCATCACCGCTGAGCCCCCACCCACCCGTCGCTCCTCAGGTCAGCCGATCGATGGACTGCGCCAGTATCTCGACACCCAGCTCGCCCTTGACGAGGTACGCGTCCGCGCCCGCATCCAGGCCGCGCCGCTTGTCCTCCGGCGACGCGAGCGACGACAGGATGATGACCGGGATGCGCGCCACGGAGGGCGTCGCCTTCAGCCGCCGCGTGAGCGAGAACCCGTCCAGCTTGGGCATCTGCACGTCGGTGAGGATGAGGTCGTACGTGTTCGTCTGCACCTTCGCGTAGGCCTCCTCGCCGTCCTGCGCCTCCTCCACGTTGTGGCCCAGGGCCTTGACGAGCGCGCCCTCGGTCGCGCGGGCAATGGGCGAGTCGTCCACCAGCAGCACCCGCAGCCGCCGGCTGGCCGGGGCCTGGGTGACGGGGCGGGCCATGCGGCGCACCTCGGTCATGATGTCCGGCACGTGCAGCAGTACGGCGATGCGCCCGTCCTCCAGCGCCGCCGTGCCCGCGATGAAGGGCGCGCCCTTGAGGAACTCGCCGCCGCAGGGCTTCACCGCGACCTCGCGCTCGTCCACGAAGCCGTCCACCACCAGCGCGGCGTAGTCGTCGCCGTGGCGCACCACCACCGCGGGTGGCTTGTCGAAGCGGTTGCCGCCGTTGAGGCCCAGAAGCGGCCCCAGCGCCACGAGCGCCGTGGGCTTGCCCCGGTGCCGCACCGCCAGCGTCCCGAAGACCTCCATGCGGTCATCGGGCTTGATGCGCATGACGGCCACCACGTCCGCGGCGGGCATGCCGTAGACGTCGTCGCCCAGGCGCACCAGCAGGACCTTCATCAGGGCCAGCGACTGCGGCAGGCGCAGCGTGATGGTAGTGCCACGGCCCTGACGGCTCGAGACGCCCACCGAACCGCCCAGCGTCTCCACCTTGCGCTTCACCACGTCCATGCCCACGCCGCGGCCGGACAGCTCGCTGACCTGCTCGCGGGTGGAGAAGCCGGGGCGGAAGATGAGCTCGATGGCCTCGCGCTCCGACAGCGCCGCGGCCTGCACCGGCGACAGCAGCCGCTTGTTGACGGCCACCTGCTTGAGCCGGTCCGTGTCCATGCCCCGGCCGTCGTCCTCCACCTCGATGTGGAGCATGTCGCCGTCCACGCGCACCCGGATGCGGATGCGACCCGTGGCGGGCTTGCCCATCTGCTGGCGGAGGTCCGGCGACTCCAGGCCGTGATCCACCGCGTTGCGCAACAGGTGCACCAGCGCGTCGCGCACGTCGGCCAGCATGGACCGGTCCACGCCGATGTCGGCGTTCTCGATGACCAGGTCCACTTCCTTCTCCTGCGTCTTCGCGATGTCGCGCACCGCGCGCGGGAACGCGTCGAACACGGTGGCCAGTGGCACCAGGCGCGCCTCGGCCACGTGGTCCGCCAACTGGGCCAGGTTGCCGTGCAGCGTGTTGATGCCGTCGCCGTTGCGGCGCACGAAGCGGAACGCGTCGTCGCGCAGCATGTGCAGGTCCGCCTCCGCGCGCTCCAGCTCCGAGCGCACGGCATCCGGCACGTCCACCTGTTCGGACATCCGCAGGAAGCGGTCGCCCAGGCGGCTGAAGCGCTCGAAGAGCGCCGCGGTCTCCGTGCTGCGCAGCCGGCCGCGGGCGCTCTCCACAAGCAGGTCACCGGCGAGCAGGCCCAGCGAGTCCAGCACCTCCACGTTCACGCGGATGCTGCGATCCGCGATGGAGTTGCCCTTCGCGACGTTCGGGGCCTCCTCCTCCTTCACGGGCGGGGGCGCCGCGACGGCGACGGGCTCGGGAGCGCGCGCGGTGGCAGCCGCGGGGCTGTCCCTTATACACATCTG
>NZ_RAWG01000251.1 GCF_003611735.1 Corallococcus sicarius | reverse complement strand
GGACGCGGGGGAGGTGGGGCGCGGGGGCACGTCCACGCGGCTGAAGAGGGCCAGGGCGTCCTCCAGCGCGGGGAAGCCCAGGTCGGCCAGGCGCGCGCGGCGGAACTGGAAGGCCGTCTCCTCCAGCTCCGAGGGGATCTCCCAGCGCACGGCCTCGAAGAGGCGCACGGACTCGAAGGGGCTCTCCGCGATGAGGTCGTTGACGATGGCGCGCATGGCGGACATCTCCGCGCCCTCCAGCTTGATCTCCACCAGGTAGCGCCCCTCGGGCGTCTCCACCGTCATGCCCTGGGGGTTGGCGTCCGGGTCCTCCTCCAGGTCGTACACGGTGGTGAACTCCTTGAGGAGCGTCTCCACCACCTCCAGGTCCACCGCGTGCAGCTTGCGAAGGAAGTCCTCGGGCTCATCCCCGCGCGCGGCCCGCAGCCACGTCAGCACCGCGTGGGGATCCAGCTTGTCCCGCTGCCACCCGCCCAGGTCCACGAAGGTGCGGAACTGCGCGGGGGACGCCAGCTGCACCAGCTCCGTCGTGTCCGCGAGGCCAATTTCCTGGATGGTGACGTACAGGTCCTCGGCGGGCAGCGAGCGCACCATCGCGGGCGTGTCGGGCCCGTCGAGCAGGGCCTCCATCCGCTGGCGCGGGCTCAGGCGCATCAACCGCTGACGCACCTCGCGAGGAGCGAGGGGCGCACCACCACCATTCGTCTTGCCGTTCTGGGACACGCCGGGGGTGCTACCACAGCGTGCCGGGGCCCGGCAGCCTCAGACGCGGGTGGCCTTGCCGAAGGTGTCCAGCAGCGTGCCCCAGACCTCCTCCACGCCCAGCTTTTCGGTGGAGGAGAACGGCACCAGCGCCTCGCGGGGCAGCTCCAGCTGCGTGGCCAGGGCGCTGAGCCGGGGCTTGCGCTGCGCCTTGGTCAGCCGGTCGATCTTCGTGGCCACCACGAGGATGCGCTTGTTGTGCTCCTGCAGGTAGTCGAGCGTGCGCAGGTCCTCCGGCGAGGGGCCCACCTCCGCGTCGATGATGCTCACCACCACCTCCAGCCGGTGCCGGTGCTTCAGGTAGGAGGTGATCATCTCCTGCCACTGGGCCTTGTCCGCCTTGCTCGCCTTGGCGAAGCCGTAGCCAGGCAGGTCCGCCAGGCGCACCGTGTGGCGGGTGCCGTCCCGGTCCAGGTCCACGTCGAAGAAGTTGAGCGTGCGGGTGCGCCCCGGCGTGTTGGACACGCGCACCAGCTTCCGCCGGTTCGTCAGGGCGTTGATCATGGACGACTTGCCCACGTTGGAGCGACCGACGAAGGCGACCTCCGCGGCGTGGTCCGTGGGCAGGCCCTTCAATTCCACGGCGGTGGTGATGAAGCGGGAGTCGAGGATCTTGATCAAGCTGGGGTCACTTCTTCGCCGTGGCGGGTGCCGGCGTGGAGGGGGCCGCATCCGCGCGGGTCTGCTGCTTGCGGGCACGTTCGGCGGACCAGTGGTCGATGGCCTTCAGCGCTTCCTTGAAATCGAACGGGCGCAGGGAGGGAGAGGAGGCGTCATGGCAGGTGCGGCACTGCTTTTCGGAGGGGTCCACCAGCCCTACCAGCCGCGCCAGCTCCGGGTCCTTCATCACGTAGGACGGCGAGTAGTACTGCCCGCCCCCGTGGCACGTCTCGCAGGTGACGGCCGCGAGCGTCTGCTCCGCCTGGTCCGGCGCGTGGCAGGACAGGCAGCGCGCGTCCTTCTTCTGCCCGTCCGCCAGGGTCTCCGTGGCCCGCGCGTGCTTGGACTTCATCCACGCGTCGTACGCCTCCGGGTGGCAGCCCTTGCAGCTGTCGGGACCCGTGAAGTCCGCAGCCCCGGCAAGACCGCCACAAGCGGCGAGCAGGAGGGCGGAAAAGACCCGGAAGGCACGAGAACGCATGGCTTGAGCACGTAGCAGAGCCCCCCGGACGGGGCAAGGCGTCTCGTTCGTGATTGAATGCCGGGTGGACACGCGCGTCGCTTCAGGTCACGGACCTTGAGGCGCGCCTGCCTGATCCGTTAGGGAGGAGTCGAGATGCGCACCCCCGTCATTGCCGTCCTTGCCGCCGTCGCTGCCGTCGTCGTCTCCCTGCCTGCTTCGGCCAAGCCGTGGCAGACCATCGAACCCGGGTCCTCCAAGAAGGAGGACATCGTGAAGAAGTTCGGCGAACCGTCCCGGACCATGTCCCAGGACGGAAAGGAGATCCTGGCCTACTTCGCCAAGGAGGCCATCAAGGGCACCACCCAGGCGCAGTTCAAGGTGGACCCGGCCACGCAGCTGGTGGAGCGCATTGACGTCTTCCCCGCGCCCATCATCGAGAAGGACACCATCGAGAACAGCTACGGCCCCGCGTGCCCGGCCGGCGCCGTGCCCGCCACGCCCTGCTACCTGCGCAAGCTCACGGACGACTTCCGCACCTACTTCCTCTACGTGAAGCTGGGCGTGGCCATCTTCTTCAACGAGGACGGCAAGACGGTGCAGTCCTTCGTCTTCACCACGCCCAAGGCCGCGAAGTAACCCGTGCACGTCTTCGGACTGACGGGCGGCATCGCCTCCGGCAAGAGCACGGTGAGCCGGATGCTGCGGGAGTTGGGCGCGCGCGTGCTGGACGCGGACGTCATCGCCCGCGAGGTGGTGGAGCCCGGCACGCCCGGGCTCCAGAGCATCCGCGAGCGCTTCCCCGGCGTGGTGGGCCCCGACGGCCGCCTGGACCGGGTGAAGCTGGGCGCCCACATCTTCGCGGACCCCGCCGAGCGCGCCGCCCTCAACGCCATCGTGCACCCCCAGGTGAGAGCCGCGTTCATGGAGAAGCTCGCGGCGCTGGAGGCAGAGGGCATCACCCACGCCGTCTACGACGTGCCGCTCCTCATCGAGACGGGCCTGCACACCGCCATGGAGGGCGTGGCGGTCGTCTGGGTGCCCCGGGAGGTGCAGAAGGCGCGGCTGATGGTGCGCGACGGGCTGGATGCGCAGGCGGCGGAGGCGCGGCTCGCGGCGCAGCTGTCGCTGGACGACAAGCGACAGCACGCGACCTGGGTCATCGACAACAGCGGCGCGCCGGAGGCCACCCGTCCCCAGGTGGAGGCGGTGTGGCGGGCGATGCTCGCACACGGCTGACGGGCGGGTATGCTGCGCCCCGAATGAGCGACAAGCCGAAGAAGAGCAGCGCTGGCACCTACTTCATCACCGGCTACCCGGGCTTCATCGGCAAGCGGCTGGTGGAGCACATCGCGCGCGAGGACCCGAAGGGGCACATCTACGCGCTGGTGCAGCCCAAGGCCTTCAAGGAGGCCCAGGCGCTCGCGGCGAAGGTGCAGGGCGCGAAGGTGGAGCTGCTCACCGGCGACGCGGTGGACATGCACCTGGGCCTGTCCGGCGAGGAGTACCAGCGCCTGTGCGAGCGGGTGACGGACATCTTCCACCTGGCGGCCGTGTCGCAGCTGGGCGTGCCCAAGGAGACCGCGTGGCGGGTGAACGTGGACGGCACCCGCAACCTGCTGGAGCTGGCGCGCGACTGCGAGCACCTGTCGCGCTTCAGCCACTTCTCCACCTGCTACGTGTCCGGCGACCGGGTGGGCGTCATCGCCGAGGACGAGCTCGAGCGCGGCCAGGGCTTCCGCAACGCGTACGAGGAGACGAAGTTCCAGGCGGAGCGGCTGGTGCAGCGCGCGGCGGCCACCCTCCCCGTCACCATCTTCCGGCCATCCAGCGTGGTGGGTGACTCGCGCACGGGGGAGATTGACCGCTTCGAGGGCCCCTACTACCTGGGCATCCTGCTCGTCACGTCCCCGCTGGTGGTGCCGCTGCCCCTGCCGGGCAACGGCGTCGCGCCCCTCAACGTCGTCCCGGTGGACTTCGTGGTGGAGGCGGTGTGGCGGCTGTCGCGGGACGACCGCGCCAAGGGCCGCACCTTCCACCTGGTGGACCCCAACCCCATGAGCGCGCGGCGCGTGTACGAGCTCATCGCGGAGAAGTCCAACAAGCGGCTGCCGCGCTTCAACCTATCCGCGCGCGCCGCGGACGTGATGCTGCGGCTGCCCCTGCTGGAGAAGCTGGCCCGGCCCCAGCGCGCCGCCATCAGCTACGTGAACCACCTGGCCATCTACAACTGCCACAACACGCTGGAGCTGCTCGACGGCACCGGCGTGAGGTGCCCGCCGCTGTCCTCGTACCTGGACCAGCTCGTCACCTACGTGCGCGAACAGTACAAGCTGCGCCGCGAGGGCGCGGAGGTCGAGGATCCGCTCGACCAGTCCTCCCTCTCCTCCTCCGACGACAGCCCCGCGCCACGTTCGCGCCGCTGAGCAGGGATGTGTTTCACGCGCAAGGTGCGGCGCGCCGTCGCGCCCCGCGCTTCGCCCGCCTGTCTGCTGGAGAGGCGCGGAGCGCGCGTCCCGCTTATTCCAGACTGACAATTGTTACTGGGTTGCTAACGCAAAGATGAGGGGACCCCCTCTTTTCAAAGATCCAGTGTCCTGGTTACCATGCACCCTCACTTGAATCCGGACCGGTGAGCAACACCGCGTCCGGAGCAGTGGGTGGGAGCGCAGCGTTTGCCCGTCATCGTTGACAAGCGATTCGAGTGTTTCACTCCGGGCGCCGGTGTCGCGCCCCGCCTGTCCGGCCCCGAGGAGCGCTTCGCGCCCTCCGCGCGCGCCCCTTGTTTCGTGATTTCTCGTCGGGCCTCACGCCGTCGCATCGATGCGACCCCAGGCGTCGGGCTGCGTTCCCTTATGGGCTGTCAAAGCACGGTCCTGAAGCCGTAGGGAGTCCGCCCCCCCGGCGTGCTCCTTTCGCAGTCGTCGTCTCCCGCAGTCCCCCTCATCCGATTGTCGTTCATCACCCCCAAGAAGGAAGGCGCATGCGTCTCAGGGAAAAGCTGTTGACCAGTCTGCTGCTGGTGCCCATGGCGGGCACCAGTGCGTGGGCCAAGGAGCGGTCGAACTACGACGCGTTCCTGGAGCAGCGGGAGTCCCGCGCGCTCGCCGTGGACCCCTCCACGGCGATGGCTCGCGGACTTCGCGTCGAGCAGACCGAGCAGCGGCTCGGCGTGCCCACCTTCGCTTGGGCGACTCAGGATGGCGCGCAGTCCAAGTCCGTCATCCGCGGTGGCATGACCGCGGAAGGCGCGGCGCGCGCCCACCTGCAGACGGTGGCGGACAGCTACCGGCTGTCGCGCACGGACGTCGGCGGCGCGACGCTCCGCTCGATGCACAACACCGGCAAGGGCGCCATCATCGCCACGTTCAACCAGACGGTGAACGGCATCCCGGTCTTCCGCAACGAGGTCAAGGTCATCATGGGCCAGGACCTGCGCCTGGTGGCCGTCAGCGGCTACCTGGCCCCGTCCGACCTCACCCAGAGCGCGCGCGCCAAGAGCCGCACCGGCGCCTTCCGCCTGGGCGCCGCGGACGCGCTCTCCGGCGCGTTCAAGGACCTGACGGGCTCCGGCGCGCAGGCCGCGTCGTTCGTCAACGCCGGCACGCGGGGTGACTACACCTTCTTCGAGCTGGCTCCGGCCGCGAAGTCCGCGCTGCCGCAGCACCTGGCGATCCCGGCCCGTGCCCGGCAGGTGTTCTACATGCTGTCCGGCGCGCTCGAGCCCGCCTGGTACGTGGAGGTCAACGCCGGCCCGAAGGCGGCGCGCTCCAGCCAGTACTTCGGCTACGTGGTCTCCGCGACCACCGGCCAGGTGCTCTTCCGCAACGACCTGACCGCGGACGCCGGGGGCACGGCCTTCACGTACAAGGTCTGGGCGGATGAGGCGTCGCCGTTCATCCCGGACGACGGTCCCCAGGGCAATGACGCGACCCCGCACCCCACGGGCACCCGCGACGGCTACCAGGCCCCGTTGGATCGCCCCGCGAGGAACATCACCCTCGCCAACAGCCCCTACAGCCAGAACGACCCGTGGCTGCCGGCCAACGCCACGCAGACCTCGGGCAACAACGTGGACGCGTACGCGGACCTGGCCGCGCCGGATGGCTTCGAGCCCGGCAGCGCGGACCTCCGCGCGGAGACGACGAGCGCCAACACGTTCTCGTACGTCTACGACACGACCAAGGCCCCGGGCTTCTCCCCCGAGCAGATCAAGGCCTCGGTGGTGAACCTGTTCTACGTCAACAACTTCCTCCACGACTGGTTCTACGACTCGGGCTTCGACGAGGCCTCCGGCAACGCCCAGGCGTTCAACTACGGCCGCGGCGGCTTGGAGGCAGACCCCATCCAGGCGCAGGCCCAGGACTTTGGCGGCAAGGACAACGCCAACATGAGCACGCCGGCCGACGGTGCGTCGCCGCGCATGCAGATGTACGTGTTCTCCGGCCTCCCCGAGGCGAGGGTGCTGTCGCCGGCGTCCATCGCCGGGGTCTACGACGCCAACACGGCGGCGTTCGGCCCCAGCGTCTTCGACGTGCAGGGTGAGATCAAGGTCGGCCCCACGGGCCCCACGGGTCCCGCGGACCCGGCGACCAACACGCTGGGCTGCAAGGCGTTCGCCCCGGGCTACTTCGAGGGGAAGATCGCCCTCGTCGACCGCGGAAGCTGCGACTTCAACCTGAAGGCGAAGTTCGCCCAGGACGCGGGTGCCATCGCGGCGATCATCGCCAACAACGCCCCGGGGGATGCTCCCGGGCTGGGCGGTTCCAACCCCGCCGTGACCATCCCCAGCCTGTCGCTCGCCCAGGCCGCCGCGACCGTCTGGAAGACGAACCTGGCGAACGGCCCCGTGTCCGTGCAGCTGCGCCGCATCGCGGACCTGGATCGCGACGGCACGCTGGACAACGCCATCGTCGCCCACGAGTGGGGGCACTACATCAGCAACCGCCTCGTCGGCAACGCCGCGGGCCTCAACAACAACCAGGGCCGCTCCATGGGCGAGGGCTGGGGTGACTTCACCGCCATGCTCATGCAGGTGCGTGAGGCCGACAAGAACAAGCCCGGCAACAGCCAGTGGCAGGGCGTCTACAACGCCGCCGGCTACACCAGCAGCGGCGGCCGGAACCAGGGCTACTACTACGGCATCCGTCGCATCCCGTATTCGACGGACTTCGCCAAGAACGGCCTGACGTTCAAGCACATCCAGAACCACGTCCCGCTGCTGGCCGACCAGATGGCGGACCTCCGGGCGGAGCTCAACAGCGAGGTCCACAACAGCGGTGAGGTGTGGGCCACGATGCTGTGGGAGAGCTACGTGAGCCTGCTGAACGCGTACCCCTTCCAGGAGGCCCAGGAGCGGATGAAGCGCTACCTCGTCGCCGCCTACAAGGCGACGCCGAGCTCGCCCACCTTCATCGAGGCGCGTGACGCGCTCTGGGCCGTCGCCCTGGCGTCCGACCCGACGGACTACCAGCGCTTCGTGAACGCCTTCGCCAAGCGCGGCGCGGGCTTCGGCGCCAAGGCGCCGGACCGCAACTCCTTCGACCACATCGGCGTGGTGGAGAGCTTCGCCACGGGCACGAACATCGAGGTCACCCGCATCCAGCTGGATGACAGCGCGGTGGGCTGCGACGTGGACGGCGTCCTCGACGTCGGCGAGCAGGGTGTCCTCAAGGTCACCGTGCGCAACGTGGGCGGCGAGGCCCTGGCTGCCTTCACGGGCACGGTCAGCACCACCAGCACCACGGCCACCCTCGCGTTCCCGAACGGGAACACGGTCTCCATCCCGGCCCTGGCGCGCGGCGCGGAAGCCACCGTGTCGCTGAAGGTGGACCTGAGCGCGGTGTCCGGTGCGAACGCCCGCGCGGGCCTGACGGTCGTCTTCAACGAGCCGTCGATCCCGGCCTCGGCGAAGACGGTGACGTACGACCCGCGCGTCAACTACGACAACGTTCCGACCACCAGCAACACGGAGTCCTTCGAGTCCGACCTGTCCTCGTGGACCGTCTCGGACAACCTGGTGGCCTCGGGTGACTTCAAGCTCGAGGGTCCGGTGGAGAACCGCTACGTGCACGGCTTCAACCCGTCCGTGGCGTCGGAGATCACGCTCACCAGCCCGTGGATGACCGTGGACGAGGCGGCTGACTTCACCATCAGCTACAAGTACCGCCACTCCTTCGAGCTGGGCTACCCCACCACCACCGGCCCTGCCTATGACGGCGCGGTGCTGGAGTTCACGGTGGATGGCATCAGCTGGACCGACCCCTGGGACCTGTACCCGGTGGTGGACGCGGATCCGGGCTACACGACCGAACTCGAAACGGGCGGTGGGAACCCCCTCGAGGGTCGCATGGCCATGGCGAGGGCGAGCACGGGTTTCCCGGCGTTCAAGTCCGCGTCCATCAACTTCAAGGACTTCTTCCCGAGCCTGGGCCTCAAGAACGTCCGCTTCCGCTTCCGCATTGGCGCGGACGTGGCCGTGGGCGCGTACGGCCTGGACGTGGATGACGTGGTGTTCACCGGCGCGACGCCGGTGTTCCAGGCGCAGGCCGAGCAGCCGGCCTCCACCGGCACCTGCAACCTGCGTCCGTTCGCGAACGCGGGCCCGTCGCGGGTGGGCCTCGCCGCGGTTCCCGAAGGGACCCTCGTGGGTGGAGTGCTGAACCGTACGAAGATCGTCCTCAACGGCACGGGCAGCTTCGACCCGGACGCCGCCGCCGGTGACACGCTCACCTACCAGTGGACGCAGGTGGGCGGCGTCACGCCGGTCACGCTCGACGACGCGACCTCCTCGGGCCCGTCGTTCATCGCGGACGTGGACTACAGCGACATCGTCGCCTTCCAGCTTGTCGTCACCGACAAGGCCGGCAAGACGAGCCTCCCGAAGACGGTCGAAATCCAGATCATCAACGTGAACCAGGCCCCCGTCGCCTCGGCCGTCGCCACGCCGGCGACGGTGAACGAGCGTGACCCCTCGCCCGTGACGCTGGATGCCTCGGCTTCAACGGACGCGGACACGGTGGACTCCGAGAGCCTGACCTTCACCTGGACGCAGACGGGCGGCAGCCCGATTGTCACGCTGACCGACGCCACCAAGGCCAAGGCCACGTTCCTGGCCCCCGAGGTGGCAGCGAACACGCAGCTCACCTTCACCGTCACCGTGTCGGACGGCACCGCGAAGGCCTCCAAGTCGGTGGCCGTGACGGTGCTGCACGTCGAAGGCGCGCCGGTGGTGGACGCGGGCGCCGACCAGGACGTGGATGCCCGCACGTCGGTGACGCTGGCCGGCACGGCCACGGATCCGGAAGGTGACGCGGTGACCTACGCCTGGACCCAGGTGGATGGCCCGGCCGTGACGCTCACGGGGGGCGACACCGCCTCCGCGACCTTCACCGCGCCGGACGTCAGCGCCGACACCGTCCTGTCCTTCCGCCTGACGGCGACGGCCAACGGCGTGTCTGCGTCCGACCTGGTCAACGTGACGGTGCACAAGGCCAACCGCGCGCCGACGGGCACGGGTGGCACCATCACCGTGGACGAGAACGCCAAGGTGACCCTCACCTCCAACGCCACCGACGCGGACGGGGACACGCTCACCTACGCGTGGACCCAGACGGGTGGCCCGAGCGTGAGCCTCACGGGTACGGACTCCTCCAAGCTGGAGTTCACGGCGCCGAAGGTGAACTCCGACACGGAGCTGACGTTCAGCCTCACCGTGACGGATTCCGACGGGGCCTCGACCGGGGAGCTCAACTACACGGTGAAGGTGAAGAACAAGGGCGGTGGCTGCTCGTCCACGGGTGGCTCCGTGGGCGGCATGGCCCCGCTGATGGCCCTGCTCGCGGCCATGGGCCTGACGCGCCGTCGCAAGAAGGCGTAGTCGGCCGGAAGTCCTGAAGCCCTGAAGTCACGGAGGGGCGGTCCTCAAGGTGGGGGCCGCCCCTCTCTTCGTTTCCACCGGACACCCGTGGAGGGGGAGCGGTAGGCTTCCCGGCCTCATGGCACGCACGTTCCAGGTGGGAGACACCTTCACCCATGTCCGTCAGTGCGACCGGCTCCGGCCGGTCTATTACGCGGGCGCTTCCGGGGACTACAACCCCATCCACATCGACCCGGAGGTGGGGAGGCTCGCCGGCTTCAACGGCGTCATCCTCCAGGGGCTCTGCACCCTCGGCTGGGCGGTGGAGGCCGTGGCTGTCTTCGTGGGGGACCCGGGCCTCGTGCGCCGCGTGAGGGTGCGCTTCTCCCGGCCGGTGCTGCCCGAGGACACCGTCACCTTCACCGGCCGCGTCGTCGCCGTCGCGGACGGCCGGCTGACCACCGAAGTCACCGCCACCAACCAGCGCGGCGAGCCCGTCCTCCGGGGCGCCGTCGTCGAAACCTCGCTCGGATAGCCATGGCCCTGGACCCGAAGTTCATCGGCCGTGCGTACGGCCCGTTCACCTACGAAATCGGCCGGGAGAAGCTGCGCGAGTTCTCCCTCATCCTCGGGGGCTCCGTGCCCTCCGCGGGCACCTTCGGCGAGCCGCCCGCGCACGTCAGCCCCCTGCTCTACTCGCAGGACGCGGCGGCGGCGGGGCCCTACGGGGACGTCATCGCCTTCCCCAGCTTCGCGGTGGTGTTCGCCATCCGCCCCTTCAGCGCCGCCATCGCGGATCCGGAGCTGGGCGTGGACCGCGTGCGGCTGGTGCACGGCGAGCAGGAGCTGGAGTTCCTGGGGGTGATGCGCCCCGGGGACGTGCTCACCACCACGGGCCACATCTCCGAAATCTACCGCAAGGCCGGGATGGACTTCCTCGTCGTCACCACCCAGACGCAGAACGCGCGCGGCGAACCCGTGGTGCGCGGCGTCTGGACGGCCGTCATCCGCCCCGCGTGAAGCCCGGGGACTCGCCGGGGGCGATGATGCCCTCGTCGAGCAGCTGCGCGAGGATGCGCGCGGTGTCCAGCCGCGACATCCCCGACAGCGCGAAGAGGTCGTCGAAGCTCACCGCGCCGTCAATCTGCGCGAGCACGAAGCCGGCGCGGTGATCCAGGTTCAGCCAGATGATGTCGTCCGGCTGCAGGCGCACGCGCGGCATCCGGCTCAGGTCGCCCAGGCGGGCCTCCAGCATGGACACCAGGATGCGCTCGCTGCGATCTCTCAGCGCCTCCACGCGTGGATCCTCCGGCGCCAGCGACTGCGCCCGGCGCAGCAGGTCCACCGCGCCCGAGTGGTCATCCAGCGTCAGCAAATCCTCTGCCCCGCGCAGCAGGCACTCCACCTCGGAGCCCTGGGGGAGCGGGCCGCCCGTCCCGGAGAAGGTCTCCGGGAGGCCGAACTCCTGCGTGCGGTGCTCCTCCGCGATGAGATCCAACGCGTCGCCCCGCATCCCGGTTCCTTCGGGGAGACTGACGGACTCGGGCAGGGGCACGGCGGGGCCGGCGGTGGCGGACTCGGCCCAGGCGCCCCAGTCCCCCTCCAGGTCGGGGCCCGCCGCGTTCGCCGCCCGCGCGGCCCCGGGGCCCGTGGCACCACCGCCCTGTCCCAGGAGCTGGCGCGCGCGCGTGTTGGCGGGATCCAGCTCCAGCGCTCGCAGGAACAGCTTCTCCGCGCCCGGCGTGTCGCCACTCAGTCGCAACAGCAACCCCGCTTCGACGAGCTGCCGGGCGCGCAGCGTGTTCATGGGCGGCTCCATCGCGAAGCGTGGCACGGGCGTGTGCCCCGCGTCAGGGAGGAACGGCGGGCGGTGGCGGAGGGCCCGGGCATGCGCGGCTACCGTCCTGGCGTCCCGCGCGGGGTGGCCGAGCGCAAGAGCGGCAGGCTCTGGGAGAGCGCCTCGCAGGCCCGCGTCAGGGCGCCCACGTCCTCGCCGCCGCGCACCTGGCGCGCGTGGTCCAGGGCCATCTCGGCGCGGGCGACCACGTCGGGTGACAGGCCTCCGGAGCCGGGCATGAGCCGGACGCGTGAGAGCGCGTCCACCAGGTCGCGGGCCAGGGTGTCCAGCTCCACGCGCTTCGTCTTCAATTCCTCGGAGGCGCGCGCGGTCACCATCCAGTCGCGCTGCTCGTCCATGATGCGGCGCAGCTCGTCCTCCGTGAGGCCGCTGGAGGCGGTGACGGTGATGGACTGGCGCAGGCCGGTGTCCCGGTCGCGCGCGGACACGGACACGATGCCTTCCGCGTTGATGTCGAACGTCACCTCAATCTCCACCTGACCGCGCGGCGCCTCGCGCAGGCCGGTGAGGAGGAACTCGCCCAAGAGTTCGTTGTGGTGCGCGAGCTCGTGCTCGCCCTGGAGCACCATGATCTTCACCGTGCGCTGGAAGTCCTTGGACGTGGCGAACACCTCCGTCGCGGACGTGGGCACGGTGGTGTTGCGTGGAATCAGCCGGCGCACGTAGCCGCCCGCGATGGCCACGCCCATGCTCTGCGGCGTGACGTCCAGGAGCAGCAGCTCCCCCTCCTGCGCCACCAGCGCGTGCGCCTGGATGGCGGCGCCCAGGGCGACCACCTCCTCGGCGTGCACGCCCTTGCAGGGCTCGCGGCGGAAGTACTGGCGCACCTGCTCCACGATGCGGGGCATGCGCGACATGCCCCCCACGAGGATGACCTCCTTCAGCTCCGAGGGGCGCACGTTCGCCTCGCCCAGTACTTCGGAGGTGATGCCGACGAGGCGCTCGCCCAGGTCCGCCGTCAGGTCCTCCAGCTTCTCGCGGGTGAGCGTCGTCTGGAGGTGCAGCGCGGCGCCTCCGCCCGGCGGCGTGCAGATGAAGGGCAGGTGCAGCTGCGTCTCCTTCACCGACGACAGCTCCACCTTCGCCTTCTCCGCGGCGTCCTTCAGCCGCTGCAGCGCCATGCGGTCCTTGCGCAGGTCGACGCCGTGCTCCTTGGCGAAGCCGAACACCATCCACTCGATGATGCGGTGGTCCCAGTCCTCGCCGCCGAGGAACGTGTCGCCGCCGGTGGCCACCACGTCGAAGATGCCGTTGTTGATCTCCAGCACCGACACGTCGAAGGTGCCGCCGCCCAGGTCCAACACGGCGATCTTCCCGTTCACCGTGCGCCCGAAGCCGTACGCCAGCGCCGCCGCGGTGGGCTCGTTGATGATGCGAAGCACCTCCAGCCCGGCGATGCGGCCCGCGTCCTTGGTGGCCTGGCGCTGGCCGTCGTTGAAGTAGGCCGGCACGGTGATGACGGCCTGGGTGACGGGCCGCCCGAAGTGGGCCTCCGCGTCCGCCTTCAGCTCCGCCAATATCATCGCGCTGATCTCCGGCACGGCCAGGTCGCGGCCCGCCAGCCGGATGCGCACGTCGTCGTGCGCGCCGCACACCACCTGGTACGTGAGCGCGCGCAGCGCGTCCTGCACCGGGTGCGAGGAGAACTTGCGGCCGATCAGGCGCTTCGCCGCGGACACCGTCTCCTGCGGGTTGGTGATGGCCTGCCGCTTGGCGATGCCGCCCACCAGCCGCTTGCCGTTCTTCGACACCGCCACCACGGACGGCGTGAGGGGCACGCCCGTGCGGTTCTTGATGATGACGGGCTGGCCGTCCTGGACGGTGGCGACGAGGCTGTTCGTCGTCCCCAGGTCGATGCCAATCAGCGGTTCGGACTCAGCCATGGGGACGTATGCACCTCACGAGAACGTCCAACGCAACTTCTTGAGGGCGGCGCGGCCCTCGGCGTGGTCCGGATCCAGGCGCACGACCTCTTCGAAGTGGTGCTTCGCCTGCTTCTTCTGCCCCGCCAGGAGCAACACCTGTCCCAGCAGCAGTTGGTACTCCACCCGGCCGGGCTTCAGCTCCACTGCCCGCTGGGCGAGCGCGCGCACCTCCTGGGGGTCCTGGTTCAGCTCCCGGCCCACGCGCGCGGCCTGATACGCCGCCTCCGGGTTGTCACCGTTGAGCGAGACGGCCAGCTTGTAGGCCGACTGGGCACCCGCGAAGTCCCCGCGCATCTCCATCTGCTGGCCGCGCTCCACCTCGGCCTGGGCGCGGTGCTGATCATGCTTGCGGCGCGCGTCGACGAGCAGCGCGGCGACCTCGCGGTTCTTCGGATCCAGGCCCAGCACGTGGTTGAAGTCCTGGTAGGCCCGCTCGAAGTCTCCGCGCGTGATGGCCGCCCTGCCCCGCGCGATGAGCTCCGTGAGCTTGTGGCTGCGCGCCATGTACGGGTGGCGCGCGAGGCGGGCCTGCCGCTCGGCGCGGCGGGCCTCGGACTCCGGATCTTCAGGGGCGGCGGGCGCGGGGGCGGGCGCGGGTGTCGGCTGCACGGAGGCGAAGGCCCCGGAGGCCGGACGCGCCGCCCCGGGCGTCGGTTGCACGGACGCGAAGGT
>NZ_RAWG01000250.1 GCF_003611735.1 Corallococcus sicarius | reverse complement strand
CTCCCCGCCCTGGTTCGTGCGCTGCTCCGCGAGCCGGCGGTGGAAGCGCGCCACCAGCACCAGCGCGCGCGCATGGTCCGGCGCGGCGGCGAGCGCGTGTGACAGCGCCTTCAAGCCCCGCTCGTAGTGCGGCAGGACGTTCCCCTCGCCGTACAGCTCCATCACCATCGCGGCCAGCTCCAGCCGGCCCAGCACCGCGTGCACGCCCGGCTGGCTCTCCGCGGTGGCGACGGCGGCGGCGTACGCCTCACGGCTCAGGGACAGGTCCGCCTGCGAGCCCGCGCGGTCGCCCCCGTTCCAGCGCTGCATGGCGCGCGCGAGGAGGATGTCCCCGCGCAAGAGGGGCGCTTCGTAGAACCACGGCACCTGCATGCCGGGCGTGCCCAGCAGGGACAGGGCCTCCTCCGGCCGGTCCTCGTAGAAGGCGAACAGGGCCTTCACGAACGCGGGCGGCGCGGGGACGTCCGGCCCTTCCGCCTGACGCAGGTACACGAGCGCGGGGTCGCGGTAGCGCCGGTTCAACTCCTGGCGGCGGGCCTCGCGCTGCTCGGGCGCGCGGCGCTCCACGTCCAGCAGGAGCTGGTCGCGGTAGAGGTGGCCCAGCACCTGCGCCAGCGCCCACGCCACGCGGGGCTCGCGGTAGCCGTGCGTCCACGCGGCCTCCAGCTTCTGGCGGGCGCCATCCAGGTCGTCCAGCGCGAACAGCGCGCGGCCCAGCGCGTACTGCCCGGCGCCCTCCGCCTGCGTGCCCGCGCGCCGCACGTCCGCCTCCAGCGTGGCCATGCTCGCGCGCAGCGCCTGTCGGTCCTCGCGCGTGTCGTGCAGGCGCGACAGGGCGGAGTAGCGCACCGCGGACTCGATGCGCTCCACGCGCTCGGTGAAGGCGCGGGCCAACCGCTCCCGCTCGGATACCTGGGCGCGCGTGAGCGCCGCCTGTCCCAGCGCCCCGGCCACCACCACCACCACGCCCGTGCCCAGCATCAGGGCCGCGCGGTGCTTGCGGACCTTCTTGCGCAGCCAGTAGCGCGCGCCGTGCCGGGCCCGCACCGGCTCGCCGGCCAGGAAGCGCTGCAGGTCGTCGATGAGCGAGCGCACGGAGTCGTAGCGGAGGGGCCGCTCCTTCTCCAGGCACTTGAGGACGATGGCCTCCAGGTCCTCCGGGATGTTGGCGTCCAGCGCGCGCGGCGGCACCGGCGGCTGCGTCTGGAGCCGCGTGAGCACCTGCGTCTCGGTGTCGCCGGTGAAGGGGGGCTGCCCGGTGAGCAGCGCGTACAGCGTGCCGCCCAGGGCGTAGACGTCCGCGCGCCGGTCCAACCGGTGGCCCTCGCCCCGGGCCTGCTCGGGCGGCATGTAGTGCGGCGTGCCCAGCACCGCGTTGGGGTGGCCGCCCTCCTCGCGCCAGTCGCGCGCGAGGCCGAAGTCCATCACGAAGGGGTTGAAGCCTCCATCCTCCGTGCGCTCCACCAGGATGTTGCCGGGCTTCAGGTCGCGGTGGACGAGCCCCGCGCGGTGCGCCGCGTGCACGCCCTCCGCCGCCTGGGCGAGCACCAGCACCCGCTGCTCCAGCGTGAGCGAGTGGGAGAGCTGCCCCAACGACGGGCCCTCCACGTAGCGCATGGCGATGAAGGCCTGGCCGCGCACCTCGCCCACCTCGTAGACCTCGCACACGCGCTCGTGGCGCACGCGGGCCTGGGCCCGGGCCTCGGACAGGAAGCGGCGGGCCAGCTCCGGGTCCCCGTCCCGCACGAACTTGAGCGCCACGTTGCGGCGCAAGAGCGGATCATACGCCAGGAACACCGTGCCCATGCCGCCCTGGCCCAGGAAGCGCACCGGTTCGTACCGGTCCCATCCGGGCACCGGGAACGCGGGCGCACCGTCCGTGTCCACCGTCGCCGGGGGCGCCGTGGACAGCGTGGGGGCCTCCTGGATGGGCGCGGCACCACCCCGGTCCGTGCGCTCGCGGGCCAGGTCCTTCCGCAGGAGGTCCAGGGTGTTCTCCGTCAGCAACCCCCGCTCCTTCATCAACTCCAGGGGGCCGCGGTGCAGGCGGAGGGCCTCCTCGCGCAGGGCCGCCGCCTCGTCGGAGGACAGCAGCCCTTCGTCCAACGCGAGAAGGACCTCTTCCTCGTACAACTCTTGATGGCGGCCTGCCCCGTGCACGGACGGAGCATACGGGGGAAGGCCAGAAAATGCGGGAGCGCCGCCGGAAGGGCGCCGTGGGAGGGAGCGAGGGGGCGCTCCCGAAGGGGGAACGGCCGTCCCCCTCCGGCGGGCTCCGCGAACTGCTAGGAGGTGCGGCGCTGCTGCCTGCGGCGCAGCCCCAGGAGGCCCAGGAGGGCCAGCCACGAGGCGTCCGGCGCGGCGCTACAGCCACCGCCCGCGAAGGCACGCGTGCTCTGGGTCACCACCGTCCAGGTGTGCACCGCGGGCGAGGTATCCACGTTGCCTACCCCGTCCACCGCGCGCACGCGCAGGGTGTGGTCCCCCGGCCCGACGTCGTAGGTGTCCTCGCACGGGACGAAGTCGCCGCCGTCGAGGCTGCACTGGAACGTCACGCCCGCGTCCTGGGGCCCGTACTCGAACTCCGCGGACCTGTCGTTGGTGCGCGCGTCCGGTCCCCGGACGATGACGGTGTCGGGGGCCTGGGTGTCCACGGTGAAGGGCACGGTGTTGGACACGGGGCTGGTGCCGCCGCCACCGGGCAGCTCGGCGGTGGACGTCACCGCGTGCGGGCCTTCCGTCAGCGGGGTGGTGGGCACGCAGCTCCACGCGCCGGCCGCGTTGACGGTGGCGGTGCAGAGGACCGTGTCGCCCTCGCGCACCGTCACCCGGGTGCCGGGCTCGCCGGTGCCGGTGATGGGCGGGGTGGTGGTCGTCACCGTGGTGCCCGACGCGGGGCCGGTGATGACGGGGGCCGGAGCCACCGGGGGCACTTCCAGGGCGCACGTGGCCGAGCAGCCGTCGCCCGGGGTGGTGTTGGAGTCGTCGCACGTCTCGCCCGGCTCGCGCACGCCGTTGCCGCACACGGGCACCGGCACGCACTTCTGGGTGGAGAGGTCGCAGACCGCGTCGCAGACGTTGGAGGCGTTGCACGTCTCCCCCAACCCCAGCAGGCAGCGCGGCGAGCAGGTGTCGCCGTCCGCCAGGTTGCCGTCGTCGCACACCTCGGCGCCCGCGCGGACGCCATCACCGCACGTCGTCCCGCAGCGGCTGGGCTCACCCGCGCACGAGTAGCCCGCCTCCACGGCGCAGATGGTGTTGCAGCCGTCGTTGTTGGCGGCGTTGCCGTCGTCGCACGTCTCGCCCGCGTTGATGACGCCGTTGCCGCAGGTGTTGAAGCACTGGGTGCCCGGCGCGGGGCAGCTCCAACCCGGCTCCACCTGGCAGGTCGGGCTGCAGCCGTCACCCGGGGTGGTGTTCCCGGTGTCACAGGCCTCGGCGCCGGCGGTGATGCCATCGCCGCAGATGCTGACGCAGACGCTCGGCGTGCCCGAGCAGCTCCAGCCCGGCTCGACGCGGCAGCCGTTGGAGCAGCCGTCGCCCGACTCCATCTCGTCGTCGTCGCACGTCTCGCCCGTCTCGAAGGTGCCATTGCCGCAGGTGAAGGCGCACACGGAGGGGCCCGCGGCGGGCGCGGTGCAGGCATAGCCGCGCTCCACGCGGCACTCGGTGGAGCAGCCGTCGGTGGACGTCAGGTTGCCGTCGTCGCACTGCTCACCGGGGTTCACGGTGCCGTTGCCGCACGTCAGGGCGCAGGGCTGGCCCGGGGTGGGGCAGGAGGCGCCCAGCTCCAGGGTGCAGGCGTTGGAGCAGCCGTCGCCCAGATTGGTGTTGCCGTCGTCGCACAGCTCGCCAGCGTTGAGGACGCCGTTGCCGCACGTCAGGGCGCAGGTGGACGGGGCACCGTTGCACGTGTAGCCCTGCTCGATGCGGCACGACGCGGAGCAGCCGTCCGAGCTGAACGCGTTGCCGTCGTCGCACTGCTCGCCGGGGTTGACGGCCCCGTTGCCGCAGGTGAGCACGCAGGCGCTGCCCGGCGTGGGGCAGGCATGGCCCGCCTCCACGCGGCAGCTGGCGTTGCAGCCGTCGCCGGGCGCTAGGTTGCCGTCATCGCACTGCTCGCCGGGGTTCAGGTTGCCATTGCCGCACGTCTTCGCGCAGGCGCTGGGCGCACCGGCGCAGCCGTAGCCGGGCTCGATGCCGCAGCTGTTGCTGCAACCGTCGTTGTTGGCGGTGTTGCCGTCGTCGCACTCCTCGCGCAGGGAGATGGCGCCATCGCCGCAGCGGTCGTCATACGCATCCACGAACAGGTAGCGGAAGGCGTTCGGGGGCGAGGTCTCGTTCTGGTTGCACAGCTCGATGCGGTTGACGCCCGCCTGCCAGGGAGAGCTGGGGCCGAACTCGCGGAAGATGTTCTTCTGCCACGACTGGCCGGAGGGCTCGCTGACCGTGACGGGATTCACGGTCGTGCCGTTCACCTTCGCGCTGTCGAACTGGTTGTCATTGAAGGTGGCCAGGCGCAGGCGGAACTGCGAGATGGCCGTCGTCGAGGGCACCAGGAAGTCCTGGTACACGCACGTCGGGGTGCCCAGGGGCGCCGCCATGAAGCGCGCGGTCTGCATCTCCAGCGGCCAGTCCGTGGCGTTGCGCACGCCGGTGGTCGCGCCGGTGGCGGTGCCCGCGTAGAACCAGTGCGGATCCGCCACGATGCCTTCCAGGCGGCGGTTCTGCGCGTCCACGCCGGTGTTGAACACCGCCACACCCGCCCTCACGCAGCGGCTGGGGCTGCCCGCGCAGGCGAAGCCGGGCTCCACCTCGCACTGCCGGCTGCACCCGTCACCCTCGAAGCGGTTGCCGTCGTCGCAGACCTCCTGCGCGAAGGACGGGTACTGCTGGTTGTTGAACGTGCCGTTGCCACAGAGGGACAGGTCACACGTGGCCGTACAGCCGTTGGCACCGCTGACGGTGTCGCCGTCGTCGCACAGCTCGCCCGTGTTGGGGACGTTGTTGCCGCACAGGCTCGCGAGAGAGCAGGCGTTGCCGGGCACGTGACACAGGTAGCCGGCCTCCACCGTGCCGGTGGCCGTACAGCCGTCACCGGAGGTGGTGTTGCCGTCGTCACACTGCTCGCCGGGCTGGAGCCGGCCGTCGCCCACGAGCGCCGAGGACTGGCGCGCGAGGACGGGTTCGGGCGTGGAGGGAGTCGAGACGCTCGTCTCGCATCCGGTGAGGAGGAACAGGGAGCACAGGGCCGCGGCGGTGAAGCCCGCGCGCGCCGTGCGTGACGCCTGTCCCCGGAGGAGGGAATCCATGACGTTCATGAACATGAAGAGGGTGCCTTGCTTCTAAAGGGGGTTCGGAGTGGAGGAGGCAGGCGTCGTCTGCACGCCGTCGGCCTCTCCGACGATCTTGAATTCGACGCGGCGGTTCTTCGCGCGGCCGTCGGCCTTGGCGTTGTCCGCGATGGGCTGCTGGGGACCGAAGCCCTGGGCCTCCAGGCGCTCACGCTGCACGCTCTTGCCCACGAGGTAGTCCACCACCGCCTGGGCACGCCGCTGGGACAGCGACAGGTTGTAGTCGGCCTTGCCCTTGTCGTCGGTGTGGCCTTCCACGCGGATCTTCGCGATCTCCGGGTGGGAGACGAGGATGGCCGCGACCTTGTCCAGCACCGCGTTGCTGCGCTTCTGGATGATGGCCTGGTTGTTCTCGAAGAAGACGGCCTCCAGGATGGAGATGCGGTTCTGGCCCACGTCGATGCGCGCGAGCGGCGCTTCCTTGCAGCCGCCGTTGGCCACGGTGCCGGGCTCGTCCGGGCAGTTGTCCACCCGGTCCACGACCGTGTCGGCGTCGCGGTCAGGCTCCACGTCCGGGCAGCCGTCGTTGTCCTTGAAGCGGTTGACGGTCTCTGGCTCGCGCGGGCAGGCGTCCTTCGAATCGACGATGCCGTCCTTGTCGGTGTCGGGGTCGTCCGGGCAGCCGTCCTCGTCCTGGAAGCCGTTCTTGTTCTCCGCCTGGGCGGGGCACTTGTCCGCCAGGTTGGGGATGCCGTCCTTGTCGTCATCACCATCCGGGCAGCCCTGCAGCTCGGTGAGGCCGGCGACGGTCGGGCACTTGTCCACGCCGTTCTTCACGCCGTCGCGGTCCAGGTCCAGGTCGGGACACTCGGCCGTCACGTAGTTCTGTCCCTCGATACAGACGGGAGCGGCGGGCGCGGGAGGCGTCCCGAAGGCCACGCCCGCGAGCACGCGGAAGCGCGGCGTGCCCGGCGTCTGGCCAAAGCCCGGGCCACCCATGACGTAGAACTCCGCGCCATCCCCGGTGGGGACGCGCAGGCCCAGCAGGACCTCCAGCGAGCTGGGCGAGTCCTCCACGGGCAGCGTGCCGCGCACGAGCACTTCCTCGCGCAGGCCGAAGAGGCCGGCGGACACGTTGATGCCGCCGTTCAGCTCCGGGCCCATCTCATCCAGCGGGGGCTGCGTCTCCGGAGAGAGGGCATACGTCTTCGTGCGCACGAGCGCGCCCACGTCGGCGCCCACGCGGAAGGTGTTCGCCAGCCGCTTGCCCAGACCCAGGCGCGGGGAGAAGGTGAAGCCCTTCTCGTCACGGGTGAGGGCCTCCTTGCTGCCCAGGGGCAGCGCCGCGCCCAGGTGCAGGCCGAGGTCCAGCGGTCCGCCGCGGTCCTCGGAGAGGAACCCGACGCGGGCCTGGAGCCAGGGCGTGCCGAGCGCGCTCGTGGAAGGGGGGGCCACGCCCAGGGCGTTGGTCTCCGGGCCCCACTGGGACATGAAGGGAATCTGCGCGCCGACCTCCAACCAGTTGGTGAAGGAGTACGCGGCGCTCAGGTGCGCCGTGACGCGGTTGGAGATGATGACGCCCTGCCGCACGTCGTCCTCCACGAGGACGAGGGGGCGGTTCTCATAGTGCGCGGTGAGCCCGACGCGGAACTGCCCGGCGGGGAGCAGGTCTCCCGTGGACAGCACGAGGCTGTCGCGCGCGCCGGGGTTGAGCTGCAGGCGCTCCAGTTCGATGCCCGGAATCGGGGTGCTCTGGGCCTGGGCGCTGAAGGCGCAGAGGACGGCCAGTCCTCCGAGCCCAAGGTGATGCCTTCGTGCGAACAAGCGTTCCTCCACACTTCACACGCGGACGTAGAGACGTCAGCGACCCCTCGCGTGCGAGGGGCCCGGGCACAGTTGCACGCCCGGGGCCAGGAGATGTCGGAAGAACGACAGTGAGGAATCGCGCGGGGATGCATTCGCACCGGGAGGCGGGCACCGGGCGCTGACGCGTCAACGGGGACCCACTGACACACGGGGCCCGGCGGCTGACGCGTCAGCCGGGCCCCAAGCCTCGGGGGCCCGGCCAGGTGTCACAGGTGGAAGTGGCCCGCGGCCTCGGGCTGGTAGGGCACGGCGACGATGCGCAGGCGGCGGGTGCGGCCGTTGGGGAGGGGCCACTCCACGGTCTGGCCCACGGACAGGCCAATGAGCGCGCTGCCCACGGGGGCGAGGACGGAGATGCGGCCCGCGTCGCTGTTGGCGTCCTTCGGGTAGACGAGCGTCACCTCGCGCTTCTCCCCCGCCTCCTCGTCCTCGAAGACGACGGTGCTGTTCATCGTGACGACGTTCGCGGGGATGGTGGCGGAGGAGGTGACGACGGCGCGGGCCAGCTCCGACTCCAGCTGCTCCACGAGCTCCGCGTTGCGGGTGGAGCCGTACTGCTCCACGACGCGCTCCAGGCGCTGCAGGTCGGTGTCGGTGACGATGAGGGGGTGGTTGTGCGTCATGGGGACTGCCTCCTGGAGGGTGAAGCGAGGACGGCGCCACGTATTCCCGGAAAAAAGGGAGGGCGTGACGGCACGTCAGGTGAACGGGGGGTGAAGAGGACGCCGACCGTCGCGAGCTAAGCGGAGCGGGCGGCGTGGGCACTCAGCCAGGCGGTGGCTCGGCCATGCGCAGGCAGCGTCCGGCGCACGGAGATCCGGCGCGGAGCACGCTGCATGCTGGCTGTGAGCGAAACCGTCATCTGGACAGGGACCCGGGGCTGCGAACGCAGTGGAACCCTGAATGTAGCCGCCCCGCCCCCGATTGCAACCCGACCTCCGGGACGCTGTCAGCCGCGAGCCATCGCCAGCGCGGCCTCGGTCTCCGCCACCAGGGTGCGCACCAGGTCCGCCGCGGAGCCGTCGCGAGACAGGCCCACGCCCTGCCCTGCCCACAGCGCCATGTAGCGCGTGTCCCCCCGCTGCGACGCCGCGACCTTCAACGCCCGCGTGGCGCCGTGGAGCTGCGGGTACGGCAGCCAGGCGCCTGCCTCCTCCAACGTGGTGGTGAGCACGTTGGGAATGGCGCGCGCGGGCCGGCCGGTGAGCGCGCGGGTGATGCGCGACGACTCATCCCGGGCTTCACGCAACAGCTCGCGGTGCGCCGGCACCGTGCCGCACTCCTGGCACCGCAGGAACGCCGTGCCCAGCTGCACGCCCGCGGCGCCCAGCACCCGCGCCGCCGCGATGCCGCGTCCATCCATGATGCCGCCGCTGGCGATGACCGGCAGCCGCACCGCGTCCACCACCTGCGGCACCAGCGCCAGCGTCCCCACCATCCCCGCCTCGAACGCCCCCCCGAAGGAGCCCCGGTGTCCGCCGGCCTCCGAGCCCTGCGCGACAATCGCATCCACGCCCGCGGCCTCCAGCGCCAGGGCCTCGCGCACGTTGGTCGCCGTCCCAATGATGAAGATGCCGCGCGCGCGGACCTCCTTCAGCACCGCCACGGGTGGAATGCCAAACGTGAAGCTGAACACGGTGGGCGCCACCTCCAGCACCGCCTCCACCTGCTGCATGAAGTCCGGCAGGGGAGCCTCCGCCACCTGCGGCTCGGGCAGTCCCAGCTCCGCGTGGAAGCGCTCCAGCAACGCCAGCACGGGCTTGGGGTCGGCGGGAGGTACCGAGGCCCGGGGCGCGAAGAGGTTGATGGCATACGGCCGCGACGTGCGGGCGCGCACCGCCTTCGCCTGGCTGCGGATGGCCTCCGGTGGGGCGTCAGCGGCACCCAGGGAGCCCAGCCCTCCTGCGTCCGCCACCGCGGCGGCCAGCTCGGGAGGCGACAGGCCGCCCGCCATGGGTGCCTGGATGATGGGGTGCTGCGCGCCGAGTCGCTCGGCGAACCTGCGCCATGCCTGGGGGTCCATCATCGGGTCACCTCGCGGTGGGGATAACGTGAGGCCCGACTCCTGGATTGAGAAGGATGAGCCCTCTCGTCATTCGCAGTCGTAGTTCGGCGCGGGCGCCCCAGGCGCCAGCACGACAGGGGCCGGGCCGCCCGCCTTCGCCAGGGCGTCGCCACAATCCAACGTCGGGTCCTTCGACAGATATCGGTAGAGGACGCATGACGCGCGCTCCACGACGAACGCCTGCCTGGGCCAGTCCGGCCCGCGCGAGGTGAGGATGGCCACCGCGTACCGGCCGCCGTCCGGCAGCGTCACGTAGCCCATCTCGTTGAGCACGTTGTAGCGCGCATCATCCGAGCAGCACCCCGGGGGCAGCCAGCCGCCCTTGTGCTGGAGCGAGGCGCGGGCACTCGGAGGCAGCCGCGTCCCCAGCCAGCCCCCGCACCCCTCGCGGGGCGTCAATTCCATCCACTTCATCAGCTGCGCACCACGCTCCCGCCCCAGCAGCATCCGCTGGTCCACCGAGCGCAGGAAGGACACCGCGTCGTTCGCGCAGAAATAGTTGTCGTTCTGCATCGCCCTCGGTGAGTTCGTCGCCTGGCGCGGCTTGCCGTAGTTCCACTTCGTCAGCGCGCTGTGCTCCAACCCGAACTCATGGAGAAAGCGATTGATGGAATCCGGCCCGCCCACCAGGTCGATGATCTCCCCGGACGCCTCGTTGTCCGAGGTGCGGAACACCTTCTCCGCGAGCGGCGCCACCTCCTCCAACTCCCGCTTCCCGAGCGCCGCCGCCACCCAGAACACCTTCGCGGAGCTGGCGGAGATGTGCGGCTCCAGCCCCTTGAAGCTCGCGGACTCGCCCGTGCGCAGGTCCGTCACCGCCAGCGCCAGGTCCGTGCCGGGGGACAGCTGCGCCGCCTCACTCGCCAGCGCGTCCACCACGCCCTGCAACGACTCACGGGGCGGCGCCGCGTCCGGCTTCGTCGCACACGCGCTCAATGACAGCAGCCACGCCCAGGCCAGGACCTTCCGCATCCGCGACTCCTTCTCCACCCGTCAGTGGATCAGCCGGTACACCTGCTCCAGCATCAACGCCGTCACCAGTCCGCAGTACGTGCCCAGCACGTACCCCAGCACCGCGAGCAGCACGCCCACCGGGGCCAGCGCGGGATGGAAGGCCGCCGCCACCACGGACGCGGAGGCCGTGCCGCCCACGTTCGCCTGCGAGCCCACCGCCGCGAAGAACACCGGCGCCTTCAGCCATCGCCGCGCGCCCATCGTCACGCCCGCGTGGATGGCCATCCACACCGCCCCCACCGCCACCAGCGCGGGCGCGTCCCACAGCCGCCGGAACTCCGCCTGCGCGCCAATCGTCGCCACCAGCAAGTACAGGAACAGCGACCCCAGGCGGCTGGCCCCCGCGCCCTCCAGCTTGCGCACCGGCGTGAACGACAGCACCACGCCCACCGTCGTCACCAGCAGCACCACCCAGGTGAAGCCCGTGACGATGCTGCCCAGGTCCGGCAGCACCTTCGCGAGCGCCGTGCACACCACCGTCACCCCGAACGCCACCGCCAGCATCGACAGCAGGTCAGGCAGGGTCGCGGGCCGGGCGGACGCCGCCTGGAGCAGGGCGGACTCCTCGCGCACCCGGTCCAGCGCCGCGCGGTCCGCGCCGATGCGCGCATCCATCGCCTTCTCGCGCCCGGCGAAGGACAGCAGCACCGCCGTCCACACGTTGGACACGCCCACGTCCACCACCACCAACATGCTCAACGTGCTGTCCAGCGCGCCCACGCTCTGGCCAATGGCCACGAAGTTCGCGCTGCCACCAATCCAGGAGCCGCTGAGCGCCGCGAGCCCCTTCCACGTCTGCTCTCCCAGCTCCGCCGGCACCAGCCACCCCAGCGCGAGGTACGCGATGGGCCCGCCCACCATGATGCCCACCGTGCCCGCCAGGAACACGCCCACCGCGTTCCTGCCCAGCCGCGCGATGGCCGGCAGGTCCACCGACAGCACCAGCAACACCAGACTCGCCGGCAGCAGGTACACGCGCGTGAAGCGGTACAGCTCCGACTGCGTGGGGATGACGCCCAGGTTCGACAGCAGCGTGGGCACGAAGTACGCGAACACCAGCAGCGGCACGACGTTGAAGAACCGCTCCACGGCGGGGTAGCGCTGCAACGCATACAACCCGGCCAGCACCGCGAGCAGCACGGCGAGCACCGCCATCGGATCCTGGATGAGCGGCGGCGTCACGGCGCCGCCCGGGGCTCCACGCCCAGGCCCGGGCCGTCGCCCAACTGGATGCGGCCCGCCACCACCGGGTGCGCGCGGTACGGGTCGTCCGCGAGCAGCAGGTTGCCGTCCAGGTCCACCCAGTCCACCAGCGGCGCCAGGTGCGCGCCCGCCGCGATGCCGAGCCCCGTCTCCACCATGCAGCCCAGCATCACCTTGAGGCCGCACGCGCGCGCCGTCTCGATGATGCGCAGGGCCTCGCGGATGCCGCCGCTCTTCTGCAGCTTCACGTTGATGCCGTGGAAGCCCTCCGCCAGCTTCGGCACGTCCGACGCCTTCGTCAGCGACTCGTCCGCCACCAGCGGCAGCGGCGAGCGCGCGCGCAGCCACTTCGCGCCCTCCACGTCCGCGGCCGGCAGCGGCTGCTCCACCAGCTCCACGCCCTGGGTGGAGAGCCACTGGATGTGCGCCAGCGCCTCCTCCGGCTTCCAGCCCTCGTTCGCATCCACGCGGATGGCCTGGGAGGTCAGCGCGCGCACCGTGCTGAACACCTGGCGGTCGTCCTGACCGGAGCCCAGCTTCACCTTGAGCACGGGGAAGTCCGCCGCCTCGCGCACCTTCACCGCGAGCACCTCCGGCACGTCGATGCCAATGGACATGGACGTCACCGGCTGGCGAGTCGGGTCCACGCCGAGCATCCGGTACAGCGGCACGCCCATCATCTTGCCCGCCAGGTCATGCAGCGCCAGGTCCACCGCCGCCTTCGCCGCGGGGTTGTCCGGCAGCGCCGCGTCCAGCGCCTCGGACACGTCGCGGAAGCAGCGCAGGTCGCGGCCCTCCAGCACCGGGGCCAACTTGTGGAGCGCGGCCTCCACCGACTCCCAGGACTCGCCGTAGCGCACGTTGGGCGCGGCCTCGCCGTACCCCACGTGACCTCCGGAGCGCAGCTCCACGAAGACGTTGCGCTTCACCGTGCTCGTGCCCCGGGAGATGGTCCAGGCGTGGCGCAGCGGCAACTCCACGGTGCGAAAACTCAGGGGCGACGACATGGACGGGGTTCCTCCTCCAGGGTTCCCTCCCTTAACACGGCGCTCCCTGTAAACACCGCTTCCATTGCCTTCCGGGAGCCAAGGCGCGAGCCTTGCCGCCATGCGTTTCCTGCCCCTCCTCGCCGTCCTGTTCGCGCTCGGATCCAGCCACGCCGCGTCATCGCGTCCCGCGCCGAAGGACGAGCTGCGGGCGCTGCTCGCGGAGCTGATCGCGGCGGACACGTCCAACCCGCCCGGCAACGAGACGGCCGCGGCGCAGGTGGCGGCGCGCTGGCTGCGCGAGGCAGGCATCGAGTCGGAGCTCATCGAGCCGTCGCCCGGGCGCGGAAATCTCCTGGTGCGGCTGAAGGGCACGGGCAAGGGAAGGCCGCTGCTCGTGCTCGCGCACCTGGACACGGTGCCGGCGGTGCGTGCCGAGTGGGCCACGGATCCGTGGAAGCTCACGGAGAAGGACGGCCTGCTCTACGGACGGGGCGTGCAGGACAACAAGGGCATGGCGGCGGCGAGCATCCTCGCGCTGCGCCGGCTGAAGCAGGAGGGCGGCAACCGTTCGCGCGACATCCTCCTGTACCTGGGCGCGGATGAAGAGGTGGGCTCCGGGCAGGGGTTGGATTGGATGATGGAGCACCGCCCGGAGTTGAAGGAGGCGGAGTTCGCGCTCAACGAGGGCGGCCTCACGGAGCTGTCCCCGGACCGCAAGACGGTGCGCTTCGTGGCGCTCCAGGCCGCGGAGCGCGTGTCGCGCAACGTGACGCTCAAGGCCACCGGGCCCGGAGGCCACTCCTCCGCGCCGCCCGTGGACGCAGGGCCGCTGGTGCGCGTGGCCGCGGCGGTGGCGCGCGTGGGTGCGCTTACCTTCCCGCCCCACCTGACGCCCGCGGCGCGGCTCCACATCCTGGGCCGTGCGCCCACGACGCCGGGGGAGTTGGGGGACGCGCTGCGCCGCATCGCCGCCGCGCCGGACGCGCCGCCGCAGGACGCGGTGGACACGGTGGCGAGGCTGGAGCCCGCGCTGGGCGCCGTGCTGCGCACCACCTGCGTGCCTACCGTCTTCAACGCGGGCACGCGCTCCAACGTCATCCCCGCCACCGCCGAGGCCACCGTCAATTGCCGCCTGTTGCCGGACGCGGACGCGAAGGCCGTGCGCGAGCGCATCGTCGCCGCCGTGAATGACAAGGACATCCAGGTGGAGATGGACGTGTCGCCGCCGGACTCGCCGATGTCGCCCGTGGGGGACAACGCGATGTTCCGCGCGGTGAAGGCCGCCGCCGCGAAGGTGTGGCCCAAGGCCCCGGTGATTCCGCGCCAGTCCACCGGCACCACCGAGTCCGCCACGCTGCGCAGGGCCGGCATCCACGCCTACGGCATCGACCTCTTCGCCCTCACGCCCGAGGATGCGCGCACCGCCCACGCGCCCAACGAGCGCGTGCCCGTGGCCTCGCTCCAGCCCGGCGCCGAGTTCGTCTACCTCACGCTGAAGCACCTGACGCGCTGACGCGTCCTTCCGTGACCTGGACGGTGCGCGCACTGGCGCGCTATGGCTTCTGCTTCAAGGAGAGGCCATGTCCGAAGCGTCGCCCGAGGAGATCACCGCGCAGGTGCGCCAGCGCATCGTCGAGCTGGCCATGCAGGGCGGCTACTTCGACACCGTCCTTCGCGCGGGCAGCGAGCTGGCACGCCTCCAGGAATACCTGCGGATGCTCGCCGGACAGGTGCCCCTGCCTCCCGCGACGCCCGGGCAGTCCCCCACCATCTTCCCCC
>NZ_RAWG01000024.1 GCF_003611735.1 Corallococcus sicarius | reverse complement strand
GGGCTGGTGCGCTCGCTGATGGGGGCGGGCAGGGCCTTGCGGTCCACCTTGCCGTTGGTGTTGAGCGGCAGCGCGTCCAGGACGACGAAGGCCGCGGGCACCATGTACTCGGGCAGCGTGCGGCGCAGCCCTTCGCGCAGGCGGGCTCCGTCCAATGGGTGGCCGTCCCTTGCGACGACGTAGGCGACGAGGCGCTTGTCGCCGGGGACGTCCTCGCGTGCAACGACGACGGCCTCCCGCACGCCGGGGGCGGCCTGCACCGTGGCCTCCACCTCGCCCAGCTCGATGCGGAAGCCGCGCACCTTCACCTGGAAGTCGGTGCGGCCCAGGTACTCCAGCGCGCCGTCGGGGCGGTAGCGCACGCGGTCGCCCGTCCTGTACATGCGCGCGCCCGGAGGGCCGAAGGGTGCGGGCAGGAAGCGCTCCGCGGTCAGCTCCGGGCGGTGGAGGTAGCCGCGCGCCAACCCCTCTCCGGAGAGGTACAGCTCGCCGGGCACGCCCACCGGCACCGGCTGCAGGTGCGCGTCCAGCACGTAGGCGCGGGTGTTGGTCAGCGGCCGGCCAATGGGCGGCACCTCACCGGGACGCACGCGCGCCCAGGTGGAGTAGGTGGTGTCCTCCGACGGACCGTAGAGGTTGTAGAGCCGCTGGACGCCGGGTACCTCGTAGATCTGTCGGGCCAGGGACGCGGGCAGCGCCTCGCCCGCGAGGTTGACGGTGCGCACCGACGGGGGCAGCGCGCCCAGACGCAGCAACTGCGCCATCGCGGAGGGCACGGTGTTGACGAGGGTGACCTCCGACGCCTGGGGCAGCTCCGCCAGGTGCAGCGCGTTGCGCGCGATGATGACGCGCCCGCCCCGGCTGAGCGGCGCGAAGACTTCAAAGACAGACAGGTCGAAGTTGAGCGACGTGCAGGCGAGCACGCCCTTGAGCTCGTCCGCGGAGAAGACGCTGTGCGCCCACGTGAGGAAGGCCACGGCGGAGCGGTGTGGGATGGCCACGCCCTTGGGACGGCCGGTGCTGCCCGACGTGTAGATGAGGTACGCCAGATTCTCCGGCAGGGGCGACAGCGCGAGGGACGCATCCGGCGGAGGCAGCAGCGCATCCTCCGGGTGGTCCAGGCACACCACCTGCGATGCGTGCGGCGGCAGTGCGGCCAGCAGGTGCGAGTGCGCGACGAGGGCGGGCCCCTGCGCGTCCTCCAGCAGGAAGGCCAGCCGTTCACGCGGGTAGGTGGGGTCGAGCGGCACGTAGGCCCCGCCCGCCTTGAGGATGCCCAGCATGCCCACGACCATGTCCGCGGAGCGCTCCACGCAGAGGCCCACGCGCACCTCCGGGCCCACGCCCAGCGAGCGCAGCCGCCGCGCCAGTTGCTGCGCGCGCGAATCGAGCTCGCGGTAGGTGAGGCGCACCGCGCCGGAGACGACAGCCACCGCGTCTGGCGTGCGGCGCACCTGCGCTTCCACCAGGTGGTGCAGGCACGCGTCGCGCGGGAAGTCCTGGGCGTTGTCGTTCCACGTCACCAGCACGCGGTGCCGCTCCTCGGCGGACAGCGCGGCGGAGTGTGGCTCCTGCGATGCCGCGCCCACCGTGTCCTCCGGCGCGTTCTCCACCGTGAGGGGCTGGAGCGGGAAGCGCTCGCGGGGACGGGCCTGGGCCGTGCGCTCCACCGGGGCGGACGTGCCCGCGCGGGCCTCGTCCACGCACCGCGCGAGCTGCCGCACGGTGGGGTGCTGGAAGAGGACGCGCAAGGACAGCTCCACGCCGAACAGCGCGCGCAGCCGGGCGAGGACGCGCGTGGCCAGCAGCGAGTTGCCACCCAGCCGGAACAGGTCGTCCCGGGCACCCACGTCCTTCACGTTCAGCAGCTCTCCGAAGAGGGCCGCGATGGCCACCTCCGTGGGCGTCTCCGGCATGGCGCGGGCCTCTTCCGGCGCGCGCTCCAGCGTGGGCGCGGGCAGCGCCTTGCGGTCCACCTTGCCGTTGGGGCTGAGCGGCAGCGCGTCCAGGACGACGAACGCGGGCGGCACCATGTACTCCGGCAGCTTCGCCAGCAGCGACGCTTTGAGCGCCTCCACGTCCACGGTGGCCCCGGCGCGGCCTGAGACGTAGGCGACCAGTCGCTTGTCGCCGGGCACGTCCTCGCGCGCGAGCACCACCGCCTGCCGCACGCTGTCGTGCTGCTCCAGCGCGGCCTCAATCTCTCCCAGTTCGATGCGCAGGCCGCGCACCTTCACCTGGAAGTCGGCGCGGCCCAGGTACTCCACCTCGCCGTCGGGCAGCCAGCGCGCCAGGTCGCCCGTGCGATACAGCCGCGCTCCGGGCGTGTCGCTGAACGGATCCGGGATGAAGCGCTCGGCGGTGAGGTCCGGGCGCGACTGGTAGCCGCGCCCCACCTGCACGCCGCCGATGTAGAGCTCGCCGGACACGCCCACCGGTACCGGCTGGAGGAGGGGGTCGAGGATGCGGATGGCGGTGTTCGCCACGGGCCGGCCAATGGGCACCGAGCGCCGTCCGTCGTGCGCCGTACAGGCGAAGTAGGTCACGTCCACGGCCGCCTCGGTGGGGCCGTAGAGGTTGTGCAGGCCCGCGTGCGGCAGCGTCTGGAGACAGCGCTCCTTCAGCTCCAGGGGCAGGGCCTCGCCGCTGCACACCACCCGGCGCAGCGACGCGCAGCCCGCGGCCTCCGGTTCCTCCAGGAACACCTGGAGCATGGAGGGCACGAAGTGCAGCGTGGTGACGCCTGCCTCGCGGATGATCCGCGTGAGGTACGCGGGCTCCTGGTGCCCGCCGGGCCGCGCGACGACGAGCTTCGCGCCTGTCATCAGCGGCCAGAAGAACTCCCACACCGATACGTCGAAGCTGAAGGGCGTCTTCTGGAGCACGACGTCGTCCGCGCCCAGGCGGTACTCCTGCTGCATCCAGCGCAGTCGGTTGCACACGCCCCGGTGCGCGTTCATCGCGCCCTTGGGACGGCCGGTGCTGCCCGACGTGAAGATGATGTACGCGAGCGCGTCCGGCTCTGTCGCACGAGCAGGCGCGTGCGTGGGCAGGCGCGAGAGCGCTTCGGCTTCGGCATCCACGCACACCACGCGCGCGGCGTGCGGCGGCAGCACGGGCAGCAGCCGCTCCTGCACCAGCAGCACCGTGGGGCATGCGTCCTCGAACATCCACGCCAGCCGCTGCGGCGGATAGCCCGGGTCGAAGGGCACGTAGGCCCCGCCCGCCTTGAGGACCGCGACGAGCGACACCACCATCTCCAGCGAGCGCTCCAGGCACACGCCGACGCGCGCTTCCGGCCCCACGCCCAGCCCGCGCAGGTGGTGCGCGAGCTGGTTGGCCCGCGCGTCCAGCTGCGCGTAGGTGAGCGACGCGTCCTCGAAGGCGAGCGCCACCCGGTCCGGCGTGCGGGCCACCTGCGCTTCGATGAGCGCGGCCAGGTCTTCTTGTGGATACGCCTCGTGCGCGCCGTGCCAGTCCTTCAGGAGCTGCTGGCGCTCGGCGTCGGACAGGAGCGGCAGGTCGCGCAGGCGCATCTCCGGGTGGGCCACCGCGCCTTCGAGCACGCGCTGCAGGTGCCCCAGCAGGCGCACCATCGTGGGGGCCTCGAAGAGGTCGGTGCTGTACTCGGCGGACAGGCGCAGGCCCTGCGGCAGCTCCGTGGCGTAGAGGGTGAGGTCGTGCTTCGTCGTGTCGGTGGTGACGGGCAGGGCCTCCATGGTGAGGCCGCGCGCCTGGAGCGGTGACGCGGGCGCGCTCTGGTGGATGACCATCACCTGGAACAGCGGCAGGTGGCTGGAGCTGCGCTCGGGCTTGAGCGCCTCCACCAGCTTCTCGAACGGGACGTCCTGGTGCGCCTGGGCCTCGGACGCGGTGTCGTGCACGCGGTCCATCAGCTCGCGGAAGCGCAGCGCGCCGGACAGGGGCGTGCGCAGCACCAGCGTGTTGATGAACAGGCCGATGAGCCCCTCCAGCTCCGAGCGGCCCCGGCCCGACACCAGCGTGCCCAGCGCCACGTCATCCTGCCCGGTGTAGCGGTGGATGAGCGCGAGGAAGGCGGACACCACCAGCACGAAGAGCGTCTTGCCGTCGCGCTGGCTGAAGTCCTTCAGCGCCTGGGTGAGCGCCGGGCTGAGCGTGAGGAATTGACGGGTGCCCCGCGAGCCGAGCGTCGCCGGCCGCGCCTTGTCCGCGGGCAGCTCCAGCCGCGCCTCCGGATCCAGCTTCCCGCGCCAGTAGGCGAGCTGCGCCTCCAGCACGTCCCCCTTCAGCCACTCGCGCTGCCAGGCGGCGAAGTCGGCGTACTGCACCGGCAGGGCCGGAAGCTGCGCGGGCGAGCCCTCCACGGCGGCGACGTAGAAGAGGGCCAGCTCCCGCACCAGCACGCCCATGGACCAGCCGTCCGCGATGGCGTGGTGGAGGTTGAGCAGCAGCAGGTGCTCATGGCCGGACAGCCCGTAGAGCGTGGCGCGCACCAGCGGGCCCTCGGACAGCGCGAAGGGACGCTGGGCTTCGGAGGTGACGTCCGCCCACGCGCGAGCCTCGCGCTCCGCCTCCGGCACGTCCCGCAGGTCGCGGTGCTCGAGCGTCAGCGTGAGCGACGGGGCGATGACCTGGACGGGCTGGCCCTCGTGTTCGCGCAAGGTCGTGCGCAGCGCCTCGTGGCGGTCCACCAGCGCCTGGAGGCCGTGCTGGAGCGCGCTCCTGTCCAACTCGCCGTTCAACCGCACCACCGCGGGCATGTTGAACAGCGCGCTGCCGGGGCTCCACTGGTCCAGGAACCACATCCGCTCCTGGGAGAACGAGGGCGGAGCCTGGCGTGCCTTGCGTGCCTTTTCGCGCAGCAGGTGGGCCAGCTTCGCGCGCTTCTCATCCGGGGTCTGGGCCATGTCGGGCACACCTCGCTGCTCGCGCCGGTGTCGCCGGACGCAGGAATGTTTCGCTGTCGCTGCGGAGGAACGCGGCTACGTCGGAACGGCCAGCCGGGTCTGGAGGAAGCCGCGGGCCCGCTCCAGGTCCGCGCTCACGTCTTCGGGGGCTGCTTGCGCTGCTTCTTGTCGGACTGCTGCGCGCGCTCCAGTTGCTCCAGGCGCTCGCGCAGCGCGGCCACGCGGGGGCGGGGGAGCTGCTCATCCTCCAGCCGCTTGTTGAGCGCGCTCACGTGCCGGAGGCGCTCCCGGCCGGTGAGGTTCGCGGTCGCTTCCACGTCGCGCTCCAGGGACTCCAGCTGCTCACGCAGCAGCGCCACCGACTCGCGGGGGCTGAGGATGGGGGAGGCGAACGTGTCCGGGATGCCGTCGAAGCCGAGGACGTTCGCCTCGCCGTCCACCTCGCGCAGGCGCTTGCGGCTGAAGCCCAGCAGCGATTCGTTGCCCAGCTTCGCCACCAGCCGCCACGCGACGTGCCGGTACGCGGGCAGGTGGCGCACGTAGACCGCGTTGTAGCGCGGCAGCGGTCGGTCTCCGCGCATGCTCTTGAAGGGGTCCGAGCCTCCGCCGGTCTCGATGGCGATGCCCCGGTCGAACGCTTCGCGCATCAGCAGGCTGTTGAGCATCCGGTACAGGCCCACCTCCTGCGGCAGCGACAGGTCGTAGCCGGAGACGGGCGAGTACAGGACGTCGTCCTTCACGGAGATGCCGTAGAAGGCGTCGATGCGGCCGTCCTTCACCAGCAGGCGCAGGGGGATGCGCGTGCCCAGGCGCATGTCCTCGAAGAACGCCTCGCTGATGGGAGGGTTGGTCATGTACTTCTCGCGGTTGAGCTGCCGGTACAGGTCCGCGAGCCGGGGCGCACAGCCGGGCATGTCCCGACCGTCCACGACCTGGTAGCCGGAGGCCTCCGTCATGCGCGCGTCCCGGCGGTGCAGCTTGCGCGCGCTCGCGCCCGGCTCCAGGCCGGCGGGCAGCTGCATGCGGGTGTGCGTCATGTACGAGAAGTCGTAGCCGTGCCCCTTCAGCTGGTTCAGCAGGGGCGAGTGCGTGGCGGGGTTCACCGCCATGAAGACGAGCGCGTACTTCGCAAAGCGCGTGGTGAGGAAGTCCGTCAGCCGCTGGACCTGATCCGCCGTCAGGTTCGCGCCCATGTTGCGCAGGGTGGGCCAGGTGTCCACCTGGATGACCTTGTCCAGCCGGGTGGCCTTCATCACCGCGCCCACGCCCCACAGCACGCTGCTGGCGGTGAACCCGGCGAGGGGCTTCCAGTTGCCCGTCTTGATGGCGCTGCGCTGGCTGGCGATGTAGCGCGCGTACATCGAGAACAGGTACGAGTTGTCGCCCGACCCTTCGGTGAGGGACAGGGGGATGAGCAGGTCATCCATGCCCAGCAGCAGCATGCGGGCCCGGTCCCCGAACCACGCCTCCGGGCCGCGCTGGAACAGCGGCACGAGGAAGTCCTTCGTCGCGCGTCCCTCCTCGGTGTCGGGGAAGGGGGCCGTCTGGATGTGGGTCTCGTCGTAGAGGATCACGAGGGCTCACCCGGAGGGCGCGACGTCGCGGGGCCGGCCAGGTGGGCCTGCACGAACTCCCGCGCGGCGATGAGCGCCGCGTCGATGCCTCCAGCGCGCGAGCCTCCGCCCCATGCCACCTCGGGGGAGCCTCCGCCCTTGCCGTCCACGCAGGGCGCGGCCTGGGCCATGAGCTGGCCCGCGTCCAGGCCCAGCTCGCGCAGCGCGGGGCTGGCCGCCGTCACCAGCACCACCTTGTCGCCGCGCGTCGCGGTGAGCACCACGCCCACGCACCCGGCCGCCTGCCGCAGCGCCTCCACCAGCGCCTTGAGGTGCTGCGCGGGCGTCTCTCCCAGGTGCGTGGCGACGAGCGCGGTGTCACCCAGCCGCGTCGCGCCCTCCAGGAGCTGACGGGCGTGTTCGTCGGGCGCGGGCGACGTGTGCGGCGTGGACGCCGCGGGCTTGCGCCGGGCCTCGTGCTCCAGCCGGGTCAGCCGCTCGCGCAGGGCGACGACGCGGGACGTGGGCTGGGGCCAGTTGTGCAGCGTCTGCGACAGCGGCGCCAGGGCACGCTGCCGGGCCTCGCCCTCCAACCTGGCGGCGGCCTCCAGCGACTGCTCCAGCGCGTCCACCTGCTGGCGCAGCGCCTGGGCGGCCTCCTGCGGCGTCTGGCCGGTGGGCGGCGTGAGGGGCAGCGACAGCGGTTCGAAGCCGGCGACGCCTTCGCCGTCAATCCTTCGCATCATCCCGCGCGAGGCGGGCCGGATCGCGTCGTTGGCGTAGCGCCTGAGGGCGCGCCACACGGCCTGGCGCCACCGGGACAGGTGGCGGATGTGGACGGCGCTCCAGCGGGGCACGGGGACGGCGCCGCGCAGGCTCTTGAAGGGGTCCGCGCCCGCGCCCAGCTCCACGGTGTGGCCCGCGTCCAGCGCGTCCTCCATGAGCTGGTACACGAGCCCGCGGTACAGCCCCAATTCCTGCGGCAGCGCGACGTCGTAGCCGAACACGGGCGAGAACAGCACGTCCCGGTGCAGGTGGTGGCCGTAGAACCCGTCGATGCGCCCGTCCTTCACCGCGAGCTTGTACTGGAGGATGCCCTCGCGCAGCGTCCACGCGAAGAACTCCTCGGTGTACTGGAGGTTGGTCTGGTACTTCTCCCCGTTGAGCGAACGGTACAGCTCCACCAGCCGGGGCGCGCAGTCAGGCACGGTGCTGCCATCCACCAGCGTGTAGCCGGAGGCCTCCAGCAGCCGGCTGTCGCGGCGGCGGTTCTCCCGCACCTGCCGGCTCACCTCCGCCTGCGTGGGCAGCATCATGCGCGTGTGCATCGAATAGACGTGCTCGTAGCCCTGCGCGCCCAGCACGTTGAGCAGCGGCGCGTGCGTGGCCGGGTTCACCGTCAGGAAGACGATGGCGTGCTTCGGGAACTGCTTCACCAGGAAGGCGGTGAGGCGCGCCACCTGGTCCGCGGTCAGCTCCGCGTTGAGGTTGCGCAGCAGCAGCCAGTGGTCCACGTAGACACACTTGTCGATGCTCGCCGACTTGAGCAGCGCGCCCAGCGTGTGCATGGCGCCGCGCATCACCCGCGCGCGCCCGGCACCCCACGTCTCCGCCGTCACCGCGGACAGCTGCAGGCTGATGTAGCGCGCGAAGGTGGAGAGGAGCGCCGAGTTGTCGTATTCCGCGTCGTTGACGGCCAGCGGGATGCGCAGGTCATCCATCGCCACCAGCCGCAGGGTGGTGCGGTCGGAAAAATAGGCGGTGCTGCCACGCTTCATCAGCGGAACGAGGTAGTCCCGCGCGAGCCGCCCCTCCGGGGTCTCGGGCCAGGAGCATGCGTCAACGTTGCGCTCATCGTAGAGAATCATGAATAAGTCACGATTGCGTGTCTCGCAGTGCGAATCAAGGTAGGCGAGAAGGGCCTGATTCACTGGCTCTACAGCTCTGGAAAAGGAATGAGGACATGAACCGGATTTTCGCGGGAGCGCTGGTCACGGCATCGCTGGGTGCCATGGGGTGCAGTGGAGCGGGAGCCACCGGTGCGGGCACGGACGTGCGGTCGCGCCCGGCGGCGCTGTCGGCGTCCGACGCGCGCGTCCGGCTGCGGGAGGCGGATCAGGCCATGTCCGACGCGAGCGCGAAGGCGGGCTCCGCGCAGGGGTTCGCGGAGTTCCTCGCGGAGGACGCGGTGATGCTCGTGGAAGGGGAGTACGCGCTCAGGGGACGGGAGGCCATCCGCGCGTGGCTGACCGCGCACCCGCTGGAGCAGGGCGGCACGGTGCACTGGGAGCCGGTGCGCTGGGACGTGAGCGCGGACGGGACGCTGGGCTATTCGGTGGGCCACTCGACGGTGGACGCGGCGGGCGCGACGGCGAAGGCGCTGGGCCGCTACATCTCCACGTGGAGGCAGCAGCCGGACGGTGCGTGGCGGGTGACGGTGACGGTGCGCAACGCCGCGAAGACGCCCATGACGCCGCCGGCGGGCTTCTCCCCGTCGCACACGCTGCCGGCCGCCGCGCCGCGCACGATGTCGAAGGACGCGGTGCTCGCGGAGGCGAAGGCCGCGGACAGCGCCTTCTCCGAGCTGTCCACGAAGGAGGGCATGGGCAAGGCGTTCATCACCTACGCCGCGGAGGACGCGGTGTTGCTGGGCGGACCCGCGGGCCTCTTCGGCCGTGAGGCCATCGCGCAGGCGTACACTCCGCTCACGCTCGACAAGATCGACCTGCGTTGGGAGCCGGTGCTGGGAGACGCGGCGGCGTCCGGGGACCTGGCGTACACGGTGGGCCGCGCGGTCGCGACGGGCAAGAACGCCGAAGGCAAGCCGGAGACGGACCACGTGAAGTACCTCACCGTGTGGCGCCTGCAGGCGGACGGGCAGTGGCGCTATGTCACCGACGGAGGCAACTCCAACCCCGGGCCGCAGGGCCCCTGACGGCGTCTCGGTTCCTCCCTCGCTGCTCCGGAGTCCCCATGTCCCTGCCCCGTGCCCCGCTGGCTGACGCCATCTGCTTCTACGACGACCTGCTCCAGGGCGACGTGCTGCGCCGGACCCACGAGCAGCTCCAGCGCACGGCCGAGCGCAAGGGCGTCACGCTGGGCGGGCGCGTGCTGTACCGCACGCTGCGCCCGTACTTCGTCACGCCCCCGCAGCACGCGGACATCCAGCGGGCCACGTACGCGGTGGGGCAGGCACTGGAGGAGGTGGTGCGGCGCGCCGCGGTGGACGCGGCGTTCCGCGAGTCGCTGTGTCCGCAGGGCTGGGAGGAGCTGCTCGTGCCCGTGGACGGGCAGCGCGCGGGCCTGGCCACCATCGGGCGGTTGGATGGCTTCGTCGGTCCGGACGGCGTCATCCGCTTCATCGAGTTCAATCCCTACCCCGGCGGGCCCATCAACTCCCACAGCCTGGGCGAGGCGTTCGACACCTCGGCGGTGATGGAGGCCTTCTCGAAGCGCTACGAGGTGGTCCGCCCCGCCACCGCGCCGAACCTTGTCACCGCCCTCACCGTGCTCAACGGCCGCGCCGGCCGCAAGGGCCCGCCGAGCCTGGCGCTCTTCGGTCCGCCGGGCCCGGACGACGCGGACGAGGAGGTGGTGTACCAGGCCTATCTGAAGGACCACGGCTGTGACCTGCGCATCGTCACCGCCGACGACGACTGGACGTACGCGGACGGCGTGCTGCGCGCGGGGGACTTCCCGGTGGACGTCATCACCTTCATCTCCTCCATCGGCTTTGGCGGGCTGGTGGTGGGCTGCGGGCCGGACCATCCCGTCATGCGCGCCATCTCCGACGGCGCGGTGAACTTCATGAACGGGCTGTTCCGCAGCACCATGCTGCGCAGCAAGGCGCTCTTCGCGGAGGTCAGCCGCATGGCGGACGAGGGAGCGTTCGGCGCGGAGCAGGACGCGCTGCTCCGCCGCCACCTGCCCTGGACGCGCGTGGTGCGCGAGGGGATGACCCTCCGCGAGGGTGCGCGCGTGGACCTGCTGTCGTACGTGGCCGGGCACCGCGAGCACTTCGTGCTCAAGCCCGCGTTCGACTACGGCGGACGGGGCGTCACGCTCGGATGGAACACGGACGCGGACACCTGGAGCGCCACGCTCAAGCAGGCCCTGGAGGAGACCTGGGTCGTGCAGGAGCGCATCCCCCTGGTGAAGGCGTCCTATCCCGTGTTCGACGGCGGGCGGGTGCGCCACGAGGAGCTGCACTCGGACATCAACCCGTTCCTCTGGGAGGAGAACCGGCCGGAGGGCTTCCTCGTGCGGATGGCGCCCGGCGCGATGCTCAACATGTCGCAGGGCGGGAGCCTGGGCACGCTGGCCGTGGTCCGCGAGCGCTGACGGCTGGCTGCCACCAGGAACAGGGTAGATTTCAGATATACATGAAATAACAGGAAGGTCTTGTTTCCCGGCTCGGGCCTCCGCATGAATGGCACTTCCCCCGTGGTGAGGAGTGCCCCATGAATCTCCCTGGTTTCTTCCGGTGGTTGTCATTGCCTGCGGTGCTCCTGTCCTGCGGTCCCGCGACGCCTGAGACTCAGGCGGACGCTCCGGTGTCCGTGGAGCAGGCGGCGCTCGTCGAACTGCTCTCCAACGGCACCTTCAACGCCGGCACGACGGCGCCGTGGTGGAACAACGCCAGCACGCAGTCGCGGGTGGAGAGCGGGCAGTGGCGCGTGGACGTGGCGGCGAACACGGCCAACCCGTGGGACGCCATCGTGGGGCAGAGTGGCCTGACGTTGGTGGCGGGGAAGGCCTACACGCTGGCCTTCACGGCCACGGCCACGGCGGGTATCACCGCGCGAGTGACGGTGCAGCAGGACACCGCGCCGTATGCGACGACGCTCAGCGAGTCCTTCACGCTGGACGGCACCTCCCGGCGCATCAGCTTCCCGTTCACCTCCTCGCTGTCCACGGGGCAGGGCCAGGTGACGTTCCAGTTGGGCGGGCGGGCCAACGCTGTCACGGTGCGGCTGGATGACATCTCACTCACCACCGAGGGCGGGACGACGGGCTCCGGTCCGGTGGCGATGACGAGCGGCTTCTACGTGGACCCGAACTCCAACCCGGCGAACTGGGTGCGCGCCAACGGCGGGGACGGCCGCGCGGCGCGCATCAACGCCTCCATCGCGAGCAAGCCGATGGCGCGCTGGTTCGGCAACTGGAGTGGTGACATCGCGCAGGCGGTGTCGGGCTTCGTGGGCGCGGCGGACGCGGCGGACAAGCTGCCGGTGCTGGTGGCCTACAACATCCCGGGCCGCGACTGCGGCAGCCACTCCGGCGGCGGCGCGGGGAGCCCGGAGGCGTACCGTGCATGGATCTCCGCCTTCGCGACGGGCCTGGGCAACCGGCCTGCGATTGTCATCATCGAACCGGACGCCGTCGCGCAGCTGGACTGCCTCCCCAGCGACGCGGAGCGCCAGACGCGGCTGGGCCTGCTGCGCTACGCCACCGAGCAGCTCCGCGACCGCGCGCCCAACACCTGGGCGTACCTGGACGGCGGCAACGCGCGGTGGATTGCTGCCGACACGATGGCGCAGCGGCTGGAGTCCGCGGGCGTGCGCAACGTGCGTGGCTTCTCCATCAACGTGTCCAACTTCTACATCACCAGCGAGTCCGCCACGTACGGCGGTGCGGTCAACTCCGCGCTGTCCAGCCGCTACGGCTACACGCGGCAGTTCGTCGTGGACACCAGCCGCAATGGCAACGGCTCCAACGGCGAGTGGTGCAACCCGGCGGGCCGCAAGCTGGGCACGCCCTCGCAGACGGGCGGCGGCGCGGAGCTGCTGCTGTGGGTGAAGGTGCCGGGTGACTCGGATGGCCAGTGCGGCATCGCGCCGGGCACGCCCGCGGGACAGTTCAGCCCGGACCTGGCGACCCGGCTCATTGACGGGACTTGAGCGCCTCGGGCTGGACGGGCCTTGATTGAGGTCGTGTCAGAAGTAGACTCCAGAGGTCTAGTCATCGAAATGAGGCCTCTTGCAGACCACCGACCGCGTCAACCCGTCCAGCCGGGATGCGCCCACGTCCCACCCGCGGCGGCTCCCCTTCGGACCCGAGCGCTCGCACTTCCTCTTCCAGATCGCTGACACCCGCTACGACTTCCTTCGCACCGTGGACCGTCGTTCCAATGGCGAGGTGCTGATGCTGGCCGAGCGCCATGAGCCGCGCGGCCTGCCGGGTCCTGTCTTCGTCAAGCGGCTGCACACTCCAGCCACGCGGGAGCGGCGCCACCGGCTCCTGGAGGAAGTGCAGCTGGCCTACCGCCTGCGCCACCCCGCGATCGCCCAGGTGCACCACTTCAAGGTCCACGAGCGCAAACCCTACGTCGTGATGGAGTACGTGGACGGCCCGTCCCTGGACACGGTGCTGTGCCTGATGGCCATGCGGGAGCGCCCCGTGTCCGTGGCCTTCGCCCTCTTCGTGGGAGCGGAGCTTGCGGACGCGCTGGACCACGCCCATTCCCTCACCGACGGCACGGGGCGTCCCCTGGGGCTGGTGCATCGCGATGTCAGCCCCCGCAACGTGAGGATTGCCCGGGACGGCACGGTGAAGCTGACGCACTTCGGAGCCGCCTACTCCCATCTGGTGGGGCGCGAGGAGACGCAGGGACGGCTCCTCAAGGGCGACGTGGCGTATGCCTCGCCCGAGTATCTGCGGGGAGAAGCGCTGACGCCTGCCTCGGACCTCTTCTCCCTGGGGCTCTCACTGCTGGAGCTGGCCACGGGACGCCACCTCTTCCAGGACGCGATGGAAGGTGTCGCGAAGGAGGACGGCCCCGCCCGCCACGGCCTCCAGGTGGAGGAGGAGCCGTCCCTGCCGCTGACGTGCATGTTGGAGCAGGTCCAGCGCTACACGCCCCAGGACGTGGCCCGCGCGGTGGCGGGGCTGCCCGTGGCGTTCGGCGCCGCGCTCCAGCAGTCCCTCCGGCGCGAGCCCGGGGACCGCCCCGGGACCGCTGGCGTCCTGCGGGATGCGCTGCGGGAGGGGCTCGCCCGGGAGCAGCAACAACGAGGCGGGGGCGGGCTGTATGGACGCAAGGAGGTAGCGGAGGAGCTGGCCCGCCTCATCGCCGACGCCAGCTCCGTCCGGGACCAGGTGGAGCTGGAGGACGAAGACCTCTTCCCCGCGGGAATGGACGCACAGGCGCTGACACCGCCGCCCGTTCGCGAGCCCCGGGGGTAGGTGCGCGCTTCAGCGTGACAAGGCGCGGGCCATGGTGACGAGCGCGTCCAGCTTCTCCTCCTCCAATTCGCGCGCCAGGGTCACCAGCCGCCGCAAGGCGGCAGGTTCCTTCCGGACCTCGCGGCGGGCCCCCGCGTCCGGCCGCGCCAGTCCCAGCAGTTCATCCGTGCTCACGCGCAACGCCATGCTCAGTCGGCACAGCATCGTGGCGCTGGGCACCATCTTCCCTCGCTCCACGCGGCTGTAGACCATGGTGTTCATCCCCACGGTGGCGGCGACCTCCGCCTGCGTCAGGCCGAGCCGCGCTCGGGCTTCGCGCGCGGCCTTGCCTACCTTCATGCCCAGTTGTTCGTCCATGCGCGGGGGAGCGTAACGGAAAGTCCATGGCTTGGCCGGTGGGAACGCGACTCGACTTGCCAGGTATTCATGCTGGTAGACTTGGGATTCCATGGGAGTCATCGCGACGCGGAGCGAAGGCTTCCAGGCGCCAGGGGCGGAAGCGTGAACGGCCAGCACATCGCGGACCTGCCGCCGGGCACGGACGTAGGGGGCTTCATCGTGGAGGCGCTGCTCGGCCGGGGTGCCAGTGGCGCGGTCTACCGTGCCCGTCGCGGTGGCGAGTCCTTCGCGTTGAAGCTCCAGGCGCATCCGGGGATGGGGAGCTGGGCGGAGCGCGAGGTGTCCATCCTCATGCGCCTGGAGCACCCCAACGTGGTGGGCTTCCGGCATTGCGGGCTGCATCCGGAGAAGCAGCCCACCTGGTTCTATCTGGCCATGGAGCTGGTGGAGGGGCGCACGCTGCACCGCTGGGTGCGCGAAGAGAACCCCAGCGCGCGGCGGGTGGTGGCGTTGATGCGGAACCTGGCGCACGGCCTCGCGGCGCTCCACGGCAAGAAGGCGCTGCACCGGGACATCAAGGAGTCCAACATCCAGGTGCGGGAGGCCACCGGCGAGGCGGTGCTGCTGGACGTGGGCGTCGGACACTACGCGGGGGCGCTCCGACTGACCCAGGGCATCCTGCCGCCGGGCACGCCGCAGTACCGCAGCCCGGAGGCGCTGGCCTTCCGCCGTGAGCGTGGGCGACAGGAGGACGCGCATTACGAGGCCACGCGCGCGGACGACCTGTATGCGCTGGGGGTGGTCCTCTACTGGATGCTCACGGACCGGCATCCCTTCGAAGCGCCCGTCACCGCCACGGAAGTGGAGACCCTCATCCGTGACCCCCCGGTGCCGCCGCACGTGCGCAACCCGCGTGTGCCGGAGGCCGTGAGCCTGCTGTGTCTGCGTTTGCTGGCGAAGACGCCCGAGGCGCGCGGTGAGGGGGCGCGGGCCCTGGACGAAGCGTTGGCGGCGCTGGTGATGGATGACGCGTGGGATGTGCCGCTGCTCCCGGACGTGGCGGAGGCCCCTGCGACGCCGGTGCCCCGGGATGAAGCCGAGGAGCACGAAGCCTGGATGGCGCACGGTGAGGCGCCGGGACCGCCCCGCAGGGGGAAGGTGCCCCTGCCGCCAGTCATCCCGCCGTCTGTACATGCGCGGGTGCCCCCACGCATCGTTCGTCGGCCAGGGGCATGGTGGAAGGGGTGGGGACTGCTGGCGTGCGTGATGGCGGGGCTGCTGGGCGCCTGGGCATGGCGCGGTGGGCTCGCTCGGGAGCACGGGGAGCCTCGATTGGAAACGGGCGGGGAAGTAGCGACTTCTGCTTCTGCACCAGAAGCTGATCCGGCCGCAGTCCTGCCACCCCGGGTGGCGGCTCCTCCTGTGGCCGTCGCCCCCGAGGTGACGCATCCGCTGAAAGAAGAGACGCCCGTGACGAAGACTCCTCCCGAGACCCGCCGCCCCACCCGAACCCGGACGGCCGTGTCCCGCGCCGTGCTCGCCGCCGTCACCTGCTCCGCCCTGGGTTGCCCCTCCAGCGGGCCCCAACTGCGTGCTTCACCACCGCCGGAGGAGTGCCCGGCGGGCGCCCTGGAGGCCATGGAGAAGCTGGGCATCCGCACGGGACGCGCGGAAACGGGGTCGTTCCTGCCGTTTGGTGGGGGAGAGCGGGCCATTCCAGTCCAGGAAGGACGGTCGCCTCCCGTCAGGATCCCGCTAGGAATGGGCAAGCTCCCGCAGCAGACCGTGGTGCTCGGTACCCTCATCCGGGGGGAGTACCTGTTTGGCCGCTTCACCGAGGCCCGCACCCCGAAGGGAGAGCGCTATCCAATCTGCATGGAGATGCTGAATGGGAGCGGAGTCGAACATGGGATGCCCCTCTTGGAAGGCAGCACGGATGACCAGGTGATCATCAGGAGCACGGTCTACCTTCGGGCCGTGGACCATTTCGAGTGACCCTCTTCCCTCGCCCATCGTTGAAGGTCGCCCTGCTGGTGGCCCATGCCTTCGCGTCGGTGGCGGCGGCCCAGGTGACGGGTGCTCCGGATGAGGAGGGTGCGGGCCGCATCGAATGGTCCGCCGACCGGGAGCAACCACCGCAAGAACTGCGTATCAGTCCGGGCCTGGCGACCCTCCTGTTGAGCGACTCGCCCGTGGCGCGGTGGGAGCTGTCTGGACGGGAGAACTTCCGCCGGGTCATGGAGGGCACGGACACTCTCGCGCTCCTGCCTCGCCATGACCTGAAGGAAGGCACCCGGCTGAAGTTGACCCTCGTCTTCGCGGACGGGGAGGCACCCTTGCGCGCGGAGCTGGTGCTGGTGGTGCATCCCGTCTCGGGGCAGCGTCAGGCGGAGTTGTATCGCCATCGGCGCGGTGTGGAGTCGTATCAGGAGGAGGTCCGGCAGTTGCGCGCGGAAGTCGGGCGCGCCCGGGCGGAGGTGGAACGCCTGCGCACGACGCAGGCGCGGCCCGATGGGCTGACCGGCCTGCTGCTCTCCGGAGTGATGGGGCTTGAGGGCGTGTCCTCCCGCGACCTGCTGCGCGACCCACAAAGCACGCCAGGGTTGGTCTTCTCCGTGACGCGGGTGCGCACCTTCCGTGCCTCCACTCGCGCCGCGGTGCAAGCAGAGTTGGACAACCAGGGAGAGGTGCCCTGGAGGTTCAAGGGCGCGGCGCTGGTGGATGGGTCCGGGCACACCGTGCACGCGCTGGTCGTCTGGCCCCAGGAGCCCATCGCACCGAAGGAAAGCGCCATGGGCATCATGGAATTCGAGCTGCCTTCATCCACGGCGCGCGGTCCCTACACCCTCAAGCTGTGGGCGGAAGGCGCAGCGCAAGCCGTCACGGTGCGCGATATCTTCTTCCCGTGAGAAGCTTCAGCGCCCGGCCGCATGAATCCAGCTGGTCGGCATGAGCTGAACGACGGAGCGCGATTCTCGAACGGCCTGGAGAGTAGGCGGGCGCCAGCAGCGCGGGGAAGGGGCTGGGACTCGCTCCGTTCGGCCTTGTGTGCGCAAGAACCGGAGGAAGAAGCGAGCCCTGCCTCAGGGAGGACAACAGCCGTGCCTGGGCTGTTGTGACCGCAGGCGCCTGACGCGTTGGGGGGAGAAGACTGGCTGCCCGCCCACCCTGTGGCGGTGCCTGGCGGTGGCCAAGGTGGCGGCGGGCCAGTCGCGAGCCCAGGCGGCGCGGGAGCTGCTGTGCGCCACCTCCACCGTGGTGTCCGCCGTGCTGCGATACCGGGAGCGCGGCCGTGCGGGATTGCGAGATGGCAGAGCCTTCAACGGCCCGCGCAAGGTGGACGCGCGGTTCCGCAAAAACCTGTGCCGGGTGCTGGAGGGGACGCCCCAGCAGTCCGGCTGGCGGCGCACGACGTGGACTCGCGAGTTGCTGGCGCGCGAGGTGGAGCGTCGCGGCCGCGTGCGCGTCTCGCCCGCGACGATGGGGCGCGCGCTGATCTCGGTGGGCGCACGTCGCAAGTGGCCTCGGTCCGTGGTGCGCTGCCCCTGTCCCTCGTGTCGACGGCGCCAGCGCCTGTGGCAATTGAAGTGCTGGGCCACCTACGCCCGTCCCCAGGAACCCGTCCTCTATGAGGACGAGATGGACGTGCACCGCAATCCCAAAATCGGGCTCGATTGGATGCTGCCCGGTCAGCGGCGAGAGGTGGTGACGCCGGGCAATAACCGCAAGCAGTACGTGGCCGGGGCCCTGGATGCGCACACCGGCAGGCTGACGTGGGTCAAGGGGCAGAGGAAGACGAGTGCGCTCTTCATCGACCTGGTGCGAGCGGTGGCGGCGGCCTCTCCCAAGGCGAAGCGTCTGCACTTCATTCTGGACAACGCCGCCACCCACTCCAGCTGTTGCCGCGTAAGGGACCGCTCAGGAATTAATTAGTCGAATAGGGGAATAGACAGGCAGCCGAGCATCGTTGGGCTGAGATGGAAGCGGAGAAGGCAGTGGCGGAGCGCTACCAGGCACTCCGAGACGTCATGGATGAGCGGGTGACGCGCCGCTGGGCAGGCGCCGAGGCGCTCGCGTTGGGGCGATGCGGTGTCACTGCGGTATCGCGAGCGACCGGCTTGTCGCGCATGACGGTGCGCACGGGGCGCGACGAGGTGAGCGGAAAGAAGCCCCCAGGAGAGCTGGTGCGGGTGCGGCGCAAGGGCGCTGGCCGGCCCCCAGTGGAAGGAGCCCAGCCGGGCCTGACCGAAGCCCTGGAGTCGCTGGTGGACCCCGTGACTCGGGGCGACCCGGAGTCGCCGCTGCGCTGGACGTGCAAGAGCACGAAGGTGCTGGTCGCGGAACTGGAGAAACAAGGCTACGAAATGAGCCCGCAGAAGGTGGGCGAGCTGCTCAAGAGCCAGGGCTACAGCTTGCAGGCTGGCGCCAAGTCGCTGGAGGGAGGGTCGCACCCTGACCGCAACGCCCAGTTCGATCACATCAACGCCCAGGTGAGAGAGTTCCAGGCTCGGGGGCAGCCGGTCGTCTCGGTGGATACCAAGAAGAAGGAGCTGGTGGGGGAGTTCAAGAACGGAGGCCGCGAATGGCAGCCGGCAGGGGCGCCGGTGCTGAGCCTGACGCATGACTTCCCGGACACCGCAGTGGGCAAGGCGATTCCCTACGGTGTGTACGACATCGGGGACAACAGCACTTGGGTGTCGGTGGGGGTGGACCACGACACGCCCGTCTTCGCCGTCAACAGCATCGCCAGCTGGTGGCGTAAAATGGGGAGGGAGCGCTATCCCGAGGCGAAGCAACTGCTGGTGACGGCGGACTCGGGCGGCAGCAACAGCGCGAGGAGCCGGGTATGGAAGGCCGAGTTGCAGCGGCTGGTGGACGCAACGGGCCTGGCCATCAGCGTCTGCCACTTCCCGCCCGGCACGAGCAAGTGGAACAAGGTGGAGCATCGCCTCTTCAGCCACATCAGCATGAATTGGAGAGGCCGCCCGCTGGAGGACTACGAAACGGTGGTGAACCTCATCGGCGCGACGACCACCGCCAAGGTCCTGAAGGTGAAAGCGCGGCTGGACCGGTGGCGCTACCGCACGGGAATCAGCATCTCTCAAGAGACCCTGCACCAACTCCACCTCGTCCGCTCATGTTTCCATGGCGACTGGAATTACGTCCTCAAACCCAAATCGGATAAGTAATTTCTGAGCCAGCCCTTACCGTCGGGGTAGGGTGCGCGTTCGATGTCGCCCCCCCCCTCGTCCACATCTATTGCGACGGCGCCTGTTCGCCAAACCCCGGCCTGGGCGGCTGGGGGGCCATCCTCATCGCTCCCGAGCGGAAGGACTACCGCAAGGAGCTCGCGGGGTCGGAGCCGGACTCCACCAACAACCGCATGGAGCTGACCGCGGCGCTCGTGGCGCTGAAGGCGCTGAAGATGCCGTGCCGCGTACAGGTGTTCACCGACTCCAAGTACGTGTGCAACGCCTTCGAGGCGAAGTGGCTGGACAAGTGGCAGTCCAATGGCTGGCGCACGTCTGACAAGAAGGCCGTGTCCAACGCGGACCTCTGGCGCGAGCTGCTGGAGGCCGTCCGCGCCCATGAGGTGTCCTGGCATTGGGTGCGCGGCCACTCGGATGACGTGGAGAACAACCGGGCGGATGCGCTGGCCGTCGCGGCCCGGCTCGAACTGCTGGCCCGGCTCGGGCGGTAGCGGCCGGCGCGCGCGCCGAAACCCTCCACATCCGACTCCAATCTCCTACCCCGGGAGGACAAGCCATTTCACGGCCTCATGGTGAACGGCTTGCGCACTCCTGGTACGGTAGCCCTTTCAGTCGCAGGCCTTGCACTGACGGGGAATGTCCATGCCCAACGCCAAATCACCTGCCTTCACCCTGCGGGTGGGAGCCCTCGATGCCGAATCACTGGTCGTCGAGCGATTGCAGGGTGAGGAAGGCCTGAGCCGCCTCTTCGACTTCAGCGTGGACTTCGCGCCCCTGGCGCCCGAATCCCTGGACACCGCGCCCTTGGTGGGAGCCGACGCGCTGTTGACGGTGGCCCAGCCCGGCGGGACGCCGCGCCATGTGCACGGCATGGTGCGCACGGTGGAGTCCCTGGGCCTGCGCGATGGACGCTGGCGCTACCGCGCTCGCATCGTGCCCGCGCTGTGGCGCCTCACGCAGGTGAAGCGCAGCCGCATCTTCCAGGGCCAGTCCGTGCCGGACATCCTCAAGGATGTCCTCACCTCCGCGAAGGTGGAGGTGCGCGTCAGCCTCCACGAAAGCCATGCTCCGCGCGAGTACTGCACCCAGTACCGTGAGACGGATTTCGACTTCCTCGGTCGCCTGATGGAGTGGGAGGGCATCTTCTACTTCTTTGAACACTCCGAAGAGGGGCACGTCCTGGTGCTGGGGGATGCCCCCAGCGTCCATGAGGCGCCGCCAGGTGGCGCGGCGCTGCCCCTGCGTGACGAGGACGGCCGGGTGGAGACGGGCGAATTCCTGACGGATCTGCGGCGCGTGCGCAGGCTCCGCCCCGGCGCGGTGCACCTGAAGGATTTCGACTTCGAGAAGCCCTCGCTGGACGTATCCGGCAAGTCGAAGTCCTCCGAGGGGATGGAGGCGCTGGAGGTGTACGACTACCCCGGCGGCTACGTGGCCGCGGGCACGGGCAAGGCGGCGGCGAAGGTGCGCGTCCAGGAGGCCACCCAGGCATCGCTGACGCTCGAAGGGGAGGGCATCTGCCCCCGCCTCACCTCCGGGCACCTGTTGCAGGTGGAGGACGACGGCACGCACGAGGGCCGCTACGTCGTGGTGACGGTGCAGCATCACGGCGGCCAGCCGGAGACCCACGGAGGCCGCGAGGCCCTGGGGGGCCTGTACCGCAACCAGTTCCAGGTGATGCCCGCCAACGTGCCCTTCCGTCCGCGCAGGCTCACGCCCCGGCACCGCATCTCCGGCCTCCAGACGGCGCAGGTGGTGGGCCCGGCCGGCGAGGAGATCCACACCGACGCGTACGGCCGCATCAAGGTCCAGGTCCACTGGGACCGCGACGGCCAGCGGGATGAGAAGGCGTCGTGCTGGGTGCGCACCAGCCAGGCGCTGGGCGGCCCCGCGTGGGGGGCGCTCGTCCTGCCGCGCATCGGGCAGGAGGTGGTGGTGCGCTTCCTGGAAGGCGACCCCGACCGGCCGCTGGTCGCGGGCTCCGTCTACAACGGCGCCAACGCGACGCCCTACGCGCTGCCGGACGAGAAGACGAAGAGCACCCACAAGAGCGTCTCCAGCAAGGGCAGCGACGGCTTCAACGAGCTGCGCTTCGAGGACGCCAAGGGCCAGGAGGAGGTCTTCCACCACGCGCAGAAGGACCAGAACCTGGTCACGGAGAACGACAAGGACCAGGCGGTGCTTGGCCATGAGGAACGGTGGGTTAAGAAGGAGCGTGCGCTGACCGTAGGGTTCAATCAGACCCTGTATGTCAGGCAGGACGACGTGGGCGTGGTTGAGGGCAACCAGTCGCTGGAGGTGCGCAAGGATCGCGACACCCTTACCCGGGGGAACCATGACGAATCGGTGGAGGGCAACCAATCCGTTACGGTTCGCAAGGGATGCTTGGTTGAAGTCACCCAGGGTTCCATGGAGAGCGTGGGTGGCGCCAAGGCCACAACCATTGGCGGGGCCTATGCTGTTTCTGTAGCGCTCGCGATGAATGAGGCCGTGGGTGGAATCAAGTCGCTGCAGATTGGCGCGGCTCACCTCGAGACCGTTGGGGGCAGCCGCCAGGAGAGCGTGGTTGGCGACCTGCAGCGCAAGGTTGGCGCTGGCTTCCAGTCGGAGGTCAAGGGCGCGTGGGCTGCGACCCTGGGCAAGGACCTCAAGGAAGACGTGGGCGGGGTTTCCCAGCTCAGCATCAAGCATGCTGCTGGCGTCCTGGCGAGAAGCTACTCGCTCAGCGCTGACAAGTTCTCCGTGGTGGTGAACGGCAATCTGGCCCTGCAGTGGGAAAAGTCTGGCAATGTGAAGATCTTCGCAAAAACCCTGACATTCGAGGGCTCGGACGTGAAGGTCAAAGGTGGCAAGGTCAAGTTGGAGGCGGCCGGTTCCCCGAAAGGTGAATCCCTCCAGCTCAAGGAGATTGCCAGGCTGCCACCCGCGGAGGCGGGGAGCCTGAAGTTCCAGGTAAAGAGTCGCAGTGGTGCGTCGATGGCGGGACGAGAATACGAAGTCAAGTTGCCCGACGGAAGCATCCGCAAAGGCAGTCTCGACGGCCAGGGCAACGCACACCTCGAAAAGCTCCCCGCTGGTGAGTGCTTGCTCTCATTTTTGCCGTTGAAGGACGGTCAATCATGAGTGTGAAGCACAAGGTCAAGCAGGGGGAGTGGCTTGCGAAGATCATCCGCCAATACAGCCTGGGTAGTTGGCAGGAGGTCTGGGATTCTCCAGAGAACACGGCGCTGAAGCAGAAGCGCCGCAATCCCTACTGTCTCCTCCCAGGAGACGAGGTGGTCATCCCTCCACCAACGGAGATGAAGGTTTCCGCAGGAGCAAGCTACGTGTTGCAGGGGGGAGAACGCCCGGACCGGCTTCGGTTGGGCTTGCGCAGGGCGAACACCCCGCTGAGCCGAAGACGCTACGAACTCACGTTCGGTGAACAGGTCCACTGCGGGACGCTTTCATTCACGGGAATGCTGGAGCACCTGCTTCCGCCGGAGGCTACCGAGGCCCGTCTTAAAATCTGGACCCGGGAGGAGCCCGAACTCACGTGCGAGTGGACGCTGAAGCTCGGGCATCTGGATCCGGTTCAGGAAGTCAGCGGAGCGCAGGCCCGCCTCGCGAACCTGGGTTACTACCATGGGCCGATCAACAACGAACTGACGGACGACACCCGTACCTCATTGCGCAACTATCAGGTGGCCCTGGAGCTTCCGCCTACGGGCGAACTGGATGCCGCCACATCCGAAAGCCTTGAGGCCACGCACGAGTGGAACGGTGGGACCGAATTGCCAGAGCCACCCCCGGGCCAGGCTCAGGACGCGCCTCCGCCTTCTGGCGAGGTCTCGGAACTCCATGAAGAGGCGCCGCAGCAGTCCGGCCCGCTGCCTCCGGAGCCGGCCCCTGTCGCTGAACCGCCGGGCACGGAACCGGCGACGCAGGTGGCTCCGGGGCCTCAGGGCACGCCGCCTCCGCCGCAGAGCGCGGTCCCTGTCCAGACGCACCGCTATGGCGGCTTCGTGCTTCGGACCGGAGACCGGGACGACCAACAGCGCTGGGGGGGGCAGGTCCAGGTCCAGGTCCAGGGCAACAACGGGACGGCCACCTTCGTGGCTCCGGCAAACGGTGCGGCGGGCGCAGCCCTGTCGGCTCCGGCCCACGTGCTCCGGCTCCAGCGTGACCTGCGTGAGCTGGGATTCCTCGTCGGAGGAGCACCCGACGGTGTCTTCGGGTTGGGAACGGACTGGGCGGTTCGTGAGTTTCAGGTCTACGCGAAGATGGAGCACATCGCGCAGGAGGACACCGCTGCTACCAACCCCGACTACGTGGCGCGTTTGTCCCGGGCGCAGAATTCGCTTCGCTACCAGGGGCCCATCAGCGGCATCGTCAATGACGCCACGGAGCAACGCATTCGCCACTGGCTCGCCCATCGCTGGCGCTGTCCGGTCATCGTCCGAGCCATGCGCGTCCAGAACAACAATCCGACCACGGTCATCCAGGACAATCTCTGGCGGCATGACGATACGATCGACACCACCGCGCGCATCTACGTGCGTGACTTCACACAGTACTACACGCTGCCTGCGGGCAGGGACGCGGACGCGCTTCGTGTGTTGGGCTCCTACGCGACTTATCCCGGTTACGGCGGGCAGCAGAGTCTGCCGCCCCGACATACCTGGACCAGTTCGGAGTTGCTTCCCGCGAGCCTTGTGGGCGTGGCGACTTTTCAGGCAATGACGCCTGCCCAGCAATCCACCTACAAGGTGGTGCGCGCCGCCTCGGAGCAGGAATGTCTGGGCTTCTTCGACTCACTCAACGCCTACGACAACGCCTTTGTCTCACTGGGCCCCTGCCACTGGACGTTGGGTATCCTCTTCTTAGGACAGGCCGTTCCATCCGAGGGTGAGCTTGGCGGCTTCTTGTCCTACCTGCGCGCCACCAACGCGGAGGCGTTTCAACAGGCCATCGAGTCCTTCGGGATGCGCATTGATGAGGACTGGAACGGGGGGGCTGGCGACGGGGCGAACCTGTACGACAGTACTGGCAAGAAATATACGGGGTGGCCAGCGCAGCAGCGCGATGACTCGACCTGGGGACGCATGGCGCGCACCGCGGCAGCGGGCAACTACTACAAGACATATCATTGGTACTACCGATTCCAGATGGCGGGACGGACCATCGCTGGCTTCCAGCGGGCAATGTGGGGCATGGCTCGCATCCGCCTCCGTGATATCCGCGCTACACCCTGGGGAACCGGGGTGGCCGATGTAGGTAACGGCAATCAGACGCGCCCCGCCACCATTGGTGACGTGGTGACCTCCGAGCGTGGCATGGGCATCCTTCTGCGCTGGCACATCTTTCGCCCTGGCCACGTCGCGGCGCAGAACGCTGCCGGTCAGCGCCTGCGCAACGCTTTCACCGTCGCGCGCGATGCGAATCCCACGCTCAATTGGAACCAGTCTCCAGCCCTCTGGGGAAATGCACACGAGGCGGCATTGGTCACCGCCATCCTGGATGAGGCCGCCAATGTGAACGACACGGTGAATGCCGTCGCCAATTGGCCTGCTTGGCTGGGAGGGGGCGCTCAGGCCAACCCTCGCGGCTACGCCCTGACACTGCCTGCCGGGACAAACCTGCGCATCCTCCGGGGCTCGTTCCAGTTCGACGCACCGTGAGCAGGTCGTCGCGCGAACTCAGCGCTGTTGCTTTTTCCCGTCCGCGTCCTGGTATCCGTCACCCATGAAGCGCATCCCGATAAGTTTGTTTGCCGGAGCCCCTGGCGTACCTGCCTTTTCGCGCCGTACCACGTCGTGCCAGCCCTGGGTGCGCGTGTCCTGGACCTTCAGTGCGAGCGTGTATTCTGGCCCCCAGACAGGGGCGTAGCGGTCTCCACCGCAGTGCACATAGAGTGCCTGCATCTGGGCCCCGTCGCTCCCGAAGTCCGTAGGGAAGAGGACGTAGAGGTCTGGCTGGCCTTTGCCGTCCAGGTCGGGTTCTCCCACGCGCTGGGCTTCGCCATGCCCCGGGTCCGGGTCCAGTTGGAGGATGGGCATGGGCCCGCTGCCCCGCGCCGTCACACGCACCGCGTCCTCTCTCTCGCACGGGGCCGGTGCGGCCTGGGGGGCCTTCGCAGCACCGGAGTCCGGTGGGCTGGCCTTCGTCTGCGCATCGTGCTCCGGGGGAGGCGCGTCCGGGGCCCCTGGCGGAGCGTGCCCTGACGGGATGACGGGTGGAGGGCTGGCAGGGGCCTGCAACTCGGCGCCTGTCCTGGGCGAGTGGCTGGGCTCAGTGCAAGCGGAGACAAACCCCATTGTGGCGGCGAGGAGCACGGTGTGACGCATAGGTGGAATACTTTAACGGTCCCACGCGCCAATACGTCAAACCCTTGCGTCACTCGGTGAGGCGTTCTGGACGTACTTCAATGTCTCCACCCGTGCCCTCCCGTCGGCCGGACTCCGGGGCTTCCTCTGCTTCTCGTCAGTCGCGGACATCCCGTGCTCCTTCCATCACATCTTGGGTGTCCACGGAACTGGGCCAGGGGCAGCCGACCGCCGCACCCGCTTCTCTGGCGGGCGATCCGCTTGGCCGACCCGGCTACGAACAGCTTGGCCGACCCGACTGCGATCCATTACCCCGGCCCGTTACACTCCGCGCCCGTCGCTACATGCAGTCCCGCCAGTCGCTGCTGGACTACTCGCTCACCCAATTCTTTCGGGAGGCGGAAAGGCACCGAGCCTGACCTGGTGCCGCGGCGTCGCACGCGCCAGACGGTGTCGGCTGGCGCGCGGTTCGCGGCGCGGTCTGGGGGGGCTGGGAGAGGGTGTCACCCTGGGCAGCGCCAGCCCCAGCCTTCGCACCCGCCTGGTGCATTCACCGCTTGAGACTGCCCTTGAAGACGTGCTCCCGGTGCCACTTCAGATAGCTGGGGTGGGGTCGCCATTCGGGCCGTTCAGGCAGACGCAACCGACGGTGCGGCTGGACGAGGTGGCCCAGCTCCTCGGGCATGTCCCGCTTTGCCAACAGCACACGGTGGTCGTCATCAATGGAGATCAACCCGCGGTCGAACATCCAGTGGACCGTCCCGGTCAGGGCCAGACCGTTGCGCACGGAGTCGGGCCCGTGTGCCGCCACCGGCTGGATGTGGGCTGCCTGGACCTCCGGGCGGCCTCCGCCATTGATGAGCCTCAAGCCGGAGATGGCGCAGGTCTCTCCATAGGCCTGCCGCACGTTGTGGCGGAAGGCCTCATCTCGGAAGGGACGCCAGAGGACCTGTTGCTCCACGGGCCTCGCCGCGTAGGTGGGCTCTTCCGCGACGTGCTGCTCCCAGGGCGCCAGCTCCCGACGGAAGCCCAGCCGGACGATGAGCTCGAACTCCGCGTCCTCCAGCGGTCGGACCGAGCGCCCAAAGGCTCCCCTGTTGGTGCTTCCATCCGCCTTGCGCAGGGCGGACTCGTAGTAGTGGTCTCCCTCACGGAAGGGCACCGCGTGGTCGAACTCGAGGTAGTCCTCGACGAGCGCGTAGTAGTGGTCGGGCCGGGCCCGGTCCTGCTCCACCGAAACCACCCTCGCGACGGCGAAGTAGGCCTGACGCCCGGTGGAGCTGGTCGCACCCGTCGTCCTGCGCGGCTCGTAATAGAGGAACAGCCCGCCCACGGCGGCTTCCACCTGCCGCAGGTACGTGCGCGGGAAGTGATAACGCGCCTCGGGCTGGTCGTCGTACGCCGAACTCTCCGAGGTGGTGAAGACGGCCTTCGCCATGCGGCCCCTGTCCCTGTCAGCAGGGCGCCAGGCTACGGCTCAGGGCCCCGGATGTACATGCGCCGCGATTCCACCTCCATTTGATACTTTCAGGTATCGCGGCTTTTCCTTGACCAATCCCATCCACGCTAAACTGGCGGTCAGTGCATCCCTCTTCTCGAAAGGAATGGACATGACGCTGGAGGCACGGTGGACGCGCCTGCGGGCGCTGGTGGTGGGCGTGGTGCTCGCGGGCGGGGCGGCCTGCGGACCGGAGGCGTCGCTGGACACAGGCCCCCTCGCCCAGGTGGAGGCGGAGGCCACGGCGCTGCCCTCCGCGGGCGGTGGCATCTTCATCACGGCCGCGGAGCTCACGCGCGCGCGTCAGCGAGCGACCGCCACGACGGAGCCCTACGCGGAGAACGCGCGCATCCTGAAGGGCCGCGCGGACTCGGCGCTGACGGCGACGCCCAAGCCGTTCCGCATGACGAACATCTCCACCATCACCTACCACTGGTGCTCACCGGACACGGACGGCATCGACAACTCACTGGCGGACGCCACCAGCAAGTTCACGGACGACTCGGACCGGATGCGCACGCTCGCGCTCCAGTACGCCGTGGGGGGCGATACGAAGTACGCGGCCCGCGCGCTGCTGTTCCTCAAGACGTGGGCCGCCCAGCACACCCCCGTCAACCTGCACGACCTGCACGTGGACTACGCGGCGGCGAAGCTGGATGGACAGACGGTGGAGTACTGCTCCAACCGCCCGTGGAACTTCGCGCTGGATGGCCTGTTCCAGGCCTATGGCCTCATCAACGCCAGCGACGCGTACGTGCTGCTCAAGCGCAACGGCTACCCGCTGAGCGCCACGGATGACGCCGCCGTGCGCGAGTGGCTGCGCAAGTCCGCGGAGGCCGTGAACTCCAGCTTCCAGGCGTGGACGCGCTGGGCGGACGCACACCCCTCCTCCAGCTCCTTCACGCGCTACCGCTCCGACAACCACCTGTCGTGGGGCCTGGCCGGGCTGCTCGCCGCGTCAGTGGCGCTCCAGGACAGCGCGCTCGCGGGCTACGTGCTGGACGGCACGTCGTGGGCGGACCGCCGCAACGGCGCGTACGCGAACCCGTCCCACATCAAGGACATCATCCACCGCGCCATCGAGTCCGGCACCGGCACCGCCAACGAGGGCCGCCTCTACGAGGAGAAGATCCTCCGCGATCCGCCCATCGGCTATTCGCTTTACCACCTGTGGGCCATGTCGCTCGTCGCGCGCAACGCGGAGGTCAACTACGCGCGGCCGGGCTTCTGGGACTACGCGGGCCCGAACGGCGGCAGCATCCACAAGGCATACACGCGCTATGCGGCCTTCATCCTGGGCGAGCGCGCGTCTCCCCAGGCCTCCGAGGCCGCGCCCACGGACTACCGGTGGCTGTATGAGCTGGGATACGCGCAGTGGCCGGAGACGCGGCTGAAGAGCGTCATCCAGGTGGGCCCGCGCAACCGCTACATCGTGCAGAGCATCGGCCCCGTCACGCTGGCGGTGGGTGAGACGTTCTAGTCGCGGAGGTTGTCAGCGCCCCCGGGCAGTGAAGGCCCGGGGGGCTTCTGGCGGCCTAGCTGGACTCGGCGATGCTCGCGCGCCGGCTGGCGCCGCCGTTGCCCTTGCCGAGCACGTTGGCGCGCTCCACGTTGCGCTGGGCCAGCGCCTCCAGCTGCTCCGGCGTCTTGGTCTTGCGGTCCTTCTCCTTCTGGATCGTCATCACGCCGCCGCCGTCGTGATTCTCCTTCGCGGAGGAGACACACTTCTTCAGGTCCGCGGCCGTCATCCAGTAGGCCCCGTTGACGGGGTCGCGCACGTGGTAGAGGTCGTCGTCCGCGCTGTCCGTCAAGCCCGGGTTGATGCCGTCGATGGTGATCCAGTGCAGCTCGCCGGGCTCCTGGTTCTGCTTGTCTGGATCCAGCGTCGTGTTGAGCAGCGCGTTGGAGTCCACCTGCGCCAGCGCAAGCTCCCCCTTGTTGAGGGCGTTGCTCAGCATCCTCGTGTTGCATTCCGCGGAGCTGCGCGTGACGGCGATGCCCATGGAGCCCAGGACGGCGCCCATCTCGGCGGGCGTCGCGCCGTTGGTCAGGTTCACGTCGACGCCCTGCTCCTTCACGCCCGAGGGGGAGGTCGCGAGGGTGTCCGCCTTGTTGCGCACCTGCTCCTGGGCCTGCTGCTGCGTGAGCGGCGCCGGGGCCTCGCTGTCGGACTGCTCCAGGAAGGTGAGGGCGGCCTCCGCGCAGCCCGTCTTGCTGGTCTGCACGACGGTGGGCTGCGTGGACTTCCAGCCATTCTCCTGCTGCGCCTGCTCCGCCTGGTTGACGGGCATGCCACTGGGGGGCGCGGTCGAACCCGGAGGGGGCGGCGCCGCCAGCTCCACCAGGCCCTTCTTCGCGGCGCGCTCGGGCTCGAAGGAGTCCAGGTAGACGCCCTGGTACACGTCCAGCGGCTTCGCGTTCGAGGCGTCCGCGAGCGGCTCCTTCACGGACTGGGCGGCCGCGGCCATGTTCGTCCGGACCTGCTCCGTCGCCTTCCGCACCCGCGCCATGACCGAGTCGATCTGCGAGCCGATATTGAAGCCCATGGGTGGTCCCCTGTTTCTTCCGTGGTCTGCTCCAATTATCTACGGACGACTCCGGAGGTTGCGTCCGAATTCCAGGATCTGAAGAGAGCGCGTGATTTCCGACGCAACCGGGCAGGCGTCCGGGCAGAGAAACAGGGGATCCAAGAATGAGGGGTACACTGGACCCATGGCGAACCGGAATGACAGGGATGACGGGGCTTCGGCCCCCGGCTCCGCACCGCGCGTTTCAGCCTCGCGGGAATCCTACGGTACGGGTCGCGGTGGCGCGGCTGGGACGGGGCGGCGGGAGTCGGAGAGCACGCCCTCGGTGGGCGCGGGCCGCGAGTCGCAGCGGCTGTCGTCGCGGCAGGTGGGCCGCTTCCTGCCGCTGAAGGTGCTGGGGCAGGGGGGCATGGGGGTGGTGTACGCCGCCTATGATCCGGACCTGGACCGCAAGGTGGCGCTGAAGCTCCTGCGGGTGAAGGGCGGCCACGAGGACCTGGAGCAGGGGCGGGCGCGGCTGTTGCGCGAGGCGCAGGCCATGGCGCGCATCTCCCACCCCAACGTCATCCCCGTCTTCGAGGTGGGGCAGTGGGACAGCCAGATCTACGTGGCGATGGCGCTGGTGGACGGCGGCACGCTGCGGGACTGGACGAAGGCGCGGCCCCGGACGTGGCAGGAGCTCTTGGACAAGTACCTGGCGGCGGGCCGGGGCCTGGAGGCCGCCCACGTGGCGGGGCTGGTGCACCGCGACTTCAAGCCGGCCAACGTGCTGGTGGGCAAGGACGGGCGCGTCTACGTCACCGACTTCGGCCTCGCGCGGCCCATGGGCGAGGTGGACGACGACGAGGAGGACGGCGACGTCGACGTCCGCGAGCGGCCGCGGCCCGTGCGGGACGAGTCGCTGCTCGACTCGCAGCTGACGCAGGCGGGGCTGGTGATGGGGACGCCCGCCTATATGTCGCCGGAGCAGTTCCGCGGGGAGCTGCTGGACTCGCGCTCGGATCAATTCAGCTTCTGCGCGGCGCTGTACCGCGCGTTGTATGGCATCCGCCCCTTCGACCCGGACGAGCTGTCGCGGGTTGCCTCGCAGATGCGGCCCCAGGGCGGGCCGCTGGAGGACGGGGACCCGGGCGTGACGCAGGCCGCGGCGGTGCAGGTGCTGCCGCCGTCGCCCATCCTGGAGCCGCCCAAGGACACGAAGGTGCCCGGCTGGGTGCGCCGCGCGCTGATGAAGGGCCTCTCGTTGGAGCCTCGGGACCGCTTCCGCTCCATGGAGGCGCTGCTGGACGCGCTGGGGCAGCGCGAGCGGCGGGCCCTGCGCAACCGGCGCGTGGGCGCGGCGGTGGCGGCCTCCGTGGTGCTGGGCGTGGCGGGCGGAGTGGTGTGGTCGCGCTCGCAGGCGTGCGCCGGCGCGGAAGCGCTGGTGTCGGAGCGCTGGGGCGCGGAGGCCCGTGAGAAGGTGACGCAGGCCTTCCTCGCGACGAAGAGCCCGGTGGCCCAGGACATGGCCCGCCGGGTGGGGGACGTGCTGGACGGCTACGGCGCGGAGTGGGCGAAGCAGCACACCACCGCGTGCGAGGACACGCGGGTGCGCGAGGTGCAGACGGAGGCGCTCCTGTCCCAGCGCTTCGTGTGCCTGGAGCGGCGGCGCAAGGACCTGGGCGCGCTCGTGGGCACGCTCCAGACGGCGGACGCGGCGCTCGTGGACAAGGCGCTGGACGCGGCCTACGCGCTGCCCGCTCCGGGGGACTGCGCGGACGTGGAGGCCCTGTCGGAGGTGCAGCCCCGGCCCGCGGACCCCGCGAAGCGCGCGGAGCTGGACGCACTGGAAGGCCAGCTGGCGGAGGTGAAGGCGCGCATCGACACGAGCCGCCTACCCAAGGCCCTGGAGCTGGCGAAGCAGGCGGAGGCGCGCGTGGTGGCGACGGGCTACCTGCCGCTGGTGGCGGAGCTGCGCTTCCACCTCGGCTGGGCGCAGGCGGCGCTGGGCGACAAGGTCGCGGGCGGCGCGGTGCTGGAGCAGGCCGTCTATGACGCGGAGGCCGGCCGCGCGGACCGGCTGGCCGTGTCCGTGATGAACAAGCTCCTCTACGTGGACGGCGAGCGGGAGAAGTACGAGCTGGCCCAGCGCTGGGGCCGGCTGGGCAACGCGACGCTCCAGCGCCTGGGCGGGGACCCGGTGCTGGAGAGCGACCTGAAGGTGAACCAGGCGAACCTGGCGCTGATGCAGGACCACCCCGACGAGGCGCGCGCCCTGCTGGAGAAGGCGTCCGGTTTGCTCGCGAAGGCGCTGCCGGAAGGGCACCCCAAGCGGGCGCGCGTGACGTTCACGCTGGGGCGCACGCTGCTGGAGACGGGCGCGTCCGCGGAGGCCGTGAAGGTGCTGAAGGACGCGCTCCAGCAGACGGAAGGAGCGCTGGGGCCCGTGCACCTGGACACCGCGCGGCGGCACCAGGCGCTGTCCATGGCGCTGCGCGAGCAGAAGGACTTCGCCGGCGCGCTGGAGCACGCGAGGGTGTCCGTCTCCATCCACCGCACGCTGCTGGGGCCCGCGCACGTGAAGCTGGCGGAGGCGCTGGACGAGGAGGGCATGAGCCTGCTCGCGCTCAAGCGCTACCCGGAGGCGCTCAAGGACTACGAGGAGGCGCTCGCCGTGAAGCAGGCGAAGCTGGGGCCGGAGGACGAACTGCTCCAGTACTCGCTGGACGGCGTGGGGCAGGCGCTCTTGGGCATGGGCCGCACGCACGACGCGGTGGCGCCGCTGAAGCAGGCGCTGACGTTCAAGGACGCGCAGGAGGACTCGCTGGGCGAGTCCGGCTTCGCGCTCGCCCAGGCGCTGTGGCAGGAAGGCGAGGAGCAGGAGGCGCGCGACGCGGCGGCGCAGGCGCAGGCGCGCTTCACGTCCGCGGGCCGCGCGGAGCAGGCGAAGGCGGTGGAGGCCTGGCTCCAGGCCCGGCCCGCGCCCGCGGCGAAGGTCGTCCCGGTGTCAGCGGTGCGCGGCAAGCGTCGTCGGTAGGCCCCGGGGTAGGCCTCAAGACCTCGAAGGTTTCGTGAGCCTCAGCACTCCGGCAGGCCGACGCTGAGGTTCGCGACCTCCAGGACGTTCACCGCGAGGCCTCCGCGCGAGGTCTCCTTGTACTTGTCCTTCATGTCGCGGCCGGTGTCGCGCATCGTCTTGATGACCTTGTCCAGGCTGACGAAGTGCCGCCCGTCGCCGGACATCGCCATGCGCATGGCGTTGATGGCCTTCACGGACGCCATCGCGTTGCGCTCGATGCACGGCACCTGCACCAGCCCGCCAATGGGGTCGCAGGTGAGGCCCAGGTTGTGCTCCATGGCGATCTCCGCCGCGTTCTCCACCTGGAGCGGCGTGCCGCCCAGCACCTCCGTGAGCGCGCCCGCGGCCATGGAGCACGCGCTGCCCACCTCGCCCTGGCAGCCCACCTCCGCGCCGCTGATGGAGGCGTTCTCCTTGTAGAGCGCGCCAATGGCGCCCGCCGTGAGCAGGAAGCGCACCACGCCGTCCGCGTTCGCCCCCGGCACGAAGCGCCAGTAGTAGTGCAGCACCGCGGGGATGATGCCCGCCGCGCCATTGGTGGGCGCGGTGACGACGCGCCCGCCCGCCGCGTTCTCCTCGTTCACCGCGAGCGCGTACAGGTTCACCCAGTCCAGCACCGTCAGCGGATTGGTGAGCCCCGCTTCCGGCCGGCTCATGAGCCGCTGGTACATCGCCGCCGCGCGGCGCTCCACCTTGAGGCCGCCGGGGAGGATGCCGCCCGTCGTGCACCCGCGCACCACGCACGCCTGCATCACGTCCCAGATGCGCAACAGCCGCGCGCGGATGTCCTCCTCGCTGTGCGACACCAGCTCGTTGCGCAGCATCACCGTGCTGATGGGCTGCCGCTCGCGCTCGCAGTGCGCGAGCAGCTCCTCCGCGGACTTGAAGGGCAGGGGCAGCCGGAGCGGCTCCTCGCGCAGCGGGTCCTGTCCCGCCGCCGCCTGCTCGTCCACCACGAAGCCGCCGCCCACGGAGTAGTACAGGCGCGACGCCAGCGTCTCCCCGCCCTCGTTGAACGCGGTGAAGCGCATGCCGTTGGGGTGGTAGGGCAGCACCTTGCGCTTGTGCATCACCAGGTGCTCGCCGTCGCGGAAGGGGATGACCAGCCGCTGGAGCAGCGACACGCGCCCCTCCACGCGCCAGTGCGAGACGAGCGACGCCGCCTGCTCCACGTTCACGTCCTCGGGCGTCTCACCGCGCAGGCCCAGGAGCACCGCCTTGTCGCTGCCGTGGCCCTTGCCCGTCGCGCCCAGGGAGCCGAACAGCTCCACCTTCAGCCGCGTCACGCGCTCCAGGAGGCCCGCATCCGCGAGCCCCACCACGAACATGCGCGCGGCGCGCATGGGCCCCACGGTGTGGGAACTGGAGGGACCGATACCAATCTTGAAGAGGTCGAAGACGCTGACGGACATGGCTGCACCACCATGCCATGTCCAACGCGCGGCACCTGTCTCCACACCGTCGCGACGCGCTGCGTACATCCATTTCAGGTCAGCCCGGCCGCTTGGGAAGTTGCCATCCCAAGCATGACGCGGGCTGGCTAGGGCGTCAGGACACTAACCGGCGGCGGGCTGCGGCCCCGTGGCCGGCTGGGGCGGCGGGGCCTGCGTCTTCGGCCGGTAGGCGAGCAGGCGCAGGCCGTTGAACACGACGACCAGCGTGCTGCCTTCATGCAGCACGACGGCCTGGCTGATCTTCGTCAGGCCCAGCACGGCGGCGACGACGAGCACGGCGCTGACGCCCAGCGCGATGACCAGGTTCTGCTTCATCACGGCCGTGGCCTTGCGCGACAGCTCCAGCGCGAAGGGCAGCTTCGCCAGGTCGTCGCTCATCAGCACCACGTCCGCCGTCTCCAGCGCCGCGTCGGAGCCGGCGCCGCCCATGGCCACGCCCACTGCGGCGGCGGCCAGCGCGGGCGCGTCGTTGACGCCGTCGCCCACCATGGCCACCGCGTGGGTGCGGCCCATCTCCTTCACGGCGGTGACCTTGTCCGCGGGCATCAGCGGAGCCTTCGCCTCGTCCAGGCCCACCTGCGTGGCGATGGACTGGGCCACGCGCGCGTTGTCACCCGACAGCATCACCGTGCGCTCGATGCCGCCCGCCTTGAGGTCCTGCACCACCTGACGTGCGCCGCCCCGCAGCGTGTCCGCCACGCCCAGCACGCCCAGGTAGCGGCCCGCGCGGCGCACCACCATCGTCGTCTGGCCCGCCTCCTCCAGCCGCGTCACCTCCGCGGAGACGTCCGGGGGGACCGTCTCGCCCGCGAAGAGCGCCAGGCTGCCCACGTCCACCGCGTCGTCGCCCACCTTCGCGCGGATGCCCTGGCCGTGGATGGCCTCCAGGTCGCGGCCCACCGGCACGGTGACGCGCGCCTCGGCGGCGCCGTCCACCACCGCCTTGGCCAGCGGGTGCGCGGACAGTGCCTCCACGCTCGCGGCGGTGCCGAGCAACTCCTCGCGCGTCACGCCCGGCGCGGCCCAGGTGGTGAGCAGCCGGGGCCGCCCCACGGTGAGCGTGCCCGTCTTGTCGAAGGCGATGGCGCGGATGCCGCTGAGCAGCTCCAGGTAGATGCCACCCTTGATGAGGACGCCGCCGCGCGCCGCGGCCGCCACGGCGGAGAGCACCGCGGACGGCGTGGAGATGGCGAGCGCGCACGGCGACGCGGCCACGAGCAGCCCCACCGCGCGCAGCACCGCTTCCTTCACGTCCGTGCCCGTCAGCACCAGCACCACGGGGAACACCACCGCCGCCACCATCACCAGCGGCGCCACGGTGCGCTCCAGGCGCTGGGCGAAGCGCTGCCGCTTGCCCTTCTGCGCCTCCGCCTGCGCCACCATGTCCACCACGCGCGCCAGCACCGACTCCGACGACAGGCGCGTCACCTCCACCTCCAGCGCCGCCTCGCAGTTGATGGTGCCGGAGAACACCTCGTCGCCGGGCTTGCGCGCCACCGGCATGGACTCCCCGGTGATGGCCGCCTGGTCCAGCGAACTCTTGCCCTCGCGGATGATGCCGTCCAGGGGCACGCGGTCGCCGGGACGCACGACGATGAGCTCGCCGCGCGCCACGTCCGCCACCGGCACCTCCACCACCTCCGAGCCCCGGCGCACGCGCGCCACCTCCGGACGCAGCTGGCCCAGCGCTTCAATGGAGCGGCGCGCCTTCTCCATGGCCCGGTGCTCCAGCGCGTGGCCCGCGCTGAAGAGGAAGAGCAGGAACGCGCCCTCGAACCAGGCGCCGAGCACGGCCGCGCCCACCGCCGCCACGACCATCATCGTCTCGATGTCGATGCGCAGCTGCGCGATGGACTGCACCGAGCCCTTGATGGCGAAGAAGCCACCGCTCGCCATCGACAGGGCCCAGAGCACCGTGGCGACCAGCGGCGGGGCCAGCGCGAAGTGGTCCACCACGAAGCCCGCCACCAGCAGCACGCCCGCGGCGACCACCAGGGGCAGCTCCAGCAGCGGGGCCAGTCCTCCGCCGTGCGCGTGGTGCGAGCAGGCATGGCCCGCCATGGGCACCTCCAGCCCATACCCGAGCTTCTTCACCCGGGCCTCCACCTCCGGCAGCTTCAGCTCCTCCTTGTCGTACTCGATGACCAGGCGCTCGCTCGCGTACGCGACGCTGGCGGTGAGCACGCCCGGCATCCGGGTCACCGCGTGCTCGATGACCTCGGCCGCGTTCGCGGAGTCCATCCCGCGCACGAACCAGGTGTGGTGCAGGTAGCGCGACGCCACCTGTCCGCCCATCTGCTGCGCGAGCGTCACGAGCTGCGAGGCGCTCACCAGCGACGGCTGGTAGTGGATGCACACCTCCGCGTGGCCCGCGTCGCGGCGCAGGTGCACGTCGGTGATGCCCCGCTGGGACTCCAGCGCCGCCTCCAGTCGCGCGAAGCGGCCCTGTTCGTCCGTCTCTCCCGGCAGCGTGCCCTCCAGGTCCAACTGGAGCGCCGAGCCGCCCCCTTCCGCCGGACGGTGGGCCGGCGGACGGATGACGCGCTGGGAGTGGGCATGGCCGTGGTGGTCATGCCCGTGGTGATCATGATCGTGGCCATGGGAGCAGGAGGGGCCGTGCACGTGGGCGTCGCCATGTGCGTGCGCGTGCCCGTGGTCATGACCGGCATGGTTGTGGCCGGCATGATCATGGCCGGCATGATCATGGCCCGCGTGGTCGTGGTTGCACCCCGGACCGTGGACGTGGAGCTGCACGGCGTTGCCGCTGCCTTGCGTCTCCTTGAGGCCCTTGAGGTTCAACGTGCCAAACCGCGACCCGCTCTTCTTCTGCTCCGACATGGCTTGTGTCCTGACGCCCTAGTGGCGGTGTCCGCGGCGTGAATGCGAGGGCGCTGCTGCGGCTGGAGGCGGGGCCTCGGCCTTGTGGTCTTCGTCCTCGTCCTCATGGTCCTCGTCCCCATGCTCCTCGGGGACGGGCTGGTCGAAGCGCTGACCGGCGACCTCCAGGGTGAAGCTCTTGCACGTGGGCGGCACCTCGAACTCCAGCACCGCGGGGAGCCGGCCCTCGTACGTCTTCAGCACCTTGCCCTGCTCGTCGTAGACGGTGCCGCCGGCCGCGACGGTCATCGTCTCGTCCACCAGCACGGCGACGAGCTCCGCCATCTCCTCCATGCGGTCCGCGATGCGGTGGCACCAGAGGTGGCCCACGCCCGGATAGGTGGTGTGGGAGATCTCCTCCATCTGCTCCTCGTCCACCTGCTCGCCCACGCCCATGAACACGAAGTTGATGCGGGGCAGCCGGCCGGAGGCGATCTCCTTGGCCACCTGGGTGGCGTAGGCCGTCACGTCATGGGCGTCGTTGATCTGCGAGTCCGTGATGATGACCGCGAGCCCGCGCTTGGCGCCTTCGCTCACCTGCTGCTTGATGTGCGCCACGAAGTCGCGGAGCACGGGCAGCATCACGGTGGCCTTGCCGTAGGAGCGCGGACCGGGGAAGCGGTAGCCCTTGGCCTGGGGGCCGGTGAGGTCGCCCACCATCTCCAGCTGGGTGCCGTCGCCCGCGGCCCAGTAGGTGACGCGCACCTTGCCGTCCCGGTCCTTGTTGGCCAGGTACTCCAGCATCCACTGCATCTGCGGCTCGACCTGGTTCTTCACCGGGGCGAGCTTCGCCAGGATGCCGCGCGGCCCGTACGCGTTCTCCATGCTGGCGGAGCCGTCCATGTAGAGGGCCACGTCCAGGCCCTCCACCGTGGGGTCGTGCAGGAGCGTGGCGACGACCTTGTTCCCCATCCGGTGCACGTCGGAGAAGGGGCGGTTGATGACTTCGTGGCCGGCCATCAGTGGTGGTCCTCTTCTTCTTCGTGGTGCTCTTCGTCGGGCAGCGGCTGGGTGTAGCGCTGGCCGGACACCTCCAGCGTGAAGCTCTTCGCGCCCTCGGGGACGTCGAACTCCAGCACGGCAGGGAGGCGGCCCTCGTACGTCTTCAGCACCGTGCCCTTGTCGTCGTAGATGGTGCCGCCGGCGGCGACGGTCATCGTCTCGTCCACCAGCACGGCGACCAGCTCCGCGACCTGGGTGATCTCCTTGGCGATGCGGTGGCACCACAGGTGCCCGACGCCCGGGTACTCCTCGTGCGCGATGTGCTCCAGCTGCTCCTCGTCGATGTCGTCGCCCACGCCCACCAGCACGAAGTTGATGCGCGGCAGCTTGCCGGTGGCGACCTTCTTCGCGACCTCGGCGGAGAACTTCTCCACCGCCTCCGCGTCGTGGAGCCGGCCGTCGGTGACGATGATGGCGCAGCCGCGCTTCGCCCCCACCTTCACCTGCTGCTCCAGGTACGACACGTAGTCGCGCAGCGCGGGCTCCAGGTACGTGAAGCCGCCCAGCTGCTTGGCGCCAGGGAACTTGTACTGCTTCACGTCGGTGCCCTTCAGCTCACCGACGACCTCCACCTGACGGCCGTTGGTGCCGCTGGCCCAGTACGCCACGCGCAGGAGGCCGTTGCGGTCCTTGGTGGCCAGGTACTCCAGCATCCACCGCACCTGCGGCTCCACCTGGTTCGCCGGGTCCTTCAGCGGCGCGCCGCGGATCCACTCCAGGAAGGTGCGCTGGGGCTGCTCGTACTTGTACTCCTCCTTCATGCTGCCGGACGCGTCCATGTAGATGGCCATGTCCAGGCCCTCCACCGTGGGGTCGTGCAGCAGCACCGCGCGCACGCGGTCGCCTTCGCGGTGCAGGTCCGAAAACGGCTCGATCGGCTTCTCGTGTCCCATGGTCTGCCTTTCTGGAGGGTGAAAACGCTAGCGCTCCGAGTGCGAGCGTCGCAACGGGCGGTCAATCTTCGAAGTCGTTCATCCAGTCCGGCTTCTTGCCGGGCGTGACGGGCGCCTTCTTCTCCTGCTGCTTGGGGGCCGGACGGGCGGGCGGGTTGGCCGCGAAGTCCGACTGCCATGCGGCCTTCGACGACGGCGGCTTCGCCGGTACCGGGGCCGGACGCGGCGCGGCCTGCGGCTTCATCTGCGTGATGCGCGGCTTCGCTGCGCCCGGGCGGGCGTGGGCGTCCAGGAAGTCGTTCATCCAGTCGCTGGAGCGCGCGGGCGGCGTGGGCAGGCGCGGCGGAAGGGCGGCGGGCGGCTGGGGCGCGCGAGGCGGCGACACGCGGTGCACGGGCGTGCCCGGTGACAGCTTGCCCGCGAGCACGTGGGCGCGCAGCGTGCGCTCCGTCTCGGTGGGCCAGCCCGGCAGCAGCGCGAGGATGCTGCGCGACAGCTCCAGGAACTCGGGCAGCGGCGCCTCGCGCGGCACGCGCACCTCTTCGCTCTGCAACCAGCCCGCGAGCTTCCCCACCAGCCCGCCCTTCGTGGGGCGCGGGATGGCGATGTCGCCCTTCACCTCGAAGCCCTTCACCTCCAGCTCCGCGATGGCCATGGCGCGGCTGGCGACGGGCAGGTCCAGCTCCGCGATGGCCTGGGGCCCGTTGTGCGCGCGCGCGTCCTCCTGCAACTGGACGAGCACCGCGTGCAGCACGTTCGCGACCTGGGCGCCGTTGGAGACGTTGTTCGCCTGCAGCTCGGCGGGGACGGCGGGGTAGGTGAGGACGAGGCCCCGGCCCTGGGCCAGGTGCTCCGCGCGGTCGCCCGGCAACAGCGCATGGTAGGCGCTGGGGGCATCACGGCTCTCCGCGTCCTTCACGTAGCGGAACGCATCCTGGGCGCCATGGGTGAAGCCCGCGAGCACGTCGCCGCGGCTCACGGTGAGCTGTCCGGGCACGCGCATCACCGCGTTGCCCGGCCACGGGCCCGTCAGCGTGCCGTAGAGGTAGACGGGGTCGTTGAAGCCCTCGGCGTCGGCGGGGTGCTCCACCATCTCCGCGGAGAAGAAGAACAGCTCCGTCGCGGCCAGCCGGCGCGGGGGACGTCCGGCGGCGACCTCGTGGTGCGCGAGCTGCGCCTGCACGGACGCGGGCAGCCTCGCGCGGTCGCTGCCTGGGATGAGTTGGAGCTGACCCACGACGTCGGTGCAGACGAACCACTCGGACTCGCCCAGGTACGCGGGCTCCAGGCGGAACGCGTCCACCACGTGGACGACCTCCGCGGCATCGCACGGCACGGGCTCCGCCGGGCTGGCGGCATGGGGAACGAAGTAGCGGGGAGTGCTCACGGAGGCCGCGACAGGCTGGCGCAAGCCGCCGGGGCAATCAAGGGGAGGGGCTGCGGCCCGGCGTCCGGGAAGCGGCGGCGTTTCCATCGTTCGTTCCGCGGGCCTTAAGCGGGCAGGGCGCGGGACGAAAGGGGCGGCGCGGACCCGGCGCCCAGCCCGGCTCAGCCCGGCTCGATGAAGTTGAGCCGGTAGCCGTCCGGGTCGGTGACGATGATCTCCCGCGTGTACCAGGGTTGCACCGTGGGCCCCTCCACCGGGGCGCCCAGCGCGAGCGCCTTCTGGGCCACCGCGTCCACGCCGGCCTCGCCCGCATGGAAGCCCACGAGCACGCCCAGGCCCTTGCGGCCCTCCAGCTTCAGGCCCGCGGGCGGGCTGATGAGGTACACGTCCGACTCGCCGCCCCACTGGAGGCGGACGATGGGGGGCACCGACGCGATGCGTTCGAAGCCGAGGCCTTCATAGAAGCATACGGAGGCCGGAGCATCCGTCACCAGCAGCTTCACGAACGACCGCATCGTCTGGGGCTTGTCCATGGGCGCGGCAGTCTGCCCAGGTCGGTGGACGTGCGCCAAGTGCAACCGGGCCTCCCGTACCCTGTGTGAGGGGAATCGCATATCGTCGCGTCCATGGGCAGTGGGGGACGGTTGCGACCGGAGCAGATGCGCAGCGGCACGGACGTGGCCTACGACGACGTCAACGAGCTCATCGCCACCGCCACGCGGCTGATGCAGAAGGACGCCGCGCCGGACACGCTCACCCCGGACGACGTGCGCAAGATTGGCGAGGAGCTGGACATCCCCGCGCGCTACGTGGACCAGGCGCTGGAGGCGCTCGCACGTCGCCGCGAGGAGCAGGCGCGCGAGGCCCAGGTGCAGGAGCGACACGCCCGGCTGCGCCGCGTGCGGTTGCGCCGGAGCGCGTGGGTGGGCGCGGCCGTCCTGGGGCTGCTGGCCGTGTCGGGGCTCGTCGTGCGCAACGGCCTTACCTCCACGCTGTCGGACGTCGCGCGGCAGCGGGCGCAGGTGCGCAACGTGGTGGAGCGCCGCGAGTCCCTGCGCGCACGCCAGGACACGCTCACCCCGGGCCTTTCGCGCGACGCGGAGCTGTCCGGCGCGGACAACCGCGTGGCCATCGAACAGCGCCGCTATGACGAACGGGCCGCGGACTACAACGCCTCCGCGGCGTCCTTCCCCACTGGATGGGTGGTGCGCCTGACCGGCCTGCCGCACGTCCTACCGCTGTCCTCGGAGGTCTCCACATGGTGAAGGCCGTCCTGTTGTCGCTGCTGCTGCTGCCTACGCTGGTCCTGGGCTCCGTTCCCTCCATCACCCGGCCCGTCACGGATCCGCAGGGGCTGTTGAGCGCGCAGGAGATGGAAAGCGTGGCGCAGGCCCTGGTGAAGCTGCGAGCCGAGCGCCAGGTGCAGATGGCGGTGCTGCTCGTGGACACCACGGACGGTCAGCCCATCGAGGACTTCGCGCACGAGGTCTTCAGCGCCTGGAAGGGCGGCGACGCGGGCCGGGACAACGGCCTGCTGCTCGTCATCGCGAAGGGCGACCGACGCTCGCGCCTGGAGGTGGGTTACGGCCTGGAGCCGTACCTGACGGACGGTGAAACCAAGACGTTGCTGCACGCGCAGGGGCCGCTGCTGGGCAAGGGCCGCATCGCGGACGCACTGCTGTCCATCATCGCGGGAGTCCACGAGCAGGTTCCGGAGGCGGGGCCGTTGTCGCCGCCCGCGAACTCCTGGCCGCCGCAGGCCGTGCGCGCGCTCTTCTACGCGATGCTCGCAGCGGCCTTCGTGGCGGCGGGATTGGGGGTCCGATGCCTGGCCGTGGGCCTGAAGGGCCCCCGCCTCGCGGGCGCGGCGGCGCTGCTGGTGGCCCTTCCTCCGGCCGTGCTCGTCGCGGTCGCGGCGTCCTCCCAGTTGAGCGCGGTCTCCATCGTCCTCGGGTATGGCGGGATGCTGGCCGTGTTCTTCGCCGGGTGGTTCGCGTGCTGGCGAGAGCAGTGGGCGCTGGGCGTGATCCTCCTGGGCTCCACGGTCCTGGGGTCCACGCTGGGGGTGGCGGTCCTGCAGCAGGGAACCGAAACCGTGGGGGACCTGTTGTTGATCGCCGGCATCCCTTCCCTCTTCATCTTCCTGGGCCCCGCTGGGCTCGTGCTCGTGGTGAAGGGGATCCGGCGGCTGTCGCGCCAGGGCGGCTCCTGGTCCAGGGAGGTCTCGGTGTCCTGGGGCTCCAGCTCCTCTTCGTCCTCGACGGGTTGGAGTTCCAGCTCGTCGTCGAGCTACGACTCCTCTTCTTCGTCTTCCAGCAGCGACTCCTCCAGCTCCTCCTCGTCGGACTGGAGCGGCGGGGGCGGCTCCTCGGGTGGCGGCGGCAGCAGCGACTCCTGGTAGGTCGCCTTGCTCAAGGTCCATACGGGCGGATGGCCCATCGACCCGTACGCCCGTGGTGTCTTCAGGGACTGGGAGGGTGGAGAGGCGGCCTGCCTGCCTGCTTCAACGGCCTCCGACCGCGGGGCAACGTCCAGCACGTGACAGGAAGAGGGCTGCTTTCGAGGCCCCATCGCCTGCTTGGGGGGCACTCCCTACCTTGAGGTCATGAAGGCTTCGCGCAGAGGGGTGCCCGTCTACGTGCCGCCCCGGACCGTGTGGTCGGTGGGCGTCCAGGTGGTGCTGCTGGTGCTGCTGGGCACGGCGCTGCAACGCCTGGGGCCCGTGCTCACGCTGCTCGCGGTGGCGCTGCTCTTGGGGCTCGCGGCGGAGCCCGTCGTGCGCCGGTTGCAGTCCTGGGGGCTGCCCCGGGGCCTGGGCGTGGCGCTCATCGCGCTGACGCTGTTGGGCGTCACCGGCCTGCTCATCTTCACGCTGGTGCCGCTGCTGGTGCAGCAACTGGAGAACCTGGTGCGCGCGGCGCCGGGCTTCTTCTCGGAGCTGAGCCAGGTGCCGTGGCTCAAGAAGCTGGATGAGCACACCGGCGTGCTGTCGCACCCTCAGGACGCGTTCAACATCGAGGCCGGTCTGCTGGCCCGGCCGCTCATCACCGTGCTGTCGTCCACGGTGGAGTTGATGGGCGCGGGCATCACCGTGCTGGCGCTGGCGGTGTTCGGGCTGCTGTTCGGCCAGGACCTCTACGAGAGCATCCTGGGCTGGGTGCGCCCCCGGGGTCGCGCCCGCGTGCGCCGGGTGGTGGGCCGGATGCGCGAGGCGGTGGGCAACTACCTCGTCGGCACGCTGCTCATCGTCAGCGTGGGCGGCGCCTTCACGGCGCTGATGTCGCTGGCGCTGGGCGTGCCGTACTTCCTGCCGCTCGGGCTGGTGGCCATGGTGCTGGGGCTCATCCCGTACATCGGCAGCGTCATCACCGCGCTGCTCGTGAGCGTCACCACGCTGGCGTCGGTGGGCTCCCGGCGCGCGCTCATCGCGCTGGCGGCGTTCATGGTCTACCAGCAGATTGAATCGCACCTGCTCAGCCCGCTGGTGCAGCGGCGCGCCATCAAGATGAACCCGCTGCTCATCTCGCTGGTCGCCCTGGTGGGCGGCTCCGTGGCGGGGCTTTTGGGCGTCATCCTCGCGGTCCCCGCGGGGGCCGCGGCGCAGGTGCTGCTGACGGAGGTGCAGCGGGAGCGGCGCAAGACGTGGAAGCGGGAGCACCGGCTCGCCACCGGGGCGCCTTCTCCGCACCGCAACGCGGATGAGGCACTATTGGCCGGTCCGCTTGCCCCGCGGGGCAGTGACACGCGAGGTGCGCCTCCGGCGAACTCCGGGCATCCTGGCGGGCATCCTGGGTCGCCGCACTGAGCCGCGACCCCTGACCGGAGTCCCCCATGCCTTCCGATGAGAGCGCCGTGTCCTTCAAGCGCGCGGCGGCCGAGCGCGCGGTGGACTTCATCCAGTCCGGCATGGTGGTGGGGCTGGGCACGGGCAGCACGACCGCGTTCGCGGTGCGGAAGCTCGCGGCGCGGCTGGCGGATGGGACGCTGAAGGACGTGGTGGGGGTGCCCACCTCGCGCGCGACCGAAGCGCTGGCCACGTCGCTGGGCATGCCGCTCACCACGCTGGATGTGCACCCGGTGGTGGACCTCACCATCGACGGCGCGGACGAGGTGGCCCCCGACCTGTCGCTCATCAAGGGCGGAGGCGGCGCGCTGCTGCGCGAAAAGGTCGTGGCCCAGGCCAGCCGGCGCGAGGTCATCATCGTGGACGCGCCCAAGCTGTCACCCAGGCTGGGCACGAAGTGGCCGGTGCCCGTGGAGGTGCTCCCGTTCGGCTGGCGTTCGCAGTCGTTGTTCCTGGAGTCACTGGGGGCGCGCGTGACGGTGCGCCTGGCGCTGGACGGAGCACCGTTCCAGACGGATCAAGGCAACCTGGTGCTGGACTGTGACTTCGGTCCGCTCCACGACGCGGCGGGGCTGGCCGCGAAGTTGGAGTCCCGCGCCGGGGTGATGGCGCACGGCCTGTTCCTGAACCTGACCACCGACCTCGTGGTGGCAGGGCCGGACGGCATCACCCATCGCGTCAGGTGAGCCGTGAGAGGTCCTGCACGGTGTCCACGTCCTCCTCGCCACCGGGCAGCGGCACCTCCACCACGCGCGACGGGTCGCGGGCGATGAGCTTCCGCGCGCCGTCCGTGGGCGGGAGCGCGTCCAGCTCCGGGAAGAGGGCGCGGGCGAAGAGGGCGGGCACGCCCCGGGTGCCCGCGTAGGCGGAGGCGATGATGGGCGCGTGTGTGCGCTCGAACGTGGCGACGAGCGCGCGCAGGTGGGCCGCGTCCACGCGGAGCTGATCACAGAGCATCAGCACGGCGCCGTCCACGTCCGGGGGCAGGGCGCGCAGGCCCACGCGCAGGGAGGAGCCCTGGCCCCGCGCCCAGTCCGGGTTGTCCACGCACCGCACGGTGAGCCCGTGCAGCTCCGCCGCGATGTCCTCGCGCCGCGCCCCGAGCACGACGACCACCGGCCCCACGGCGACGGCCGCCTCCGCCGCGCGCCGCACCAACGACGTGCCCTGATGGCGCAGGAGTTGTTTGGGCTGGCCCAGCCGCGACGAGCCCCCAGCGGCGAGCAGCACCACGCCCACGGTCATGTCCGTCTCCCTTGAGGCACGCGCGCCGTCAGGCCGACCTGCGCTCGGGCGCGGCGGCCTCCGCGTGGATGGGTGCCTGCCGCTCCCGCAGCCGTCCGCCGTCACGTCCCGCGAGCACCGTCTGCACCTCCGCGAGGATGGACAGGGCGATCTCGTCCGCCCCCTCCGCGCCCAGGTCCAACCCCATGGGCGCATGCAGCTTCTCCAACTGCGCGGGGGTGGGGGCCTGCGGCAGCTCCCGCAGGATGCGCTCGGTCCGGGCGCGGGGGCCGAGCACGCCCAGGTAGCGCACCGGCAGCGGCACCAGTCGCGCCAGCAGCTCCCGGTCCTGCGGCAGGCTGTGCGTCATCACCAGCACGAGGCTGCGCGCGGACAACGGCACCTTCTGCAGCACCTCCGTGGAGCGCGACGCGATGCACGCCTGGGCCTGCGGAAACCTGCGGCGCAGCAGCTCCACCGGACGGTCCGCCACCACCGTGAGGTGCCAGCCCAGTCCCTGTGCACGCGACACGACGGGCGCCACGTCGAAGCCAGCGCCGAACACCACCACCGGAGGCGCAGGCTCCACCACCTCCACCAGCACCTCCGCGCCGCCGCACGCGCCGCTCCACGGCACGCCGCGCACGAGCGCCTCGGTCGCCGCTGCGCGCACCGACTCGCGCAGGGGGCCCGTGAGGTTGCCCGCCTCCACGCCGTCCTCGCGCAGCATGCACCGCGAACCCACGGCCTCCGCAGGCCCCCGGTACACGGTGGCGATGACGGCGCGCAGCGACTGCTGGCGTGCGTCGGCCGCGAAGGTGAGCGCGTCGCCAGAGCTTGGGGAGCTTGGGGCGCCCGGCTCCCAGCGCTCCAGCAGGATGTCCACCACGCCGTTGCACCCGAGCGCGAACGTCAGGCCGCCCTCGTCCTCGGCGGTGTCGCCGGTGGTGTCGTAGCGCAGCACGCGCGGCCCGTCCGACGTCCAGAAGAAGGCCTTGCGCACGAGGTCCCCTTCCAGGCACCCGCCGCTCACGCCCCCCGCGAGCCATCCATCCCCGCCCATCAACATGCGCGCGCCGGGGCGGCGGTACGACGAGCCGGACACCGCCACCACCGTGGCCAGCACCACCGGTCCGGAGGCGCGCTCGCGAGCGCGGAGGATGTCGTCGAGTTCCCTCATGGCCCGCCCATCTTTAACACCCAGGCCCCGCGCACGCAGGGCAGGCGTCCAGCCGACCCCTTGCCGCTCGCGGGACGCTGGCATACCGGCCGCTTCGCCACGACCTTGAGCGGAGGACACCTGGGATGGAGGTTCGGTGGAATCATCAGTGCCACGGCATGACGCTCGACAGCGGTCTCTCCTCACGCCCGAAAGCGCACTCCGGCGTCAGCGGCTGGGGCAGGGGAGGCCGGTATGAAGATGCCCGAACTGCTGGAGCACCTGCCGGCGGTGGGGCACCTGCTCGGTCGCAAGCCGAGCGGGCAGGGGGCCGTCATGCCCAGACGTGACCCCACCCTCACGCTGCCGGACTTCAAGTCCGTGCCGCTGCCCACGAGCGAGCGTCGGCTGGGAGACGGGCGCACCTTCATCGTGCACCACCCGGCGCCGCGTGCGCACCGGGGGCCGGGCCTCACGGTGATGAGCTACAACATCCTCATGGGGGGCGAGCGCCAGGAGGCGCTGCTCGAGTACTTCACGCAGCTGGAGGCCCAGGCCCGCATGCCGGACGTCATCGGCCTGCAGGAGGCGGGCGTGCCCATGTCGGTGATGCTCGCGTCCCGCTTCGGCTTCCACCTGGTGTACCAGGGCAGCGACGGGGACAACGGCGGGCGGCTGGTGAACGGCAAGGCGTACCTGACGCGCCACCCCATCGTGGACGCCGCGCACTTCACCTACGTCCTCTCCGACGCCGAGCGCCAGGAGGCCATCCACCGCCAGGGCCAGGCGGGGGAACTGGTGGAGGACCGGGGCGTGCTGTGGATGAAGCTGGAGGTGGAGGGACACCCCCTCTATCTCTACAACCTGCACCACGCGCTGGGAGACCCCGGCATCAACGCGCTCAACCTGCGCCAGCTCAACACGCTGCTGCGCCAGCGCGAGGGCACGGCCGCGGTGGTGATGGGGGACTTCAACGCCAACACCGCCATCAAGCGCGGCGGCTCCTGGCTGATGGCGCACCTGCACCCGCGGCAGGACAACGACACGGACACCATCGAGGAGTACCGGCTGCGCTACGGGGACCTCCAACACGTCACCGTGGGGGACCGGGGCGTGGGCAACATCGCGGATCCGCGCCTGCGCCATGAGCTGCACGTGCTGGAAGAGGAGCTGCCGGAGACGGTGTGCCATGCGGCGACGGTGCGGGTGCGCCTGGCGGACCACTCGCTGACGACGCCCCAGCACGCGCGCGCGGAGCTGGCCGCGGGCCACGTGCCGAAGGGCAGCCCCGCGTGGCTGCGCCTCCAGGACGTCGCGGACTGCGCCACGCTCACCTCGCTGCCGGACAGCCACGGCGTGGTGCACGCCACGGGCAAGCGCTTCGACAACTTCTACGCGACGCGCACCCTGGCGCCCGTCCTCTTCGAGGTGGACCGTTCCACGGAGTCCTCGGACCACCAGCCCGTGGTGGCCCACTACCGCTTCACCGATGGGCCGGGCCGGACCGTGCTGCCGCCCCGTTCGAGCTGACGGCCCGCCCCACCGCTACGCGGCCCGTGCCGCGTCGCGGTGGCGTGCGAACAGGAACCGCACGTAACGGCCGACGAGGGCCGCATCGATGTCCGGACAATGGATGTCGGTGCCGGCCAGCGCGGCGCGGGTGTGGTCGGTCCGGACGCGCGGCGTGCGGTGGTGCAGCTCCAGCACCGTGCGCGTGCCGTGGTAGACCTTCTCCCGCAGGAAGGCGACCAGCGGGAAGAGGGCGTTGTCCGGCCCCACCCGCGAAAGCTCCCGGAGCCACACCGCGGGCGCCACGCGCCGCACCGGGTGCCCGTGCGTGCCCAGCATGTCGAACAGGGCGTTGTGCCCGGGCTCCTGTTCGCGCTCCGGGCTGAGGTTGTAGGTGCCACCGGCGGGCTGCGTGAGCACCAGGTGCGCGGTGGCGTTCGCTACGTAGTCCACCGGCACCGGCAGCCAGTACTTGTCCGGGAGATCCGGCGACAGGCCCAGCTGCGCGTTGCCCACCAGCAGCCGGCACAGCATGTCGTCCTCGTTGCCGATGCCGGTGCGGCTGTCGCCCTGGATGAAGCCCGGCCGGTAGACGCTCACGGGCAGGCCGCTGGCGCGAGCGTCGGTGGCGATGCGCTCCGCGACCCACTTGGCCCGCGTGTAGCCGTTCTCGTACGCCATCAGGTCCAGCGAGCGCTCCAGGGAGAAGGCCTCGCCCACCTCCTCCACGCCCAGGAGCGTGCCCACCGCGCCGTGGACGCTGAGCGAGGACACGTGGTGCAGGGGCTTCACGCGGGCGTGCGCGCAGAAGGCCAGCACCTGCTGCGTGCCGGTGACGTTGGGGCGGCCCGCGTCCGCGTACGGCAGGATGTAGCTGATGCTCGCGGCGGCGTGCACCACCGCGTCGCACTGGAGCGCGAGCGCGTCATGCACGGAGGGCTCCAGGCCCAGCCGCGTCCGGGTGATGTCGCCCGCCACCGCCTGGATGCGCCCGTCACCCCAGGTCAGGTTCACGCCGTACCTGCGCGCGGTGGCGCGGATCCGCGCGCCCGCCTCCGCCGCGTCGCGCGCTCGCACCAGGCAGTGGATGCGCTCCACGCGCGGTGCCAGCGCGGCCAGCAGGTGGATGCCGAGGAAGCCCGTGGCCCCCGTGAGCAACAGCGTACGCGGCAGCGGCGCGGGGAGCCCCGGCGCCGTCACGGGGGGCAGGGGCAGCGAGCGCGCGTCGGTGAGCAGCGTGGCGCGCACGCTCCGGGCATCCAGGTCGGCCGGGCCGGTGCCCGCCTCGCAGAAGGGCAGCAGCGCCAGGGGCGTCGGGTGCGAGTACACGCGGCGCGACGGCAGCGACACCCCGAAGGCCTCCTCCACCTGGGCCAGCACGTGCGCCACGCCCAGCGAGTCGCCGCCGGCCTGGAAGAAGTGCGTGCCCGGCGTGACGGTGCCCGGCGCCGCGCGCAGGCCCCGCTCGAAGGCGCGACACAGCCGGTCCAAGGGCGAGGCGGTCGCCACGGTCGAGGCGTTCGAGGCGTTCGAGGCGTTCGAGGCGTTCGAGGCGTTCGAGGCGTTCGAGGCGGTCGCCACGGTCGGGGCTTCGGACGCCCAGGCGCCCGTCCAGTCCGCGGGCGCCAGCAGGGCCTGGCGGTCCACCTTGCCCAGGTTGGGCGTGAGCGGCAGGCGCGGCAGTTCCACGAAACGGTGCGGCACCATGTAGTCCGGCAGCACCGAGCCCAGGTGCGCGCGCAGCGCATCGGGCGCCACCGCATGGCCTTCTTGCGCGCTGTGGTACGCCACCAGAAGTCCCGTGGTCTGGCCCTGCGCGTCGGTGTGCTCGAACACCTTCGCCGCCGCCTGCGCGACGCCCGGGAACGCGTACAGCGCCTGCTCGATGGCCTCCAGCTCGATGCGGAAGCCGCGCAGCTTCACCTGTTGATCCAACCGCCCCAGGAACATGAGCGCCCCGTCCGCGCGGCGCACCGCCTCATCGCCGGTGCGGTACCACGCGGCGCCGTCCTCATCCCGGGGGAAGCGCTCCCGCGTGCGCTCGGGCTGGTTGCGGTAGCCCGCCGCCACGCCCTCGCCACCGATCCACACCTCGCCCGGCGCACCCCCGGCGACGTCGCGTCCGTCAGGGCCCACCACGCGCAAGCGCACGCCCGGCAGCGCCTGCCCGATGGGCACCGGCGACTCGCCACCCTTCACCCGGTACATGGACGCGCAGACGGTGCCCTCCGTGGGGCCGTAGGCATTGAAGACGCGTCGGCCGGACGCGTGCCACCGGTCCGCGAGCGGCGCCGGGCACCGCTCGCCCGCCATCACCACGCACGCCACGTCCGGCAGCGTGTCCACGTGCGGCCCCAGCTGTCCCAGCACCGACGGCGGCAGGCACAGGTGCGTCACCCGGTGCGCGCGCACGTGCTCCGCCATGCGCCGGCCGGGCAGCAGGTCCTCGCGCGAGCCCTGCACGACGGTGCCCCCCGCGAACAGCGTGGGGAACACCTCCCAGACGGACGCGTCGAAGTTGATGCTGGCGAACTGGAGGTGCCGCGTGTCCGGCCCCAGCCCCAGCAGCGGCGCCACGCCCCGCACCAGGTTGATCAGGCCCCGGAAGGTGCACACCACGCCCTTCGGCTCGCCCGTGCTGCCGGACGTGTAGATGAGGTAGGCGGCGCGCTCCGGCGGCATGTCGATGACGTCCGGGACCTCCGCCCTCTCAGCGTCTTCGTCCTCCACGCTGCACGGAGCATCCGCCTCCAGGAACGGCAGTCGCGCACCGAGCCACGTCTCCAACAGGCCCACGGAGACCCGGTGCATCCGCTGTGTGACGAGCCCACGCAGGTCCGCGTCGCGCAGGATGCGCAGCAGGCGCTCATCGGGGAGGAACGGATCCAACGGCACGTAGGCGGCGCCCACCATCCAGATGCCGAGGATGGCCGGGACGACCTCCGGCCCGGGCACCACCATCAACCCCACGCGGTCTCCCGGCTGCACGTTCCACTCCGCGCGCAGCCGGCGCGCCACCCGGGCTGCCTGCCGCAGCAGCTCCGGTTGTCTCAGCACCGTGGTCCCGAAGACGAGCTGGGCAGTCGCGGGAAGACGCAACTCGGACGGGAGGACCATGGGGGCATTCCTTGAGGGAGAACGAGCCTGGAGCCACGCAGAGGGGGGATGCGTGTGTGAAAAGTCTAAAGACAACCAGCCCCGACGCAATACGTAGGAACCGCGCATGGGTCGCGTGGAATAGCGCCGCGAGGACACAACCCCTTGGGTCGGCCGCGCCCCCGTCCCGAACGGAGGACCCGGCGCGAAAACCCCTTGGGAGGCCCAGGGTTCCTGCCCGGATACATCTTTGGGGCGGAGCGGATCCGCGCCGCCTCGCGAGCGGGACGGTGTCTGTCTTTTTCCTGTGACACCGTGCGCCCACCACGCGTCGCGCCGGGCGCGGGTGGGTGGGGTTTGATCCGTCGGGTGGAGGCGCACCCCCTGTGGGACCCCGCCCGCTGACGGGACGGCCGGTCCGCACGGAGCGCCTGGATGATTCACGCCGGCTGGGCTGTAGTGGAACTCCGGATGCCCGTCCTACGTCACGCCTTCCTGCTCAACGCCGTCCGGGAGCTTGGCCGCTCGGTGCCGGACATCATCCGCGCCCGGGCCTCCTGGGACGGATGCCTGGAGCGCATCCGGGGCGCGTGCACGGCGTCGCTGGGCATGGAGTTCGACACGCTCGCGCGCTTCGATGCCCGCTCCGTCGTCGGCCTCTTCACCCACCCGGAGCAGGCGCGCATCCTCGCCCGCCTGGTGGATGAGCGGGCCCGCCTGTGCGAGGCCCATGGCCGTTACGCGGAGGCGCTGGCGGACAGCGTCTACGCGGGTCAGTTGCTCATGCACTCGCGCGCCCGCTTCGGGCTGCCCCGCGACGCCCGCGCCGCTGACGTGCTGGAGCGCGAGGCGGGGACTCCTTCCAAGCTGGGCTGAAGTCCCCGCGCGGCGGCTTCAGCCGGCCTTCACCCGCAGGACGACCTTCCCCACGGCCGTGCGCGACTCCAGCTCGCGCAGCGCCTTCGCGCCTTCCTCCAGGGGGAAGACGCTGCCCACCACGGGGTGGACGACGCCGCGCGCCGCGAGCGCGTCCAGGTCCTTCGCGATGGTGGCCGTCAGCTCCGGCGCCTGCATGAGGAAGGCCCCCCACGCCACGCCCACCACGGAGACGTTGCGCAAGAGCAGCCGGTTCACCGCCACCGACGGAATCTGTCCGCTGGCGAAGCCCACCACCAGGAGCCGGCCCTCGGGCGCGAGCACCTTGAGGCTCTTGTCGAAGACGTCCCCGCCCACCGGGTCCAACACCACGTCCGCGCCCCGGCCGTCCGTGGCCTCGCGCACCCCGGCCTGCCAGTCCTTGGAGAGGAGCACGACGTCCGCGCCCGCGCGCTTCGCCACCTCCGCCTTGCGCTCGTCGCCCACCACCGCCACCACGCGCGCCCCCGCGCCCTTCGCCACCTGCACCGCCGCCGTGCCCACGCCGCCGGCCGCGCCGTGCACCACCACCGTCTCCCCCTGCTGGAGCTGGCCCCGCCGGTGCAGCGCGAAGTGCGCCGTGTGGTAGTTCATCACCACGCCCGCGGCCTGCTCGAAGCTCCACGCCTGCGGAATGGGGAAGGTCAGCTCCGGCGCCACCGCGCACACCTCCGCGAAGCCGCCCAGCGTGAAGGAGAACCCCATCACGCGGTCCCCGGCCTTGAACCGGCTCCCCGGCGGCGCCGAGCGCACCAGGCCCGCGACCTCCACCCCGGGCACGAAGGGCACCTCCGGCTTCATCTGGTACTGGCCGTGGGTGAGCAGCAGGTCCGGGAAGCTCACCCCGGCCGTCACCACGTCGATGAGCACCCCGTCCCCGGCCTCCGGCTCCGGTACGTCCACCAGCACCAGGCCGTCCGGCCCCGTCAGCTTCTGAAGCTGCAACGCGCGCATGTGTCGCCTCCTGGCCGCGGACGCTAGTGCATGCGCGCGGAAAGCAGGGGGACCAGCAGCAGGTCGAGCGCCTCGCGCTTGAAGGGCTTGGTGATGAGGGGGAGGGTCGTCTGCTCCACGAACTCCCGGGAGCTGGGGGTGTAGGCGCCTCCCGTCATGAAGATGATGCGCAGGGCCTGCTCGGGCGCGTGCTCGCGGAGCGCCTCGTGGAACTGCCGCCCCGTCACCTCCGCCATCATCAGGTCGCAGAGGATGGCGTCGTAGCGCCGCCCCTCGCGGATCCACTCCAGGGCCTCCTTCGCGCGGGGGGTGTAGGCGACCTCGTGGAGGTCCATCAGCAGCATGCGGAGGGTCACCCCGAACGACCGCTCGTCATCCACGATGAGGATCCTCCCGGGCCGGGGTGTCAGGG
>NZ_RAWG01000249.1 GCF_003611735.1 Corallococcus sicarius | reverse complement strand
CACCACGCCCACCCCCCGGTCCGGCGCGTGCCGCAACCGCTCCAGCGGCGTCTCCGCCAGGGGGAAGGGATCCGTCCGGAAGATGCCGTAGGTCAGCCCCTCCGGCTCGCGCACCAGGTACAGCGCCCACCAGCGCCCCTGGCCCAGCGGGGCGCACTGCTTGAGGGCCCGCTGGATGGTGGCGCGGTTTCGCGGCCCTGAACCGATGGGAATCGGGTCGTGCCCGCCCAGCAATTCCAGCATCGCGCCCAGGTCGTCGCCCAGGAAGGCGGTGGGGAACAGCAGCGCCCCCTCCTCGCGGTAGCGCGACAGCGTCACCAACAGTTCACTAAGTGCGTCCGCCGTCTGCGGACACGTCATGTCCGCCTCGTCGAGGAACACCCCGACGGACTCGGTCAGCAGGTGTCGGAACGACAGGATGAGAGGGGAACCCGCCTCCGGGCCCGGACCGGTCATGGCACCCCCGAGCATGACGCATCGGTGGCGACGTGGCACGGACGAACTCACCCCGGCGCTCGGAAGGTCGGGGGTTGTCCGGGAGCGACCGCCTACTCCGTCGCCGCCCGCGCCGCCTCCAGCGTGGCCGCGGTGCGCAGCCAGCCGTCGGCCTGGGCGTCAAGGTGGGACAGCAGATCCGCGAAGAAGCGCGTCTCCATCGCCTGCGCCAGCGTGGCCCCGTGGGAGTCCGCCCACCGGCGCGTCACCGTCGCGCGCACCTGGGCCCCCAGCAGGTCCACGAAGCGCTCCAGGAGCGGCGTGGACAAGAGCGTGCCCGCCCACACCACCGCGTCATGCCCCAGGCCGCCGGTGGCCACCGTCACCACCGCCGCCGCCCCGGACGGCACCGAGTACACCAGCGTGGTCAGCGTCTGGAGCATCTCCTCGCGCATGCCGCCCTGCAGCTCGCGGCCCACCAGCTCGCGACAGAAGTCATACAAGGTCACCCGGTCCGCCGCGTGAGCATGCAGCGCGCCCAACTCCAGCGGCGCATCCAAGCGGCCGAGCATCGCGGGCCCGAAGGCCTCCAGCAGCTTCTGCTTCGTCTCCGCGTCCCCGCGCCACGCGGCCACCTCCGGCGCGAACACATCCACCAGCCGCCGCAGTCCGTCCTTCAGCGAGTCGTCCACCGCCTGCGTGGGCAGCGCCTCGTGCGGGCGGGGCCCGGTGAAGGACTCGCGCACCTTGCGGCTCACGAACGTGAGCGCCGTGGCCAACCCCCGGAACGGCAGCCGCACCAGCCGGTGGAAGGTGCTGCGCGCATCCAACTCATCCCGGAACGCATCCACGAGCACGTCCGCGGGCACGGCCTTCAAGGCGGCCTGCGCGCCAATGCCCAGCAGGTCGTTCCGCAGCCGCTGCCGCAGTCGCTCCGGCTCCCGCGCCGCGCGCGTGGCGGCCCGCGCCACCGAGGCCAGCTCCGAGCGCGCATCCGACAGCGACGCCTCCAGCGCCCGCGCCTTCAGCTCCCGCGCATGCTCGGCCTGCCCCAGCAGCGCGGCCAGCGGGGGCCGTCCATCCAGCGCCTCCGTGGCGAGCGGCTTGAGCCCCGCCTCCACGTCCGGCTGGTGCGGCGCGAGATAGCGCGCGATGGGCGGGTGGCCCACGTCCTGGGCCAACTTGTCCAGGTGTCCCCGGGCCACGTCCTCGCGCGTGGCCTCGTTGTAGACGAGCAGGTACGGCCGCCCGTGGCCCACCGCCGCGCGCAGGAAGTCCACCAGCGCCGCGTTCTGGTACGTCTGCCGGCTCACCACGAACACCAGCACGTCCACCGTGACGAGCAGCGCTTCGGCCCGCTCGCGGTTGTCGCGGTACACGCTGTCGAAGTCCGGCGTGTCCATCACCAGCAGGCCTCGCGGCACCGCGTCCGCCAGCACGAGGTACAGCCGGCCCGCGGGCCCGGGCGCATCCACCGGCGCCACCGTGCCCTCCACCACCGGCACGATGTCGTAGCGCTGGGTCAGCACGTCCTTCAATTCGCCGGTCCACGTCTCCGGGTGCGCCGCGGCCAGACACTGCTTCGTCAGGCCCCCTTCGGGACGCGCCGGGGACAGGGACGCCTTCGCCAGCGCGTTGAAGAGCGTGGACTTCCCGACGTTGTTGGGCCCGGCGATGGCCACCAGCAAGAGCGGCATGTCGTCCGGGCCGGAGCCCAGCCGGGGCAGCAGGTCGCGGCGCAGGCGTTCGGCCAGACGGCGGGCCACGTCGGCGTCGCTTCCCTCGGGGAAGCGCTCGGAGGCAGGCAGGGCATCCAGGGCGGACGCGAGGGCGGTGCGCAGGGCTTGGGAGTGCTTCATGGGCATGGGCCGCGCAGAAGACAGCACGCGCACCCGGCGGTGCCCAGGAATGTGTGCATGCAGTGTCCAAAGGGGACACCCCCCGCGGGGGCGCGCTAGGGTGCGCCGCATGCGCTCCCTCCTCGTCTGCCTGCTCCTCTCGGGATCCATCGCCTGCACCGCCACGCACGCCAACGCGCCCGCGGCCGACACGCATGCGGAAGGCCCGCTGCCCTTCATCGCGGACGACTACGCCCGCGCGCTCGCCGAGGCGAAGGCGAAGGGCGTGCCCCTGTTCGTCGACACGTGGGCGCCCTGGTGCCACACCTGCCGCTCCATGCGCGCCTATGTCTTCACGGACAAGGCCCTGGCGAAGCACGCGGATCGCTTCGTGTGGCTGGAGCTCAACACCGACCTGACCGGGAACGCGCCGTTCCAGGAGAAGTACCCGGTGGAGTTCTGGCCCACCTTCTTCATCATCGACCCGCGCCAGGAGAAGGCCCTGCTGCGCTTCGCCGGCAGCGCCACGGTGCCCCAACTGGAGCGCCTCTTCGAGGACGGCGAGCTTGCCTACAAGGGCGGCGCCACCGGCGCGGACGCGCTGCTCGCCCGGGGCGATGCCCTCTACGGTGAGCGCAAGCCGGCGGAGGCCGCCGAGGCCCTGTCGCTCGCGCTCGCCGAGGCCCCCGCCGACTGGTCCCGCCGGGGCCGCGCGCTGGAGTCCCTGCTGATGGCTCAGTACGGCGCGAAGCAGCACGTGCCGTGCGCGCAGAAGGCGGTGGCGGAGCTGCCCAAGGTGCCGCGCTCGCTCCACCTGGCCAACGGTGTCCTCAACGGCCTCACCTGCGCGCTGGCCATCCCCGAGGGCACGCCCGAGGCCGCGGACCTGCGCCACGCGCTGGAGGCGAAGGCGCGCGAGGTGCTCGCTCCGCCCGCCATCGCGATGGAGGCGGATGACCGCTCCGGCCTCTACGAGGTGCTCGTGCAGGCGCGCACCAAGGCCAATGACACCGCCGGCGCGCAGGGCGTGGCCAGCGAGTGGATCACCTTCCTGGAGGGCGAGGCCGCGAAGGCGCCCAACCCGGAGGCGCGCACCGTGTTCGACTCGCACCGCATGCTCGCGGCGATGACGCTCAAGCAGCCCGAGCGCGCCATCCCCGCGCTGGAGCAGAGCGAGCGCGACCTGCCCCAGGACTACAACCCGCCCGCGCGGCTCGCGATGCTCTACAGCCTGACGGGACGGCTGGACGATGCGCTCGCCGCGAACGACCGGGCCCTGGCGCGCGTGCAGGGCGCCCGGCGGCTGTCCGTCCTCGGCGTCCGCGCGGACATCTACGTGGCGCGCAAGGACGACGCCGGGGTGAGGAAGACGCTGGAGGAGGCGATTGCGTTCGCGAAGACGCTGCCCGCGTCCCAGGTGTCGGCGAGCAGGGTGGATGCCCTGGAGAAGCGGCTCGCCGCCCTCAAGGCCGCGGCCTCGGCACCGTAGCGCCCGCGCACCTTCAGCGCCCGTCGAGCGGCACCGCGCGCTGGGCGTCCAGGTCGAACAGCTGGAAGTCCTCGGCCCGGCCCTCGCGCATGGCCCCGTCGGTGAAGACCATCACCGCCTCACCCGCCCCCGTCCTGGGGGGCGGTCCGTGCGCGTAGTCCACGCGCGTCCCGTCCGTCACCAGGTGGCGCAGCACGCCGTCGCGCACCGGGCCCGGGGACACCAGCTCCCGCACCCGCTTGTCGCGCGTGTGGCCCACCACCTGCGTCAGTCCCAGGGGCAGTCGCCGGGGGTCGAACCGCCGCCGGGGCGTCTCGCGCACGCGCTCCGCGTCCTCCGCCTGGAGGCTGGGCCGCTGGTAGAAGATGCCCAGCCCCTCGCCCGACGCCGCGTTGCCCGGATGGTGCAGCCCCGGCAGCACGAGCGGCCCGCCCGTCCACGCATCCACCGCCCGGTCCATCACGCCGTTGAGCGCGTCCGCCACCGCGCCCGCCTCCGACCAGCGCCCGGACTCGAGCCCCACCACGTCCAAATCCTCGCGGGTGACGCCCGCATGCAGCACCAGCAGCGAGTCCCCCGCCGCGTGCGCCACGCGGAACCGCCGCGCCCGCAGCAGGTGCTCCACCCACACGCGCTGCTCCTCGCGCCACGCGCTGAAGTCGCGCGCCGCCAGCTCCACGCTCGGCAGCGCGGGCCAGCGCGCGATGAAGTCCCGTTCGGCCGCCGCGTCGGTGTCGTCCCCCGCGTAGAGCCGGTCCGCCTCTTCCTGCGCTGCGCGGAAGGTCGCCTCCGTGAAGTCCGCCAGCTCCCCCACGCGCCCCAGGTCGTGGTTGCCCAGCAGCAGCACCGCCTGGTCCGCCGGATGGGACGCAAGCCACGCCACCAGCCGCAAGCCGCTCCGGGCCACGCGCTCGCGCTCGGAGGCCGGGCCCCAGTCGAAGTGGTCGCCCACGGACACCAGGCACACGTCCGGGCGCAATCCTCCATCCCCGCCCAGCAGCCCGTGCAGCGCGAGGATGGACAGCACCCGGTCGAAGTCCGCCTGCGGGTCCCCCATCACCACGTGCCGCGTGCGGTGGCGGCCCTCCGCGGGCGTGGCGTGCGGCCCCTTCGCCACGGCCGCGTCAGCGCGAGCCACCGCCTTCTCGAAGAGCGCGTCGTTCATCCCCCCATCCTAGTCACGCCCCGCACGGCGCCCATGGGTTCCGGGCCGGGGCGTCGCTTCAGGACTGGAAGAAGCGCGAGATGAGCGCGGAGCGGCTCTCCACCTGGGCCTTGTTCAGGAGGTGCGTGACGTGCACCTCCACCGTGCGCTCGGCGCAGCCCAGGTGCAGGGCGATGGCCTTGTTCGTCTCCCCCTGCACCACGTGCTCCAGCACCTGCGCCTCACGCGCGGTGAGCCCCCAGCGCTGCGTCAGCACCGGCAGGCGCGAGCCCGGGTCCAGGGGCGGGCCGGGGTCCAACACCAGGTAGTGGTCCGGCAGCCCCGCCGTGCGCAGCGGACCGGAGGAGAACAGGGGCCCCGTGCCCGGTGGGCTCCGGATGCAATCGCGCACCTGCGCCGTCACCCCCTGCGCGTCCTGCGCCAGCCGCGCCTGCCCTGCCTTGTTGGTGTGCATCACCCGGCCGCTGAACGTGACGACCCACGCGGGCCGCCCCAGCACCTCCAGCGCCGCTCCCAGCGCCGGGCCCAGCAGGCCCGCTTCCCGCAGCCGCCGGTCCAGCGCCATCCGCCGCTGGATGGCCGGCGTCAGCGCGTGCAGCAGGTGCTGCTCCCGCTCCGTGAAGGGCTCGGACCGGAAGGCCCCCACCCAGCCCAGCAGCATGTCGCCCTCGCACACGAGCACCCGGAGATGGGCCATGTGCTCCAATCCCAGACGCCGGTACAGGCTCATGGCGGGCACGGAGGAGAGCATGGTCCTCGCCTGGGTCCACTCCTCCGGTGTCAGCCCCAGCCGCTCCCACGGCGCCCCTGCTCCGTCCACGGGGTCGGGCAGCGCCTGGAGCCCCTCCGCGAGCTTGAGCGCGGTGAAGCGCAGCGGCCGGTTGCGCTGGAGCAGCGGCGGCCGCGCCGGGTCGAAGTAGCCGAAGCGGCTGCCCGCGGGAGGCAGGAAGGCGTCGAACAACTCCGTCAGCACCGGGGCCGGCTCCGGGAAGCCCACGCCGTGGACGAAGGAGGTGTGGTAGCGCTCGGGCCCTACATCCACGCCGTAGGCCGCCGTCCGCTCGGCGCGCAGGGCGTCTCGGAGCGCCGCAAGGACCAGGGGCAGCGTCTCGGGGCCGGGCTCCAGCACCGTCAGCAGGCCCTCCAGCTCCCGCAGCAGGCGTTGGTCCTCGGAAATCAAATCAATCACGATTTCCTTAGTATATCCGTTGGGGCCAATTGAAAGACTTGTGAGGTCGGAAGTGGAATCCGTCCTGCGTCCGCCTGTCCAGGTGGGAAGTCATTCCTTGAAGCCCGAGTCGTTTAGGACTCGCGTGATTTCCTCAATAGAAATGCTTTTCACCGGGAGGCACAGTGGCGCTCCGTGCCCTTCCGGGGGGGTGGGCCGACCTGGAGTCGAAGAATCCGTGTGTGCGCGCGCCGGGCGTCCCCCCAGGGATGTCCGGCGCGCTGCCCCTTTCTCCGACGCCCCCGCCCGTTACAGGTTCTTGTCCGACATCCCACGCGGCCGTGACGGACCGCGTTGGCGGATGACGGGGTGCGGCGATGATGGCCGCTTCCACCTGCCATGCCCTGGCGCCGGAGGCCCCACATGACGCGTGACCATGCCTATTACGCCCGGGCCCTGGAGGGACGGCGGCTGCCATTGGCCTTCGCGGACGTGGACCTGCTGGGGGAGAACGCGGCGGCGCTGGTGCGGCGCGCGGGAGGACTGCCGGTGCGCCTGGCCACGAAGTCGGTGCGCTGCGTGGCGCTGCTGCGGCGGGTGCTCGACGGGCATCCCGGCTTCCAGGGCCTCATGTGCTTCAGCGCCGACGAGGCCGTGCGGCTGCGCGAGCGCGGCTTTACGGACCTGCTCATGGGCTACCCCGTCGTGGATCCGGAAGCCCTGGCGGAGCTGTGCCGGCCGCCAGCGCCCGTGACGCTGATGGTGGACTGCGTGGAGCACGTGGCGCTCGCGGCCCATGCGGCGCGGCGTCAGGGCACGCGGGTGCCGCTGTGCCTGGACGTGGACCTGTCGGTGGACCTGCCGGGGCTGCGCTTCGGCGTCCACCGCTCGCCGGTGCGCACGCCCGGGGACGCGCTGGCGGTGGCGCGCGCCATCGCGGCGGAAGGCGACGTGTTCCTCGACGGCGTCATGGGCTACGAGGCGCAGCTCGCGGGTGTGCCGGACGCGGCGCCCCACGCGCGGGCGAAGAACCTGGCCATCCGCGCGCTCAAGCGGGCCTCCGTGGGGCCGGTGCACGCGCGCAGGCAGGCGGTGGTGGCGGCGCTGAAGGACGCGGGCTTCCCGGTGCGCTTCGTGAACGGCGGCGGCACCGGCAGCCTGGAGACCACGCGCGAGGACGCGAGCGTCACCGAGCTTGCCGCGGGCAGCGGCCTGTATTCCCCGGGCCTCTTCGACGGCTATCGCGGCTTCCACCACCTGCCCGCGGTGGCCTTCGCCATCCCCGTCACGCGCCGTCCCGGCCCGGGCCTGTTCACGTTGCACGGGGGCGGCTACGTGGCCTCCGGCGCGGCGGGCGCGGACAAGCTGCCCACGCCCTACCTGCCCGAAGGCGCGAAGCTCCTTCCGCTGGAGGGCGCGGGCGAGGTGCAGACGCCCATCGCCTACGCGGGCCCGGTGCCGCTGCCGCTGGGCGCGCCGGTCTTCTTCCGTCATGCGAAGGCGGGTGAGGTGTGCGAACACTTCCGCACGCTGCTGCTCGTCTCCGACGGACGCGTGGTGGACGAGGTTCCAACCTACCGGGGTGAGTGGGGATGACGGCGAAGACGAAGACGTGGCGCAACTGGTCCGGCGCGGTGGTGGCGCACCCGTCCGAGTTCCTCCAGCCCGACTCCGAGGACGCGCTGAAGGCCGCGCTCCGCGACGCCGGGGCCCGGGGCCGCACCGTGCGCGTGGTGGGCAGCGGCCACTCGTTCCCTCCGCTGTGCGCGACGGACGAGACGATGGTGTCGCTCGGCTCGCTCACCGGCGTCGAAGCGGTGGACGTCTCGAAGCGCATGGCCACGGTCCGCGCGGGCACGAACCTGCGCGAATTGGGGGCGCTGCTCGCGTCGCACGGCCTGGCGATGGAGAACCTGGGCGACATCAACAAGCAGTCGCTCGGCGGCGCGCTGGGCACGGGCACGCACGGCACGGGCGTGGGGCTGGGCATCCTCTCCACGCAGGCGACGGCGATGACGCTCGTCACCGCGAGCGGCGAGGAGGTGACGTGCGCGGAGGACGCTGCGCCGGAGCTGCTCCAGGCGGCGCGCGTGTCGCTGGGCGCGCTGGGCGTGGTGACGCGGGTGCGGCTGCGGCTGTTGCCCGCGTACCGGCTGCGGCTGACGCGCCGGAACCTGGGCCTGGAGGAGTGCCTCGCGGGGCTGGACGCAGCGCGCTCGAGCCACCGGCACTACGAGTTCTTCTGGTTCCCCCACTCGGACCGCGTGATGACGAAGGCGATGGACCTCACGGACGAAGCCCCGCACGGGGTGGGCGTGGGGCGCTGGCTCAATGAGTGGGTGATGGAGAACGCGGTCTTCGGCGCGGTGAGCCGCGCGTGCCGCATGAACCCGTCGTGGTGCGCGCCGGTGAGCCGGTTGTCGGCGAAGCTGGCCTCGGAAGGCGTGCTCGCGGGACAGAGCCACACGCTGTTCGCCACGCCGCGCCTCGTGCGCTTCCAGGAGATGGAGTACGGCGTGCCGGTGGAGCGGGGCCCGGACTGCGTGCGCGAGCTGGCGGAGTTCATCACGCGCGAGAAGCTGCCCGTGCACTTCCCGGTGGAGTACCGCTTCGTGCGCGGGGACGACGTGTTCCTCAGCCCGGCGCACGGCGGAGACCGCGCCTTCATCGCGGTGCACCAGTACCAGGGCATGCCCCTGGAGCCGTACTTCTCCGGCGCGGAGGCCATCTTCCGCAACCACGGAGGCCGGCCGCACTGGGGCAAGCTGCACACGCAGACGGCGGCGACGCTGAGACATCTGTATCCACGCTGGGATGACTTCCAGCGCGTGCGCGAGCAGCTGGACCCGGAAGGGCGCTTCCTCAATCCCTATCTGAGACGTCTCTTCCTGGAAGAGCGCTCGGCGGCTCACACCCGGAGCGAATCCGAAAACGCACGGCTTGCGTAGCGTCAGTCCTGACACCCCGGGGCGCGAAGGTCACGACGCACCCTGAAGCCTCTGTTTCACGCCCTGACGCGCGAAGACATCCGCCAGGTTGTCGAAAACGCACCCGTCGCGGCCCGGCATGCGATTGGCTAGGGGAAGCTGCTCGCAGGACGCGGTGGCGACCTTCGAGGGGGATGGATGCGGATGACGCGCTCGTGGAAACGCGTGGTGATGGCTTCGATGTTGATGCTCGCGGTGGGCTGTCGCACGCCCGTCGCGGGGCTGCGGGCCGCGGGTGCGTCGGACTCTGGCAACACCTCGGACTCGGGCAACTCCGGCGGTGGTGATTCGAGCAAGTCGGACTCCGGAAACTCCAGCGGCGGCGACTCGAGCAAGTCCGGCTCTGGCGAATCCAGTGGTGGCGACTCGAGCAAGTCGGGCTCCGGTGATTCCAGCGGGGGGGATTCGAGCCGCTCCGAATCCAGTGGCACGAGTGAAGAAGGAACGAGCCATTCGGAGTCCAGCGACACGAGTGATTCCACCGGCTCGGACTCGGGTGACTCCAGCGAATCGGGCACGGGCAGCGAGGAGGGGGACTCCAGCAGGTCGGAGTCCAACAGCTCCGGCTCCAGCGACAACAGCTCCGGCTCCAGTGATGACAGCTCCGGCTCCAGCGACAATGGGACGAGCAAGTCGAGCCAGGTGGATCCGGGCGAAGAGGCGAGCTCAGAGAGCGGGAGCAGCAATGGCAAGGACAACCGGCTCCTGTCGACCGCCGTGGTGGCGTTGACGGTGCTCGGCCTGGGTGTCGTCATCTGGCAGGTGTACGAGCACTCGGAGCGGGGCAAGCCGTACCACCACCCCTCGCCGCAGGAGGTGGGGTACGCGGCCCAGGTGTATCTGCGCGCCCGCACGCACCAGCTGCGCGAGGACCTGGCGCTGGGCGCGGGGCCGACGGTGGAGGACCTGGCGCAGGCGGCGCGCATCCGTCGTGAGAACCTGGATGTCTTTGGCCGGCTGCTGCGCGCGCACCGCAAGGAGCTGCTGGCGATGGCGGAGGTGAAGACCCTGACGCCCGAGCGCGCCCGCGCGTGGCTGGAGCGGGTGGGCGAGCTGGCGCGCACCGAGCCGCGACTCGAGGAGGACCGTCAGGCCTTCCTCCTGCGACAGGAAGGGGCGGCGACTCCGGCCGAGGCCACCCGTTGAGGCCCCGCGAAGCGCGAAGCACGAAGCTCCGCGTGCGGTGGGTCCTGCTCGCGCTCCTGTTGCTCCCCATGGCAGCCCGGGCTGGTGAGCCGGCACCCGCCGGGGTCCCGGAGATGCTGTCCAACGCGACTGCCCTGGCAGCCCGGGTGGCGGCGCTGGAGGGCACGGCGGGCATCGTCCTGCGCGACGCAGCGGCACGGGATGCCGCGCTGGTGGCGGACGTTGAGGCGGGGCTCGCGGCCCTGCCTCCCGCGATGCGCCGTCCGCCGGGAGGCCGGCTGGAGTTCGTGCTTCATCCGGAGGCCGCGCCGCTGGGCCTGGGTGACGGCTCGGAGGCGCACCCCGACTGGTCCGGGACCCGCGAGCAGTTCCACCTCTACCGCTACGTCCCCACCGAGGAGCGCCGGGCCGCGCTGCGCCTGTCACGCCTCACGGACGCGGAGACCGAACACCTGTGGCGCCGCCGGGCCGTGGTGCACGCGGTGATGCAGCGCTGGGACGACGCGCACGGCTGGAGTCGGCGCCCCCAGTGGCGTCGCCTGGACGGGTGGGTGCTCCCCTTCGAGCGGCCCTTGAACTGGAAGGAGACCGCGAGCATCACCTACGCGGGAGCCTTCAGCCGCGCGCGAGGTCAGGTCAGCGCGTCCCTGGACCTCGTCACCTTCGCGGAGGAGCTGTTCGTCCCCGCCGAGTCCCTGCGCGCGGACGCGCTGCCCGTGGATGATCAGGTGCGCTGTCAGGAGCTGTCCAAGGCGCGGGCCGTGTCGGAGTTCCTCGCGGAAGCGCGCCTGGGCGTCCTGCCCGCGCGCGGTGGGTGCCCCGCCTTCGACACCTGGGCGGAAGCGGACGCGCTCTCCCACCTGGAGGTCCTGATGGTCGCGGCCACGGGCCGGCAGCCCCAGTCCCTCTTCGGCCACCTGCTGCTGCGTCCGGTGTGGCGCGAGGGCGCGGTGGTGCAGGGCCCCGGCTTCGAGCGCGTGGTGCAGCTGGTGGCCCTCACGGGCATGGAGTCGAAGGGCCTGGGCTACCTGATGAAGGGCATGACGGGCGGCTACAGCACCGTCTTCCTCACCGGCACGCTGGGAGACGTGTCCCACGAGTCGCTGGAGCTGGAGCAGCGCACCATCCGCCGCTTCCGCTTGAACCTCACGCCCGGCGAATCCCAGCGCATGTTGGAGCGCATCTGGGAACTCGAGCGGCGCGGCTACCTGGGCTACTACTTCTTCACCGACAACTGCGCCGCCGCGCTCCTCTTCATGCTCAACGGGGCCCTGGAGGACGGCCGCCGTGTGAAGGCCCCCGGCACGTTGTGGGTGCTGCCCACCGCCACGCTGGACACGTTGGCGAAGACCCAGGTGGTGGACGCGAACGGGCGCGCGGTGTCGCTCCTGGAGCACATCCCGGATGCCTTCGAGTCCACGGGGGAGCGGGCCCGGCGTGCGCTCGCGGAGCAGGAGCGGCTCATCGCGAGGCTCGCGGCGCTGCTGCCCGCCAGCGCGCTCGTGCCCCTGCGCGGCGTGCACCGCCAGCTCCAAGCCGCCGAACCCACGGTGCGCCGCCAGGGCTACGAACACCTGACGCACGCGGTGACGACGGCGCTGGACTCCGCCCGGCCCCTGTCCCGCGGGGAGGCACGGGACGCGCTGCACGCCTGGGTGGCGCACGCGGTGCGGGTGGAGCGCGCGGCGGTGGATCAAGCCGAAGGGGAGACGCTGGCCATCGAACGGGAGCGCCTGGTCTCGCTCGACCTCCAGGGCGAAGGCGCGGCCTCCAACGGCGCGGCGGACCGGCAGCGCCTCTTCGAGCGCGAGGACGTCCTGCAGCGGAAGCTCGCGGTGCTGGACCGCACGGCGCTGCTCCAGCAGGCGCTGGAGTCGGCCGTCAAGCGCCCGCCCACGCCCGACGAACTCAAGGCCCTGGTGCGCGCCGAGCAGACCGAGGCCGCCTTCGCCGCCGCCACCGAAGCGCAGGGCACGCTCAACGACGGACCGCTGGCGGAGGTGGATCCGCGGGCCTTCCTCGCCAGCGACCACCAGCGCAAGACGGTAGCGGAGGCCGCCTGGGCCCGGGGCGCCCAACGCGACTCGGGCGCGGCCCGCACGGTGGTGAGCGGCGGCGTGGACTTCCCGGCCAGGGGCTCCGCGAGGCCGGTGGTGAGCCTGCGCACCGCCGCGATGGGGGAGGCGCTGGGCGACGAGCGACTGCACGGCTTCCAGTCCAGCAGCGAGCTGCGCGTACTGGATGGGGAACTGTCGGTGGAGCCGCGCTGGGGCGTGCCGCGCATCCTCGGCTCCAGCCTGACGCTGGTGGGCTACCGCACGCTGCTCCCGGAGCTGCCCCAGCAGCAGCGCTCCCTCTCGGATTCACTGGGCTGGGGCGCGGAGGCGAAGATGTCCACCGACCCCGACCGCGCGTTGCCCTACCGGGCCCTGCTGCGCGCGGAGGCGCTGGGCGTGGTGGCGGCATCGGAGCGCTTCGACACCTTCCTCGCGGTGGGGCTCGGCGCGCAGGCCACGATGACCTGGAGCCAATGGCAGACAGCGCCCGCCGTGGGCCCCCGCCTGTCATTGGCCCACCGCACGGGCCTGCCCGGACCGGGCGGCAGCGCGCTGCGGTTGGAGGCCGCGTACGCGCCCGCGTGGCGCGCGGGCACGGTGTCAGGCTTCACGGACGAGGCGGACGCGACGCTCCAGGTGGAGTGGTACCTGGGACGCGTCGCGCAGTGGAGCGTGCTGCTCACTCCCCGCGCCCAGGTCCATTGGGAAGGTCCCCTCGGGGCGTGGGCCGGTCTGCGGCTTGGCTCCGCGACTCTTCCGGAGGGACTCGCGCAGCGTCGCCTTGCCCTGGGAGTGGAGGTTCGGTGACGCGGGGGGCGAAGGCGAGGCGTGAATCACCGCTGAAGAGGGGCCGGCTGGCGGCGCCTGAGAGCGCGCCCAGGAACAGGCCGATGACGTGCAGCACCGTCCAGCCCGTGAAGCCCAGGCCGTAGAACACGCGGAGGCCGCCCACGCTGAAGACGTTGAACAACACGTAGAGCGCGCCAGGCACCACCACGGAGGCGATGAGCGCGGCGCCCAGCGCGCGGCGGACCCTGCCCGCGTGGAAGCCGCCGAACGCGCCCGCCAGCAGCCCGTTGAACAGCGGCATGAAGAAGGTGACGGAGCTGATGAGCACCATCGTCACCACGCTCACGTCGAACCGGTTGTGCTTCCAGGTGATGTGGCTCTCCTGCACCCGGGTGCCCGGCGGATCCATCTCGTACTGGATCTCTTCGGTCGGACGGGGGGGCAGGCGGTGGGAAGGGGTTCGCGGTTCGGAGACGTCTGTCTTGGTCTCATCCATGGGGGTGGGCCTCCGTGCGGGCAGGAAGAGGAGGGTGCCCGGACATGCATGGGAGATGGTGCCGGTAGCGGACGGTTGGAAGGGCTGACGGCCCCACCGGACCCCGAGTGGGAGGGCGCACGCCGGGCCTGTCTGCCGGAATTTCCCGCCACCCGGCGTGGGGGCGCGGACCGTACGCCCAGGCCGTCACGCATCGGAGACTTGGCGTCTGGTCGCTGGCGGCTATGCTGCCGCGCCTCCTCCGTACCGCTTCCCAGCCTGGATGGACCCCATGAGCCTTCGCCGCAAGCTGCTGACCGTCGCCCTTCTCTCCACCGCGCTGCTGTCGGCGTGCACGCTGCGCCCGCGCTACAAGGACCTGGTGCAGACGGGCGGCACCGCGCAGCTCAAGGAGGACCAGCTCGTGGTCCTGCGCGTGATGGACGCCCAGACGGGCCAGCCGGTGAAGGGCGCCAAGGTGTCCAGCGGCGAGTCCCGCAACCGCCTCAACACCGTGAGCGACGAGAACGGCCAGGTGTCCCTCAAGGTCAACCAGGCCCTGCTGACCGAGAACCCGCTCGTGGAGGTCGTGCTCCCCAAGGGCGTGCACGGCTACAAGCTCCAGCTCGTGCCCTCGGGTGAGGCCCCCGCCCCCGAAGGCTGGCTCTTATACACATCTGACGCTGCCGACGACTAGTCGAGTGT
>NZ_RAWG01000248.1 GCF_003611735.1 Corallococcus sicarius | reverse complement strand
TACGGCGACCACCGGGTCCAACACTCGCCTAGTCGTCGGCAGCGTCAGATGTGTATAAGAGAAAGGTGCAGCACGGTGCGCTCGTCGGCCTCGCCCAGGAGGCGCGCGATGTACTGGGGGATGTCCGTGCTCTGCTTGAGCACGCCCGAGGCGAGGAACGCCTCCAGGTCCGCGCGCACGGCGGAGGCCCGCTGGTAGCGCAGGGTGCGGTCCTTCAGCAGGCACCGCATCACGATGCGCGACAGCTCCTCCGGATAGTCGGGGCGCACCAGGTGCGGCGGGGGCGGCTCCTCGTAGCGGATGGCGTAGAGGATTCCCTCGGTGGTGGCCCGGTGGAAGGGCTGCTTGCCGGTGGTGATCTCATACAGCATCACCCCGAGCGCGTAGATGTCCGCCCGGTGGTCCAGCCGCTCCTGCATGATCTGCTCGGGCGACAGGTAGAGGAACTTCCCCTTGATGACGCCCGGCTTGCTGCGCTCCATGAACGCGCCGGCCTTGGCGATGCCGAAGTCGACGAGCTTCACGCGCCCGTCGTAGGAGATCATCACGTTCTGCGGACTGACGTCCCGGTGGATCAGCTCCAGCGGACGGCCATCCACGCCCCGGCTGAAGTGCGCGTGGTCCAGGCCCGCGGCGATGTACGCGCAGATCCTCGCGGCGACGCCGTAGGGCATGGAGGCGCCGTACTTGGCCTCCTCCAGGAGCACGCGGCGCAGGTCGACGCCCTCCACGTACTCCATGCAGATGAAGATGTTGTCGCCCTCCTTCCCCAGCTCGTGCACCTGCACGACGTTGGGGTGGTGCAGCTGGGCGGCGATGCGCGCCTCGTCCAGGAACATCTGGACGAACTCCGGCTCCTCGGAGAGGTACGGGAGGATGCGCTTGATGACCACCAGCTCCGGCGACGGCGGCTTGTGCGCCAGGAACAGCTCCGCCATCCCGCCCAGCGCGAGGCGCTTGATGAGCAGGTACTTTCCGAACGGGGTGGCCGTCTGGGGCGAGCTCAAGGGAGTGGAGGTGCGTCCGCGGGTGGTACGGTGAACTTTTTCCAGAGCCTACTGCAATCCGGGCCCGGGAGGAGCGGGCCGACCCGCCGGGGCGCGACTCTAGGCACCCCGGCCGTCGCGCGCGAACTTTCACGCCTCCCCTGCCCCCCAAACACGACCGCCCCCCACGGGAGGACCCATGGGAGGCGGCGGAAGACGGCGGGACGGGGAAGCCCCGTCCCGGGTCCGGTAACGGGCGACTACTCGACCACGGCGGGCGTCACGACGCCCGGCAGGTCGGCGCAGTCCTGCGGGATGATCGTGTACGTGTAGGGCTTCGTGGAGCCCGGCACACCGCTGTCGGAGACGTTGTCGCCGCAGCCCGTGATGTCCGTGCCACCGTCCTTGCAGGGGGCGAAGGTGTAGGTGTCCCAGACGCCGCTGAGGCCGTTGGGGAACGTCACCGTCCCGCCATCCAGGGCCGCCTTCTGGAAGTCACACTTCGCGTCCACGCCACCGTCGCTGAGGGACCGGTCACGGGTCTTGTCGTGGAAGACGAGGATGCCGTTGCCGACCGCGAAGCCGTAGTACAGGGAGCCCCCGTCCGTGAGGCTGTCCACGCGCTTCAGGGCCTCGGGCTGTGGATTGGTGAGCGCCAGCGGTCCCGCCACGTGCACGCGCGTGCCCAGCAGGGCCGCGGAGGACTGGGCCATGTCGAGCGAAGCCACGAGCTGCTCGGGCGTCACCTCGTTGGCCGGGACCCGGGCATCGACGCCCGCATCGGACTTGAGGGTGATGATGAGCTTCTTCGAGTTCCGGTAGTCGTTGACGAGGTGGTGACGGCGCCCGGTGAACGGCTCGTAGTTGGGCTCCGTGCCGAAGTACCCCTCGATGTCGACCTTGTTGCCCGGCTGCGGGTGGTACGCCTCCGGCGTGTCGTCATAGAACTTTTCGATGAAGAGACCCTGCGTCGGGAGCGCCGGATCCGTCACCCAGAAGAACGACCGCCAGGACGAGCCATTGGAGGTGCTCAGCTTCTCGTAGTGGATGTCGCTGATGACGACGTCGCGCAGCGTGACCTTGGTGCCGAACGGCACCTTGCGCGCCGCAGCGATCGTCATGCCCGCGCCGGCATCCGTGCCCGCGTCCGTCGTGCCCGCGCCGGCATCCGTGCCCGCGTCCGTGCTGCAGACCCCCGTACAGCCGGGGCCCGCGTCCTTGTTGTCTTCGTCGTCACGACCACCACAGCCGGCCAGTGAGGCCATCGCCGTGGCAGCCAGGAGGGCCGCAGCGCCCAGCTTGTTGCGCAGTTCCATTCGAGTGTCTCCGGAGTTGGGGGCGCCGCGCTTGTTGAAGTCCGACGCCTGTCGGGCAAAGGTTTCAGGCCCTTATACCGGCGGCCTACCAGGGCCGGCAAGGAACGGACCGGCTCCCTGCCCGTGACATTGGTATGAATTCAGGAATAGGTGGATCAATGCTTGCCCGCGACACATTCTTGCAGGGATTGAAGCCCACGCTGCACATTGCGCACCGCGGCGGGGCGCTCGTCGCTCCGGAGAACACACTGGAGGCCTTCCGCCTCGCCGTGGAGACGTACCGCACCGACATGATTGAGCTCGACGTGCACCTGTCGCGCGACGGCGAGGTCATCGTCGCCCACGACGACACGCTGGAGCGCTGCACCGACGGTACGGGGCCCCTCGCGGCGCTCACGCTCACAGAGTTGCGGAAGCTGGACGCCGGGTATCACTTCAGCCCGGACGCAGGACGCACCTTTCCCTTCCGGGGCCGGGGCGTGCGCCTGCCCACCCTGCGCGAGGTGCTGCGTGCCTTTCCGGCCCTGCGCCTCAACGTGGAGCTCAAGCCGGACGTGACGGGTGGCGAGGACGTGCTCGCCCGCCTGCTGAAGGAGGAAGCAGCGCTGGAGCGCGTCTGTCTGGGAAGCGAACAGGACGCCATCGCGGAGCGGTTGGTGCAGGTGCTGCCCGACGCGTGCCACTTCTATCCCCGGGATGCGCTGGCTGCCTTCATCCTGGCGCTCAAGGCCGGCGAGGTGCCTCCCGAGGACGCGCGCTACAGCGTGCTCGACATGCCGCTGTACTTCGGTGAGGTGCGGTTGGTGGATGACGCGCTGCTGGAGGCCGTGGCCTCGCGCGGCAAGTGGATCAACGTGTGGACCGTGGATGATGCAGCGGAGATGGACCAACTGCTGCGCGAAGGCGTGGGCGGCATCATGACGGACCGGCCGGACCTGCTCCGCCAGCGAATGGACGCGTCCGGAAAGCCGGGCTAAGCCTTGGCTTCCATGTCCCGCCCCACCGCACGCGCGCGTCCGGCGACCCGCACCGAGCCGCCTTCCAGCAAGGCGCCGCCCCCGGCCGCCCCCGCGCCGAAGTCCGCCGCCCGCAACGCCCTGAAGGTGAAGGTGCCCCGCGCCAAGCGCTTCGTGGCGCTGGCGGGCAACATCGGCGCGGGCAAGACGACGGCCGCCAAGCTCATCAGCCAGGGCTTCGGCTTCGAGCTGTTCGACGAGCCCGTCATCGACAACCGCTTCCTGCGTGACTACTACGGCGACATGTCGCGGTGGTCGTTCACGCTGCAGCTGGAGTTCCTCATCCGGCGCGTGGAGCACCACGAGCTCATCCACTCCGTGCGGAAGAGCTGCGTGCAGGACCGCACCCTCTACGAGGACCCCGAAATCTTCGCCAAGTACCTGCACGGCCTGGGGCACATGACGAACGCGGAGCTGGACCTGTACTACGAGTACTTCCAGCGGCTGTCGCGCCACATCGTCCGGCCCGACAAGGTCATCTGCTTCGACGTGTCCTCCGAGGACGTGCTCCTGCAGCGCATCCGCACGCGCGGCCGGGCCGAGGAGAAGGGCATCGGGAAGCAGTTCCTGAAGGGCCTCAACGGCTACTACGCGGGCTTCCCGCAGGTGCTGCAGGAGAAGTACGGCGTGGACTGCCTCGTGGTGGACGTGTCCAAGCAGGACATCCGCCGGGGCCCGGGCCGCGAGGAGTTCCTCGACCGCGTGTCCGCATTCCTGGCCTGACGGCGCGCGTTCCGTTAGACGCTTCCGGGCCATGCACGACCTGACCCCGAAGAGCCCGCGCGACTCCGAAGTGGTGATGACGCAGCTCATCCTCCCTCCGGACGCCAACAACCTGAACGCCGCGTTCGGCGGGAAGGTGATGCAGTGGATCGACATCTGCGGCGCCGTGGCCGCCCAGCGCCACTGCCGTCAAGTCGTGGTGACGGCGTCCATGGACGAGCTGCACTTCCACGCCCCCATCCGCGTGGGGTGGATTGCCCTCCTGCACTCGCGCGTGCTCGCGACCTTCCGCACGTCGCTGGAGGTGGGCGTCACCGTGCACGCGGAGAATCCACTGACGGGCGAGCGCCACCTCACCACCAGCGCGCTGCTCACCTTCGTGACCCAGGACAAGGACGGCAAGGGCGTGCTCGTGCCGCCCCTGCTCCTGGAGACGGACACGGAGCGCTCCGCCTTCGCGGAGGCCGAGGCCCGCCGCGCCCAGCGCCGGGGCCGTGGCAAGGAAGAGCAGTCCTGGATGAAGGTCATGAAGCCCGTCACCGGCACCTAGACAGACGAAGGGCCGGGGGCACGCCTGTCTGGCGTCCCATCCCGGCCCCGGCCCTGCTTCCTGGCGGTGGATCAGGTCGTGAACGACGTGCCGCAACCGCAGGACGACTTGGCGTTGGGGTTCTCGAACTTGAAGCCCGCGCCGGTGATGCTGGTGACGTAGTCGATGTGCGTGCCCGACAGGTACTGGGCGCTCAGCGCGTCGGTGGCGATCTTCACGCCATCCTGCTCCCACACCTGGTCGCCGGCCTTGGCCTCCTTCACGAGGTTCAGGTCGTAGCCCAGGCCGCTGCAGCCGGCGGGCACCACGCGGATGGAGAAGAAGTAGTCCTGGAACCCCTGGGCCTGGATGACCGTCTTCACCTGGGCGATGGCGGCGGCCGTCAGCTGGACGGAGACGGTGTCGGAGGGCTGGGAGGTCGGCGTGGAGCCGGCGACGGCGGTAGAAGTGTCCATGTGCTTCAATCTCCTCGTGAACGGCGCCTCATAACGCCCTGGCGCCTGAAAAGCCATGGGACCGCATGCAGGTCCCGTTCAGAGACAACACCCCCGAGCCCCCATGCCCATCCCTGAAATCACCCCGGCCGAGCTGGCCCGGCGCCTGGCCGGCCCCCCCGAGACGCGCCCCGTCCTGGTGGATGTGCGCTTCCCCCACGAACACGAATGGGTGGCCCTGCCGGACTCGGTGCTGATGCCCCTGCCGGAGCTGCCGGAGTACGACACCGCGCTGGAGGCCTTCCGGGGCCGCCCCGTCGTCGTCTACTGCCACCACGGGGTGCGGAGCCTGGACGGCGCCGCGTACCTGCGCGACCGGGGACTGGAGGCCGTGTCCCTCAAGGGGGGCATCGACCTGTACTCGCTCACCGTGGACCCGTCCCTGCCCCGCTACTAGGCGCCGGGGCTACAGCGCCGAGGCCAGGTCCAGCACCGACTCCGTCGTCTCGTTGGGAGTCACCGTCGCCTCGAAGGCCACGGGCTCCTTCAGCTTCGCGCCGCGCAGCTCCAGGCGCTGCTTGCCCTCCATCAGCTTCAGCTGCGTGTTGGCGCTGCCGAGCAGCTGGTTGTTCCGGTAGACGGTCAGGCCGGTCATCCCCTTGGGGGTGATCTTCAGCTTGAGGGTGCCCTCCTTGAAGCTGCGCTCGAAGGTCTTCAGCTCGCCGGGCTGGCCGAACGCGAGCTCCTCCGAGTCCTCCAGGTAGATGCCCTGGGCCTCGTTCTCCAGGATGAGCGTGTCCTGCAGGTGGGCGCCCTGCACGCGGGTGAGCGGCGCGGTGCCCAGCACCGTCACCGGCTCCGGGCTGCCACAGCGCTCCGTGTGCCGCACCGACACCTTCACCGGCTGGTTGGTGTTCACCGTGAGCCACACGCCCTGCGCATCCGCGGCGGTGGACGTCAGCGCCTTGATGATGGGCTCGCGGAAGAGGACGAGCACCGCGAGCAGGCCCACGATGAAGCCCACCATGGCCACCGTGCGCACGCCATTGCCGCGAGGGGCCGCGCGCTCCGGCTGCGTGGGGGCGGTCGTGCGCGACGGGCGGCGCTCGCCCGAGTCCTCTTCGTCTTCGTCCCGCTCCACCGGCGCGGGGCGCGCACGCGGGGCATCCACGCGGCTGGCGGTGCGCCGGCGCGGCGGCTCCACGGCGGACGGGTGGCTGGTGCTGGTGCGCCGGCGCGGCGCGGGCACCGGCATCGTGTCCGGATCATCCTCCGGCGGAGGCAGGCGGGTGCGCTCGTCGTCCTCCTCCACGTCCATGCGGTGCACGCCCGAGCGCGAGCGCGCGGGGGGCTCCGACACCGGCATGGCGCGCGACTGGGTGCGCCGGGGCGGTGGCACGTCCTCCACCGACTGGCGGCTCAGGTCCGAGCGCGAGCTGGTGCGCGCCACCTGCGTGACGCCCGGATTGCTGGACGTGTTGCGGCGGGCCACCGGCTGCTCCACGCCGGTGCGGCGGCGCTGCGGCTGCTCCACGCCGGTCATCGACGGCGCGTCGTACTCGTACGGATCCTCCGACTCGATGGCGGGCGCCACGCCCGTCGCGCGGCGGGGGGCAGGGCCGGCGCGGGTGTTGCCGCGCGCACGCTCGCGCTGCGACGAGGACTCGCCCGGAGGCGCCTCCCAGCTCATCTCCGCGGGTGGCCGGGGCGGGGACGTGTTGGAGTCCTCCCCCACCGGGACGAACTGGCCCTGCTTCAGCTCCTCCGCCAGCCGGTCGGAGAAGAGCGTCTTCATCAGCTCGGAGATCTGCACCGAGCCCACCACCCAGCGCTCGTTGACGAGCAGCTCCTCCAGGGCGGACTGGAACTCGCGCGCGTTGTCGTAGCGATCATCCGCGCTCTTCGCCAGCGCGTGCATCACCACCTGGTCCATGTCCGCGGGCACGTCCGCGACCTCGGACGGGGCCGGGATGGTGCACTCCATGGCGGCCTGCAGCGTGGCCAGCTCCGAGTCCTTCTTGAGCGGCCGGTGCCCGGTGAGCATCTCGTACAGCACCAGTCCGATGGCGAAGATGTCCGCGCGCCGGTCCAACGGCTTGCCCGCGGCCTGCTCGGGCGCCATGTACGCGAACTTGCCCTTGATGGCGCCGGACTTCGTCATGGACGCCTGGTCCGCCGCCTTGGCGATCCCGAAGTCCACCAGCTTCACCGAACCATCAAAGCTGATCAGGATGTTCTGCGGAGAGATGTCCCGGTGCACCACGTTCAGCGGCTGGCCCCGGTCATCCGCGCGGCTGTGCGCGTAGAAGAGCCCCTCGCACGCGGACGCCACGATGCGCACCGCCAGCGGCCGGGCGATCCACTGGTTCATCCCGCTGGCCTTGCGCATGACCCGGCCCAGGTCCTCGCCATGGATGAACTCCATGGCGATGTAGTAGGTCCCGTTGGCCTCGCCGAACTCGTAGACCTGCGCGATGTTCGGGTGGTTGAAGCGCGCGGCGATCAACGCCTCGTTGCGGAACATCTCCACGAACTCGCGGTCTTCGGCGAGGTGCGGGAGGATGCGCTTGACGACAACGTCCTTCTGGAAGCCCTCGATTCCGGACTGACGCGCAAGCCAGACTTCGGCCATGCCGCCCGTGGCGAGCTTCTTGAGGAGCTGGTATTTCCCGAAGGCTTGAGGGTTCATCCCGGGTACTCCCCGGGGGGAGCGGGCTCAGTGGAAGGTGATAGGGCAGCGCATCTTAGGGGACACCGGCCGTCGAGGCAAAGCCGACGGACCACCTTGATGAGGTGGGTCGCCGCGACCTGCCTGATTGCCCTGCATGCCTCCGCCGCCCCGGCCCTGGATCAGATCCAGGTCGAGCGCCGCGGCGAGCTGCTGGCCCTGTCCTGGAAGGACGCCGAGGACCAGCTCCAGGGCGTCCTCACCCCCGCCCAGCCCCGCCCCGGCGAGCCGCTGCGCTTGACGCTGTCGGTGGGCAACCTCCAGGGCCCACCCTTCCAGGGCGTCGTCACCGTCGCCTTCTCCCAGGAGGGCGTGCCCGGTCAGGTGACGCGCACCCTCCAGCGCGACGCGGTGGGATGGAGCACGGAGTTCGTTCCTCCCGAAGCGGGCGCCTGGGACGTGGACGTGCGCTTCCTCACCACGCGGCCCAAGGCCCTGCACGCGCGCTTCACGGTGAGCGAGCCCCCCGTGCCACTCATCGTCTGGCGCGTCCTCCTCGCCGTCGCCGGCGTGCTGCTCATCGTGCGGGTGATGCGCGCCGTGACGCAGCGCGGGGTAACGTCCGAGCCTCCTTCCGGTGAGCCTCCTTCCGGAAGTCCTCCGGAGGCTCCCGCAGCGCCTCCGCCCGGGCCTCCTTCGGAGCCCGTGGCCCCGCCGACGGATCCGCCCGCTGATCGGTAACACCGGCCTTCTTACAGTCCGGTCCTACAGCCCCGCGCGTCCCCGATAGGGAAAAAACCTTCCCAGGTTGGGGCCCGTCACGACCTCGTCACGGGGCATCCGCCCCGCGCGCCCCTTCCAGCTGTCCGCCAGTGCACGTCGTGGCGTCAGGCACCCGGGTTGCACCAGGGAGCAGGCGGGTCGTACGGCGTCGGGCTTTTTCGGGGCGGGGAGACAGCGGGCATGGGCGGGAGGGGGATGGAAGAACAAGGGTGGCGGGGGCTGTTCGCCGCGGTTCTCCTGGGCCTGCCGGCGGTGGCGGGCGCGGAGCCGGTGGACGACGCGGCGCGCGCGGACGCGGAGCCGGCGACGCAGGTCTCCACGGAGGACGGCGCTGCTGCCACGGACGCGGCCTCGCAGTCCGCTGAGCCGGGCGACGCGCTGGACGGCGCGGTGGCGCAGGCGATGCCAGGGGGCGCGCAGGGCCCGGTGATGGGCTCGCCGGAGCAGGTGAATGATCCGAGCGCGCCGGTGCCGGACGCGGCGGTGCCAGGCGCGAAGAAGCCGAAGAAGGACAAGGGTCCCAAGACGGACACCCTGGGCGAGGCGCCGGCCGAAGCGGACCAGGCGGACGACAAGGGCAAGCCGGCGCAGCGCATCCGCGTGTTCGGACGCGTGTTCGCGCAGGCGACCGCCGACGAGCGGGAGAAGTACCAGCGCAACCTGGGGATTGAGTCGGCGCGCGTGGGCGTGGCCGCGTCGCTGTCCAACCTGGAGGCGGAGGTGAGCGCGGACCTCGCCTCCAAGACGATCCTCAAGGACGCCTTCGTGCGGCTGGCGGACGACGCCAAGCGCCTGCGGTTGTACGCGGGCCGCTTCAAGTCGCCCTTCCTCCAGCGCTCGCAGGAGTCGGCGTGGACGCTGCCCATGCAGGGTCGCGGCCTCGTGGAGGACTACCTCACGGACACCAACGACCTGGGCGGCCGGCGTCTGGGATTGATGGGCGAGGTGCGGCTCAAGGAGGCCTGGGGCCTGAAGCTGTCGGCGGGCCTCTTCGAGGGCGGCGAAGGTCTCCAGGGCGAACGGCTGAGCGAGGACGGCTCCGCGCGGCTGAGCGTGCGGCCCTTCAAGTTCCTCACCGTGGGCGCGAGCACGTACCTCACGCAGGTCATCGACGGGACGAAGCAGCACGCGACGGCGGCGGACGCGGAACTTTCGCTGGGAGGACTGTCATTGACGGGAGAGGTGGCCACGGGCCGGCTGGCGCTGGGGCCGTTCATGTCGCAGTCGGTGCTGGCGTACTGGACGGTGCCGGTGGGGCGCGAGGGCTGGGCGGTGCAACCGCTGGTGGGCGCGGAGGCACTTCAACTGCAGGGCGGCATCCAGGCCCAGGGGCACGCGGTGACGGGGGGGCTCAACATCCTGCTGGCGGATTCCTTCAAGGCACAGGTCCAGGCGGAGCGCGCGTTGCGCCCCGGGGACGTGGAGCCCGCACTCGAGCTGTCGGTCCAGCTCGCCACCCGCTTCCGGTGAGGAGACACGAACATGCTCTCGTTCGCTGAAGGCGAAGTCACCAAGTTGCGTCGTGAGTTCAAGCGGGTGCTGGACGGCCCGGAGGCAGCCGCGGTGTGCGCGCGGCTGTCGCAGGAATTGGGGGGCTGTCTGCCGCCTCCCACGCGCATCGTGTCGGTGTACTTCGACAAGCAGGGTTATCCGCTGGCGGAGCGCGCGATGCTCACGCCGGACAACTGTCTCAAGGTGAGGACGAAGGAGTACTCACCGGACGTGGGTGCGGGGGGCCGCGAGCGCGTGGTGCTGGAGGTGAAGCGCGAGCGCGGGGGGCTCACGCAGAAGCGGCGCGTGTGGGTGCCTCGCGCGGAGCTGGGCCGGGCGATCCGCGGCGGAGTGAGCCTGTTGCCGCTCATCGCGGGCGGCAGCCTCACGCCGGTGCTGGCGGTGACGTACCGGCGGCACGTGTATCAGGTGTCGCAGTCATGGCGGGTGACGGTGGACCGGAACATCGGCTTCCATGAGGTGTCGCCGGAGCTGGCGTTGTCGCCCACGGCGCTGACGGTGGAGCGGCTGGGGCTCCCGGTGTGGGAGGACTCGCGGGTGGTGTTGGAGGTGAAGCACCTCGGGGCGGAGCTGCCCGAGTGGTTGGCGGCCCTCAATCCGGGGGGCGCGCCGGCCTACAGCAAGTTCGCGGAAGGTATGGCGAGGGTGCATGCCTTCGCCGCGGCAGGGGTTGGGGTTGCAAGGGGATAGGTCACCGTGTTCATCGACTTCGAAGGCATTGACGGCAGCGGCAAGACGACGCTGTCCAACCTGCTCGCCGCGCGGCTCAAGCGGCTGGGCTACAAAGTGGCGCACGCGCGGGAAGGCGGCGAATTGCAGTCGCCCACCGCCCGGCGCATCCGGGAGCTGACGCGCGACGCGCGCCTGCTGGAGATGGGCCCACGCGCTGAGTTCTTCCTCAACCTGGCGCGGGATGCGCAGCAACTGGAGGAGATCATCGCGCCCGCGCTCGGCCGGGGCGACGTGTGCATCACCGACCGCTATCTGTATTCACAGCTGGCGCTGACGGGCGGCGGCCGGGGCCTGAAGGAAGACGCGCTCCTGCCTTCGTGCGAGCTGGCGTCGCAGGGGTTGTGGCCGGACCTGGTCATCCTGGTGGACGTGGACCCGGACCTGGCGCGGCTGCGCAAGCGGCTGGGCAAGCTGCAGAGCGGGCGCGCGCAGGACACGGACAGCCGCAAGGGGCTCGTCGGCGCGGGCCTGGCGGTGCGCGTGCGCGAGGCGTTCCTGGAGCAGGCGCGGAGGGATCCGCAGCGGTGGATCATCCTGGAGAACAACGACCAACCCCTGCGCGTGCTGGAGCAGCGCCTGGTGGAGGCGGTGGTCGCGCGGCTGGAGGGTCGTGAGCAGCCGGTGCAGCGGCTGGTCCCCGCCCCCACCCTGCCGCCGCCGGGCGTGGCGTCGGTGGACGACGTGGAGGCGCGCTTCTTCCACGCGCTGGACGGGCTGGAGGCGCGGGAGCCGCAGCTGGCGGCGTGGCTGCTCAATGGCATCCCGGGCCTGCCCGCGCACCAGCGGCGGCTGGCGTACGCGGAGCGGCTGCCGGGGCTCGTGGCGCGAAGCTTGACGGGCCTGGATGACGACACGGCGTGGACGCTGCGCGAGGTGCTCACGGCGAGCGTGCCGGTGGACGTGGCGGAGGGGCTGGGGTTCGTCACCTCTCCGCGCTCGCATGCGCTCCGTCAGCGGCTGTACGCGCAGGCGCCGGCCGCGGTGCTGGAGGGGCTCAAGCGCCAGGACTCGCCCGAGGCGTGGGCGCTGCGCGAGCGGGGCATGAAGGACGGCCATCTGGAAGCGGTGCTGGTGGGGCTCTCTGGGGTGGACAGCGAAGAGGCCTGGGTGGTTCGCGAGGCCGGCATGCAGCGCAAGCTGTACGCGGCGGTGGCGCGCAGCCTGGGAGGCATTGCCACGGAGCACGCGGAGGCGATGCGCGAGGTGCTGCTCAAGCACGACCGGCTGGCGGTGCTGAAGAGCACCACGGGGCTGGAGACGCCGCTGGCGGTGGGGCTGCGCGAGCAGCTGGAGAAGAAGGCGCTGAAGCTGGTGCTGCGCTCGCTCACCGGGGTGGACTCGCCCAGAGCCTGGGAGATGCGCGAGCGGGGGGCGCTGCTGACCAAGGAGGCGCTGGATTCGGTGGATGGGATGGATGATGCGCGCGCGTGGAGGCTGCGCGCCTCGGCGGCGCGTCGGTGGCCGGCGACGGTGGTGTCCTCGATGAGGGGGCTGCCGCTGGTGGCGGAGACGCGGGCGCTCCTGGACCGGGTGCTGGAGGAGCAGGCCGGGAAGCTGCCGGTGTTGCGCAACGCCTATGCGGTGGTGGCGCAGGCCCGGGCGATAGAGCAGGCGGCGCGACTGGTGCGGCCCGCGGTGGAGACGTCCGGGACCGAGCTGGGACGGCAGGAGGCATGACGCCCATGGAAGGTCCGTTCGGGGCGGTGTTCCAGCAGGTGGAGCAGGAGTTCCAGTCGCTGTCGATGGCCTCGGTGCTGCCCCGGCTGCTGGCGGCGGCGCTCATCGGAGCGCTGCTGTCGTCGCGGCCCTGGCGGCTGGTGATGGGCAAGCCGCTGCCGAAGTCGGACATGGTGCAGGCGCAGATCCTGCTCTGCGCCGCGGCGGCGGTCATCACCGCGGTGATTGGGGACAGCGTGGCGAAGGCGTTCGGCCTCGTGGGGCTGGGCGGGTTCGTGCGGTTCCGCTCGGGGCTGAAGGATCCGCGCGACGCGGCCATCCTGTTCCTGGTGATTGGCCTGGGCATGGCGTGCGGCCACGGCAACCTGGTGCTGGCGAGCGTGGGCACGGGGTTCGTGATGGTGCTGCTGCTGGTGCTGGACCTGTTCGAGAAGAAGGAGAAGCCGGCGGGGGCGAAGCAGCGGCTGGTGTTGTCGGCGCAGTCGGACGACCTGGTGGGCGCGGAGGCGACGCTGCGCAAGGCGCTGGGGGAGCGCAACGTGATGGTGAAGAGCTGCGCGTTGGATTTCTCCGCGCGGCGGCTGGAGTTCGAGGTCGAGGAGCCTGAGCCCGGGACCCTGGCGGCGGCGCTGGGACGGACGGAAGGCGCGCCCCTGCGGGGGCTGCGGTGGACGGCGGTGAGCGCGAAGGGCGCGCGGGAGGAGTTGTCATGAAGTTCAGGAAGATGGCCGCGCTGTTCGCGGCGTGCGGAGCACTGGCGGCGTGTGGTGGCGGGAGCGGCAGCCTGCCCACGGGGAATGATCCGGGGAATCCCACGACGAACCCGGATGGCTCTGTGGACCTGCCGGGCAACCCGGTGGATCCGGGCGGGGTGAAGCCGGATCCAAAGGCCGAGTACACCTCGCTGTGGCCGCTGACGCAGGGCTCGACGTGGACCTACCGCATCACCGACCCGGTGAACGGGGTGTTCAACAAGACGGTGACGGTGCTGGGACAGGAGACGGTGCCGGACACGCAGATGACGGCCGTGAAGGTGCACAGCAAGCAGGACCGCACGGCGACGACGGGCACGGTGTACGAGGAGAACTCGTGGCAGATGGAGCTGACCAACGGCCTGGTGGTGCGCCTGCGGGAGGAGGACATCACCGACGGCCTGCGCACGAGGGCGACGACCTGGTCCCCGGCGATGATGAAGTCGCTGGCGACGTCGCCAGCCTCCGTGCCCTGGGAGCACCGGGACGCGGTGCGCGAGCTGATTACGTATGACGCGGGCGGCACGGAGGGGAAGGATCCGACCTACGTGTGGAAGGTGCTCGCGAAGGACGTGACGGTGACGACGCCCGCGGGCACGTTCACCAATGCCATCAAGGTCCAGCGCGACAAGCTGAACAAGAGCGGCGAGGTGAAGGAGGAGAAGCAGCGCCTGTACTGGCTCGTTCCCGGCGTGGGCAAGGTCCGCGAGGAGGGCGAGCGGACGGAGGAGCTGTCTTCCTTTGATGTGAAGAAGCCGTAGGTCTCTGGCTGCGCCTCATGGGGCCCCGGGTCGGCGCGAAGTTGGCGCAGGCCTTGGGCCCCAGCGTGCGTTTGGCCACTCCTCAACCTGTAGAACCAGGTCAGACAGGCTGTCTGTCTTGAACGTCCGGAGTGGGTTTGCCCAGGCTTCCAGGCCGACGCGAAGGGTGTCTACGACGCCCTCTTCCGCCCCGCCGAGGAGGAGCCGCCGGACGGCGAGGCCGAGGTGCGGCACGAGGTAGCATGCGGGGTGCGCCGCCGCCGGGGCACCACCCGCCCACAGGTACGTCGACGTCTGGGCGCCCGTCGTCCGGGCCACCCGCAGGCCGTCCCAGCCGTACCGGTATTGCGTCGTGACGCTGCCGCCCTCCCCTGCCACCACCGTCACCTTCGTCAGCCGGCCTCCTGCGTCCCACCGGAGGAGGACGAGGAGCCCGAGTAACTTCCGGGGGTTGGATCTGGGGCTGGGGGTGCGCGGGAACCGCACGTTTCTCGCGCAGCAGGAGTAGAGCCGCGCAAGTCCGCCTCCCACGTCCTCGCGTCTTCCAT
>NZ_RAWG01000247.1 GCF_003611735.1 Corallococcus sicarius | reverse complement strand
GGCAGTTCTCCGTGGGCGCCAACATCGCGACCGGAGCGATGAAGGGCGTCCAGGCGGCGGTGGGCGGCAACGTGGCCTCGTCCTTCACGGGCCTCCAGGCGTCCACGGGCCTGAACTACGCGCGCGGCATGGAAGGCGCGCAGCTGTCGCTGATCAACGTGGGCGGGGACGTGAGCGGCGCGCAGGTGGGGCTCGTCAACATCGCGGGGAAGATGGACGGGCTGCAGCTGGGGCTGATCAACGTGGCGCGCCACTCCGACGGCGAGGCCCTGGGCATCTTGAGCTTCATCGGCAACGGGCAGGCCAACGTGCAGCTGTGGGCCAGCGACATCGCGTACACCAACGTGGCGGTGAAGTTCGGCAGCCAGCACTTCCACACGCTGCTGACGCTGGGCTTCAACCCCGGCACCCACACGCACCGTCGCCGCTACGTGGCGGGCGCGGGGTTCGGCACGCACCTCACCAAGGGGTCGCTGTTCTTCGACCTGGATGTCATGGGCAGCTCCGTGCACGCCGACAACCTCTTCCGCGATGGCGATGGCACGAACGTGCTCGGGCAGCTGCGGCTGGTGGCGGGCTGGCAGGTGGCGAAGCGGTTCGCGCTCATCGGCGGCGTCGTCGGCAACACGCTGGTCACCTGGGACAACGGCGACCGGTGGGAGGAGCTGGGCATCGGCCCCGAGTGGCGCAGCACCTCCGACGGCGGCAGCACCACCGTGCGCGTGTGGCCGGGCGTGCTGCTGGGCGTGCAGCTCTGACACGAGGAAGTCTTCGAAATGGATCGGGAGGGAACCATGTGGAAGCGTCTGGTGGTGGGAGTGCTCGCGGCGGGGCTGATGACATCCGGCTGCGGTTTCACCGAGGACCTGCGGGGTGATGGCAACACCGTGACGGAGGCGCGCGTCGCGGAGGGCTTCCTCGTCGTGGAGAACCGCAGCTCGCTGGACGTGGTGGTGCGCGAGGGCGAGGTGGCGGACGTGAAGGTCACCATCGACGCGAACCTCCAGTCGAACGTGCGCACCTACGTGAAGGCCGGGGAGACGCTCGTCATCGAGACGGACGGCTTCTTCTCGCCCACGAACTCCCCGCGCGTGGAGGTCCGGGTGCCGCGCATGGTGGGCGCCATTCAAGACGGCTCCGGGACCCTGCGGGTGGAGGGCTTCGAGAAGGTGCGCGAGGACGTGCGGCTGGTGGCGAAGGGCTCCGGCGCGCTGCACTTCTGCGGCGGGGTCAACACGCTGGATGCGAAGCACTTCGGCTCCGGGAAGATGGAGCTGTGCTCGGCCGGGTCGCAGATGGCGGAGTGGGTGGACTTCACGCAGACGGGCTCGGGAGCGCTGACCTGGTCCGGCGCGGCGAAGCTGGTGCGCGCCATCGCGGATGGCTCCGGCGACATGAAGCTCACGGGAGTCACCGACCGGCTCATGGCCCGGTTGGATGGCAGCGGCGACCTGGAGGCCCAGGCGCTGAAGGCCGTGGACGTGAACCTCGTGTCAGACGGATCCGGGCACACGGCCGCGCATGTGGACGGGGGCGGGGTGGTCATCACGCTCGACGCGTCGGGGGACGTGGAGCTCTTCGGCCACGCCCTCTCCTCCCAGGTGCGGGTGAACGGCAGCGGTAAGGTCAGCTGGCACTGACTACCTTGCCTTCGACACCCGTGAAGGACGCGGGCGGGAAGGCAGGCGGGCCATGACAGGGACCATGCGGGCGATGGTGCTCCACGCAGCCGGGCAGCCGCTGCGAGAGGAGCACCTCCCCATTCCGGAGCCCGGTCCCGAGCAGGTGTTGTTGAAGGTCCTCGCCTGCGCCGTGTGTCGTACGGACCTGCACGTGGTGGACGGCGAGCTGACCTCTCCGAAGCTGCCGCTGGTGCCGGGCCACGAAATCGTGGCGACGGTGGTGACACCGGGCGAGCAGGTGAGTGGCCTGACTCCTGGCATGCGCGTGGGCGTGCCGTGGCTGGGGTGGAGCTGCGGGCAGTGCCGCTTCTGTCGCTCCGGGCGGGAGAACCTCTGTGACACCGCGCGCTTCACCGGCTACGACCTGGACGGCGGCTTCGCGGAGTACACCGTGGCGGATGCGCGCTTCTGCTTCCCGCTGCCGTCGTCGTACCGGGACCTGGAGGCCGCGCCCCTGATGTGCGCGGGGCTCATCGGCTTTCGCAGCCTGCGCATGGCGGGCGAGGGGCCCCGGCTGGGGTTGTATGGCTTTGGCGCCGCCGCGCACATCCTCATCCAGGTGGCGCGACACCAGGGTCGCAAGGTGTATGCCTTCACGCGCAAGGGTGACGTGCAGGGGCAGGCGTTCGCGCGCGAGCTGGGCGCGGTGTGGGCGGGAGGCTCGGAGCTGCTGCCGCCAGAGCCGTTGGACGCGGCCATCCTCTTCGCCCCCGTGGGCGCGCTGGTGCCCGCCGCGCTGCGCGCCGTGGACAAGGGCGGCGTGGTGGTGTGTGGCGGCATCCACATGAGTGACATCCCCGCGTTCCCCTATCTGGTGTTGTGGGAGGAGCGGGTGGTGCGCTCGGTGGCGAACCTCACGCGCATGGACGCGGTGGACTTCCTGGCGCTCGCGCCGCGAGTCCCCGTGCGCACCGAGGTGCAACGGTTCCCCCTGGCCGCCGCGAACGAAGCGCTCCAGGCCCTGCGTGAAGGGCGCGTGCGCGGGGCCGCGGTCCTGGACGTGACGGGCACGGGGTAGAGGGGACATGGGAGCGGGAGCCCACGCGCCTGAGTGCCTGGATGCTTGGGACGGGGGAGCGTGCACAGCTTTGGCGGGACACGGAGGCTGTGCACCGCATGAAAGCGCTTCAGGAGACGGGACCGTTCACCGGCTATGACTCGGAGCACCACCCGTTGGGCTCGTATGCGGCGCTCATCGGGACCTTCGGCACGTCGGTGGTCGGCTTCCTGGGATGGATGAGCGCCTCCGGGCGGCGGCTTCCGGAGCGACTGGGGTGGAAGGACCTGGCGCTGTTCGGCGTCGCCACGCATGCGGTGTCGCGCCTGGTGACGTTGGACCGGGTGACGAGCCCGCTGCGCGCGCCGTTCGTGCGCTACGAGGCCGACAGCACCGCGGGCGAGGTGGTGGAGAAGGCGCGCGGCGAGGGCCCGCGACGCGCGCTGGGCGAGCTGTTGGACTGTCCCTTCTGCCTGAGCCCCTGGGTGGCCACGGGCTTCATGGCCGCGTCGGCGGTGCGTCCCCGGGAGACGCGCTTCGTGGCCGCCATCTTCGCGCTCAGCACCGCGTCCTTCTTCCTGCACCGCGCCTACGAGTGGCTGGGCGAGGGGCTGCACCGCACCCGCGCGCAGGCGCAGCGGCTGTCGAAGCAGCAGGAGCGTGAGGCGGACGTCGGCGTGCAGTTGCCCGACAGCGGACCGCAGGTGGTGGAGGCCGGCCGCGCCCCCATCCCGTCGCCGAGCTGAGCGAGCTGAGCGAGCTGACCGGGCGGAGTTGACGGAGCCGAGGTGCATGGTGGTGTGCCCGGAGGGAATGCGTTAGACGGGCGGCGCCAGCGATGACCTCCGTCCCGACTTCCCCCTCTGCCCGCCGTGGGTTGCCCGGCATGCTCGCGCTGCCCGCCGTGGTGCTCGTCTGGGCGCTGGTCGCGGTGGCGCCGGTGTGGCTCCAGGCCGCGCGCTCCTGCTTCTCCACCTACGACCTGGGCATCTACAGCCAGGCGTTGGCGCGGCTGTCCTTCCGGGATCCGAACCCGTGGCTCAGTGCGCGGCAGGTCCACATCTTCGCGGACCACTTCGACCCCGTGCTGTGGCTGGCCCGGCCCCTGCGTGAGCTGATGCCGGCGATGTGGGCGGGGCTGGTGGCGGAGGCCGCCTTCATCCTGCTCTCCATCGCGCCGCTGGTGTTGCTCCAGATGCGAGGCCTGCTGGACCGGGCCTCCACGGTGCTGCTGTCCGCGGTGCTGCTCTTCAACACCGGCACGCTGTCGGCCCTCATCTTCCCCGTCCATCCCACCGCCTGGGCCATGCTGCCCTGGTCGATGCTCGCGGTGGCGTACTGCCTGCGGCGCACGGGGTGGATGCTCGCGTCGCTGGTGTTGTTGTTCGCGTGCAAGGAGGAGTTCCCCTTCGTGGGCGTGATGCTCGCCGGAGGGCTCTGGCTGCGAGGCGAGCGTCGCGTCGCGCTGATGGTGTTCACGCTGTCGGCGGCGTGGCTCGCGTTCGTGTTCTTCGGGCGCTCCGGGTGGTTGGGCGAGACGGTGGACTACAGCACGCGGCTGACGCCGGCGCCGGGACAGGGGCTGGGCGGCTATCTGGCGGAGCGGCTGGCACCGAGGCACCTGCGGCGCATTGGCACGCTGCTCGTCGTCTTCATCCCCGCGGCGCTGTGGGCGTGGCGTCAGAAGTGGAAGCCCGACTGGGTGTGGTTGTCGCTGCTGCTGCCCATGATTGGCATCCGCTTCCTGGGCATGGCGTGGCGCGACCAGTACGGCGCCCCGCTGATGGCCGCGGCGGCCCTGACGCTGCTGCCGTTGCTGCTCCAGCGCCGTCCTCCGGCCTGGGTGCTCATCGCGACGGGCGTGCTGCTCTTCACGACCAACGAAAACCTCATTCACAAAGCGCGGCGCGCCGTCTTCACGCCAGAGGTCCACCCGGAGATGTGCCCGGCCACGGCGCCGCGCCTCGCGTCGCTCCAGCGCGCGTGGGACGTGCTCGCCGCGAACCCGGGCGGCAAGGTCCTGCTCGAAAGCAACCTCGTGGCGGACGTGGCCGAGCGGGACGACATCTACATGGTGGGCGGGCCCCAGCCGGACGGCGTCCACGTCTACGACCTGGTGCTGGTGGAGAAGCCGCCCCGGGGCGGCTTCCCGCCCATGACCCGGGAGCGGATGGAGGAGCTCATCACGCTGTGGCGCTCCCAGCCGGGCACGCAGGTGCTCATCGACGACGCGAACGTCTTCCTCGCGCGCGGGCGTTTCACCGTCGCTCGCTGAGGCCCCCTTTCGCGCACGTGTTTCGCGTGGGGGGCCCGACAAGCGCAATTATTTCGCGGAAGCAGCTCCTCCTGACCCGGCGCGGAGTCCCGCCTCCTCGGAGCCCGCGCTGGCAGGGCGTATGCACTGATTTCCGCTCGAACACCGGCTCCGGAGGACGGAGCCCTCACACCCGAGGCGGACGATGAAGCGCGCACTGCGAATCACCTACCGGGGCATGGAGACGAGCGAAACCCTGAGCGAGCACATCCGCGGCCAGGCCGACAAGCTGGAGCAGTTCTTCGAGGGCATCACCGGCTGCGACGTGGTGGTGGAGGAGCCGCACCGCCACCACGCACAGGTCCATCACTTCCACGTCCGGGTGGCGTTGCACGTGCCGGGCAAGGACATCATCGCGGATCGCGAACCGGCGCAGCTCGCGACGCACGCGGATGCCTACCAGGCCGTCACGGACGCCTTCGAGGCCGCGCGCCGCCAGCTCCAGCACCACGCGGAGAAGCTGCACGCCCACCACCGCTGACGGGCGCGGGTGTCATCCGGGAGTCGGAACGTGGCACGGCGCTGTTCCGCGCCGGACGTCAGGGGCGCTCAGGGCTCCGAGGGCTGTTGGCGCGGTCGTGCGCATGGGGTTCTCTCCCTGCGCCTTCGGCCGTGCCACCTTCTCCGCGGGGAGCCCTCTCATGTCGCTCAACCACTACGTCACCCTGGGCCGCTCCGGCCTGCGCGTCAGTCCCTTCTGTCTCGGAGCGATGACGTTTGGTGAGGACCTGGGCTGGGGCAGCAGCGTGCAGACGTCCAACGCCATCATGGACCGCTTCATCGAGCGGGGCGGCAACTTCATCGACACGGCGAACGTGTACACGTTCGGCCACTCGGAGAAGATCATCGGCGACCACCTGGGCAAGGAGCCGTCGAAACGCAACCGGGTGGTGATTGCCACCAAGTTCTTCGGCAACCTCTTCGAGAAGGATCCGAACGGCGGCGGCGCGGGCCGCAAGTCGGTGCTGGCCGCGTGCGAGGAGTCGCTGCGCCGGCTGCAGACGGACTACATCGACCTGTACTGGATGCACGCGTGGGACGCGCACACGCCCATCGAGGAGACGATGCGCGCGCTGGACGACCTCGTGCGCTCGGGCAAGGTCCGCTACGTGGGCTTCTCCGACACGCCGGCGTGGAAGGTGGCGCAGGCGCAGGTGACGGCGTACTTCCGGGGCTGGGCGCCGCTGGTGGCGCTGCAGATTGAGTACTCGCTGCTGGAGCGCACGGTGGAGGGTGAGCTCATCCCCATGGCGCTGGAGCTGGGGCTGGGCGTGACGCCGTGGTCGCCGCTGCGCAGCGGCGCGCTGAGCGGCAAGTACACGCGTGAGAACGCGGGCAAGCAGAAGGCGGACCGGGGTGCGTGGGCGGAGAGCTCGCTCAACGAGAAGACCTACGCCCTCATCGACCTGCTCCAGCGCGTGGCGAAGGAGCAGGACTCCACGGTGGCGCGCGTGGCGCTGGCCTGGGTGCAGGGCCGTCCGGGCGTGGCGTCCACCATCCTGGGTGCGCGCACGCTGGAGCAGCTGGACAACAACCTGGGGGCGCTGGACGTGAAGCTCACGCCCGCGCAGGTGCAGGCGCTGGATGAGCTGTCCAAGCCCACGCTCGACTTCCCGGCGGAGTTCCTCAAGAACGCCCCGTCCTTCATGCACGCGGGCCTGAGCGTGAACGGTGTCCAGGCCCCGCCGAGCACCCTGACGCCGAAGACAGAAGCCCAGCGCTACTGATCCGAGCGGCTGCGGAAACACCGCCCCTGTCGGCACAGGGGCGCACACCGTCGCGTGCAGGGCCTTACGTTTCGGCCCGTGCCAACGGGAAAACGGCGGCCGGAGCGTTCAGGACCTGACGCTCGCGGTAGCGCGAACGGGAGCCGTTCCTAGTATCGGCCCCCTGGCAGTCAGGTGGTCTGGGTGGGTTGGTGGTCTGGCGCGGTACGGGCGGCGGGAGGGTGGCGTGAGCGAGCTACTGACGGGTGAAGGGCAGTTGCGTACGCAGGGCGGCGGCACTCCGGGGTCCTCGGGTGCGGGCTTCTCCCTCGACTCCGACGCCTTCGATGCCGAGCTGGATGCCTGCCTGGATCTCGCCCTCTTCTCCGGCCCCGCGCGGAACACCGACACGGTGCCCGAAGTCGCGGCGACGGGCTCCATGCGCACGCTGCTCGACCTGGCCTCCACCGAGGAGTCCTGGCTGGAGTCGCTGCCTCCGACGTCCCACGAGGATGCGGAGCCCGCGCTGACGCTGTCCGCTGAGGCCGCCAACGTCGTCATCCCCGAGTGGCTGCGCGCCGAGGAGTCGACGTCCCTGGCCAACGGCCTGCACGATGCGTCGTGCGGAGCGATGACGTCGTGGGACGCCGCGCCGCAAGCGAATGTCTGGGCCGCGCCCGGCTCTCCAGCGGAGGCCTATGCGCCGCAGCCGTGGATGCCGTATGCCCCGGCCCCGGTGGAGCCCGAGGCTCCCGCGCCCGCCATCGCGGATGTCTCCACGCGCATCCTGGGCATGAGCCCGCTCTCCTTCGTGAGCGCGGTGACGATGGGCGCGCTCGCCGCGGGCCTGCTGGTCGTCGCGGGGCTGCGACTGACCGCGAACGATGATCAGCGCGCGCAGGCCGCAGGCTCCTTCGCGCAGGGCACCGCGGGCACCCAGGGCGCAAGGATTGCGCAGGGCATCGCGGGCATGCAGGGTGCGCAGGGCATCGCGGGCATGCAGGGCTTCACGGGGCCTCAGGGCACTGCGGGCACGACGGGCATGCAGGGCACGACGGGCATCGCGGGCACGACGGGCACGCAGGGCTTCACGGGCGTGCAGGGCACTGCGGGCATGCAGGGCCTCACGGTGGCGCAGGGCCTCACGGGCGTGCAGGGCCAGGCCGGTGCCGCCACTCCCCAGGTCATGCTGCCGGGCTGGCAGCCGCAGCCGGGCGCGCTGGGCTACCAGCAGGCCATCGCGTCCGCCGTGGGTGGCGTGAGCACGTCCGCGCTGACGGAGGCGCAGCGTGCCGCGCAGTCCCTCACGCCGAACACGCCTGTGCTCACGGGCCCGGCGAACGTGGGCCTGACCACCGGCCTGCAGACGCTGGCCCCGGAGGCCCCGCGTCCCACCGTGACGGCGGCGGTGACGAAGATGGCCCCCGTGGCGACTCGCGCCGCCACGCTGGAGACGACGGAGGACACGGGCGAGGTCCAGGAGATGACCTTCGGGAGCGCCATCTCCGCCGAGGAGCTGGCCCAGGCCCAGCAGGCCGCCGCAGAAGCCGAAGCGGAAGAGGCCGCGCAGCCGGGTTCGGAGTTCGACGAGGACTTCGCGCGCGAAATGGGCTTCACCGAAGAGGCGGAGGCCGAGCGGGCGGAGGCCGAAAAGAAGGCCCAGGAGAAGACGGTCTACGTCCCGCCCGCCCCGAGCGCCGCCGAGCACGAGCGCCTGTCGCCCTCGGACGTGAAGAACGTCGTCGTCACGAACCAGCCCGCCATCGCCACCTGCGTCCAGAACTTCAAGGCGGGCACGGCCCTGGAGAACGGCGGCCGCTTCCAGATGCGCTGGTCGGTGGACACCTCCGGCACCGTGTCCGGTGTCGCCATGGAGACCGAGGCCCTGCGCGGCTCCCCGCTCGCCGGCTGCATCGAGGACCAGGTGCGCACCTGGAAGTTCCCCGTGCACCGCGTGGCCCTGGACGCCCCCGTGCGCTTCCCCTTCGTCTTCTAGCTGGACACCAGAAGAATGCATGCGTATGTATATACGCAGCCATGCATGTTGACGTCTTCCAGACCCTGGCCGACCCGACGCGCCTTCGCATCATCGAGGCGCTGAAGGGCGGCGAGCACGCCGTGAACGACCTCGTCGACCGGGTGGACATCCACCAGTCGGGCGTCTCGCGGCACCTGCGGATCCTCCAGGAGGCGGGCTTCGTCCAGGTCCGGCCCGAAGGGACGAAGCGGCTGTACTCGCTCTGTCCGGAGCCCTTTCAAGAGCTCGACGCCTGGGTCACCGGGTATCGACAGCTCTGGGAGGGCCGCCTTGATCGGTTCGGCGAGGAGCTCGAGCGAAGACAGAAGGCGCGTGTGGCCTCACGCAAGAAGGAGGACACGCCATGACGACGCACCCCCAGGCCGCCCCGCAGCGGAGCATCACGTTCGAGCGGACCTATCCCGCATCCCTCGATGAAGTGTGGGAGCTGTGGACGACGAAGGACGGCATCGAGTCCTGGTGGGGTCCGGAGGGCTTCACCGTGACGGTCCACCAGATGGACCTGCGCCCCGGGGGTCTGCTGCGCTACGCGATGACCGCCACCGCGCCGGAGCAGGTCGCCGGCATGAAGCAGGCGGGGCTGCCCCTCTCCAGCGAGGTGCAGGTCACGTACACGGACGTCACGCCCCCACGCCGGCTGGCCTACACGCACCGGGTGGACTTCATCCAGGGCGTCACGCCCTACGACGTCTCCACGGTGGTCGAACTCCAGCCGAGCGGGCAGGGCGTGCGCATGTCCGTGACCTCCGACGCCATGCACAACGAGGAGTGGTCGAAGCGGGCGTCCATGGGGATGGAGAGCCAGCTCGGCAGGCTCGCGAAGCGCCTCCAGCGCTGAAGCCCGCACAGGAACCGGAGCACGGCATCCGGGCGGCGTTTATCCTCTGCTCCGCCATGGCGAAGCGAGCGCCTCCGGAGCCGGAGGGTCCAGACCCCATCGAGTTGCACCTGTGTCACCGTTGCCTGGTGCGGCTGCCGGCGGACGCAGGCGGGGTGGACCTGCCGCGCCGCGTGCGCGAGGCCTTGAAGGCCCACGGGCTGGGAAACCGCACCCAGCTCATCCCCGCGTCCTGCCTGGGTCACTGCCCCACGGGGCTCGTCACGGTCCTCGTCGTCCCCGACGCCACGGCGCGGGGCACGCACGCGAAGCTCATCGCGCCGGAGGCGGACGGCGAGGACCTGGCGCGGCACCTGCTCCAGGGCCTCGCGAAAGCCGGGCCGCCTTGAGCAGCGCTTCCATCATGGGCACGCAGCTCGCCGTGCCCGTGCCGGCAATCGCATACGCGGTGCCGTGATCCGGTGACGTGCGCGGCACCGGCAGCCCCAGCGTCACGTTCACCGTGCGCTCGAAGTCCAGCGCCTTGGCCGGGATGAGCCCCTGGTCGTGGTACATGGCCAGCACCACGTCGTACTTCGCGCCCACCTCATCGGGCCGCGCGAACAGGCCGTCCGCGGGGATGGGGCCGTAGGCGTCCACCCGCTTGGAGCGCGCGCGGCGGATGGCGGGACCAATCACCTCCACCTCCTCGCGCCCCAGCATCCCGCCCTCGCCCGCATGCGGGTTCAACCCCAGCACGGCGATGCGCGGCTTGCGGCCCACCACCGGCTCCAGGCTGCGCGACAGCAGTTGCAGCTGCGCGACCAGCTTCTCCACCGTGAGCAGCTTCGGCAGCGCGGAGATGGGGACGTGGTTCGTCGCCAGCGCGATGCGCACGCGCGGCCCGTCCATCATCATCAACACGTCCACGCCGAACGCGTCCGCCAGCACCTCGGTGTGGCCCATGAAGGGGATGCCCGCGCGCGAAATCTCCTCCTTCGACACCGGGGCGGTGCACAGCGCGTCCACCGTGCCCGCGCGCATCGCGTCGATGGCGGCCCGCACGAACGCGTACTGCGCCCGGCCTCCCTCGCGCGACGGCTTGCCCGGCACGCGGTGCTTCTGCGCCAGGCGCGTCACCTCCACCACCGCCGGCCCCGTCGTGCGGCCCAGGTCCTCCAGGGCCACGCGCGGGAAGCGGCGGAAGAGGGGGAAGCACTCCAGCGTGGGCCCATCCCCGAACACCACCGGCACCAGCGCGCGGCGCACCGCGGGCCGCGCCAGCGCCAGGGCCGTCACCTCCGGCCCGATGCCCGACACGTCCCCCAGCGAGATGCCCACGCGGGGCAGCACGGACGACGCGGTGGGCACGGGGGCGTCCTTCACATCTTCACTTCGACGTTGGCCTTGGAGCGCAGCTCCTGGACGTACTGCTCCAGGAACTTCTCCGTCTTCTCGTTGAGGAGCTTGGACTCCAGCTTGGGCTTCATCTCCTCATAGGAGGTCACGGACACGTTGCGGCGCTCCTCCACCTTCAGGATGTGCCAGCCGAAGTTGGTGCGGATGGGCTCGCTCACCTCGCCCTGCTTGAGGTTGAAGGCGGCCTTCTCGAACGCGGGCACCATCACGCCGCGCTTGAAGTAGCCCAGGTCACCACCGTCCGCGGCGCTGGGGCCCTCGCTGCGGGCGCGCGCCAGGGCGGAGAAGTCCATGCCCGGCCGGCGGGCCTCCTTCGCGATGCCCTCCGCCTTCTGCTTCGCGGCGGCCACCTGCTCCGGCGTGGCCTTGGCGTCCACCTGCACGAGGATGTGGCGCGCGTGCACCTCCACGTCCTCGCCCTCCAGGCGCGTGTACTGGGTGTAGGCGGCCTTGAGGTCCTCCTCGGTCACCTTCACCTTGGGGCCCACCTTCATGCGCAAGAGCTTGTCGCGCACGACGCGCTTGCGGAGCATCTCCCGATAGCTGGCGAGCGTGTAGCCCTCGTTCACGAGCAGCTGCTCGAACTGCTTGATGTCCGGGACGTTGTTCTGCTTGAGCACGTCCTGCACCAGGTCATCCACCTCCGCTTCGGTGGTGGTGATGCCCAGCTGCTGCACCTCCGCCTCCATCAGCTTCTCGCCGATGAGCGTGTCCAGCGCGGTCTTCATCAGCTGCGCGCGCTCGTCCGCGCGCTTGCGCGGGTCGGGCTCTGAATTGAGGCGCTGCATCTCCGGCGCGGCGCGCTGCTGCACCTCCGACATCGCGATGACGTCGCGGTTCACCACCGCCGCCACCTTGTCCACCAGCTCCGCGTGCGCGCGCGTGCCGCCCGCGAGGAGCATCACCGCCGCCAGGAACGCCACCAGGTTCTTCATCGCAACGACCCTCTCCACGAAACCCCGGGATGGCCAACCGGCCGGCCCCCGGAAAAGTCCTTCACTTCGCCGCCTGCGGCACGGGCCGCCCGCGGATGGTCTGCAGCGTGGCCTCGTTCACCACCACCTGGGCCTTGTCGCGCAGCTCCTTCTCGAAGGTCTCCTGCGCCTGCGCCCGCTTGGTCTCCAGGAGCCGCCCCTCCACCTTCGAGCGCACCTCCGCCAGCTCCCGCTTCCGCGGCGGCCGGCGGTCCAGCACCTTGAACAGGTGGTAGCCGTACTCCGTGGACACCACGTCCGAAACCTGCCCGACCCCCAGCTTGAATACCACCTCGTCGAAGGCCGGCGGCATCTGTCCCCGGGGGAAGAAGCCCAGGTCGCCTCCCACCTTGGCGTCCGCGCTGAGCGAATAGCGCCGCGCCAGGTCGGAGAACTTCTTGCCCGCCTTGAGCTGCGCCTGGAGCCGGCGCGCCTCGTCCAGCCCCTTCACCACCATCTGCGCCGCGTGGACCTCCTCCGGCTCCTGGAAGTCCGCCTCGTGCGCCGCGTAGTACGCGCGCAGCTCCTCCTCCGTCACCGCCACGCGCGAGTACACGTGGTGCGTGAAGAGCTTCTCGATGGTGAGCCGGCTCGCCTCCCGCGCGCGCAGCTCCGCCATGGACAGCTGCCCCGCCGCGAGCACCTCGTTGAAGTTGCCCGCCGGGTAGTCGCCCGACAGCCGCAGCACGCCCCGGTCCACCTCTTCGGGCGTCACCGCGATGTTGTTCTGCTTGGCCGCCTGCAACAGCAGCATCCGCTTCACCAGCGTGTCCACGAGCGCGCGCTTGAAGGGCTCCACCTCCTCCGGCGTGGGCTCCGGCCCCTCCGTGGTGGCCAGCTCCCTCGCCAGCTCCTGCTCGAAGTCGGCGCGGCTCAGCGACTCGCCGTTCACGGTGGCGACCACCGTGGGGTCCGGCCCCTCCTGCGTGGGCGCACGGCAGCCGCCCAGGCCCAGCACCCCGGCAACGAACAGCAGGGTGGTGGACCACGACAGCAGGGAGGCGCGGAGGGAAGCAGGACGCATGCGCGAAGGCCTCGGGGGGGACAGCGGGGGACCTTCCACGGTGGTGGCGGGCCGCAGGGCTTTCAAGCGGGACGTCACGGCCGGGATGAGAAGCGAACGGAGGGACCCATGGAGCGGTCTTCCGGGTAGCACGGCGTCACCGCCCCGACAACCGGCCGGCCCCTGAAGCCCGCCAGGGCTTCGTGGCGTCGCCTCAAAGCTTCGTGGCGTTGGAGGTGAGGAAGGCCTCCACCTGGGGAAAGATTTCATCCGGCGCCTTGCGGCCCAGCACCAGGTCCGCGTGGCCGTAGTCCTCCGCGAAGCCATGGCCGCGCCCGGCGACCAGCATCTTCACCGGCCCGCCCAGGTGCTCCTTCGCCCGGGCCACCGCCAGCGGCGGCGCGAGCAGGTCCCGGCTCCCGGCGATGAGCAGGAAGGGGATGCGCACCCCGGCGAGCGGCTCGCGGTAGTCGAACCCGCCGTCATACGTGGTGAACTTGCTGGAGATGATCCACCGGGCGAACTGCCGCCCCACGCCCCCGGCGATGTCCGCCGGCACGTTGGCCAGCGCCCAGCGCACCACCTGCGGATCCATGTTCTCCGCCAACATCATGTAGCGGGTGAGCGGCCCCGGAGGCGCCCCGAAGAAGGCGATGCTGGTGACGCGGCGGGTGGGGATGACCTTCAGCTTGAGCAGCGGCTCCACCCGCTGCACGAAGGCGCGCAGCCCCGGTTGGACGGCGAAGGTGAACGGCGCGCCCAGGGAGACGGCCGCCTTCACCGGCGCCTGGGGGTTCTTCGCCAGGTGGGCGTAGAGCATCAGCCCGCCCTTGGAGTGGCCCACCCAGAGGACCTGTTGGGCACCGGTGGACAACACCGTGCGCAAAGCAGTTCTCACATCGTGTTCCGCCTGATCATCAAAATTCCAGTCAGCCGCGGCTCCGGCCAGCCCGCGGCCGCGCAGCTCGATGACCCAGGTCTCGAACCCGGCCCGGGCCAGGTAGCGCGCCAGGCTGTACTGCTCGTTGAAGTCCATGTGGAAGCGGTTGGCTCCCAGGCCGTGGCACAGGATCACCGGCTCCGCGTACCGGCGCTCGCCGCGCGGGTGGTAGCGCCCCAGCGCAATGGCCGCCCCGTCGTCCGTGGGCACCCGGTAGAGCTCATCCGGCTTGAAGCTCAGTGTCAGCAACCCCTCCTTGCCGCGCTCGACTGCGCGCGTGAAGAGGTCCGCCATCCGGCTCAACCGGGGTGCTGCGTCCTGTCGTGCTGTCACACCACTCAGTCTACGCCCGACCCCCGTCCAATGCCGCCGTGTCGCACAGGGACTTTCATGGGACGGCAGGACAGTTGCAGGAGGTACGACACGTTCGCTGGGAGGTCACGGAAATGCGGCAGGGCCGGGGTTTCAAGGAAGCGTTGTCATCCTTCATTGCCACAGTTTTTCCCACAGATACCCTCCTGGGTGCCCTGAAGGTGATGGAACGGCACCATGTGCGCCTCGTGGGAGTCGTCGGGGCGGGGGGCGGTCT
>NZ_RAWG01000246.1 GCF_003611735.1 Corallococcus sicarius | reverse complement strand
CACGTATGCAGGCCCGCGCACCGTCCCCGCGACGCGGGCCTCCGGGTGCACCCACGCCCCGTCCGCCCCGGCCTTCAGCCCCGCGAGCGGCGAGTCCTTCCCCAACGCCTGGAGCGGCACGCGCCCTTCGAGCACGTCCCGCACGGTGGCGAGGTAGCGCGAGGGCATGCCCAGGTCGGACCAGTACGCGTCCACCGCCTGCCCGCGGATCTTGAGGCCCGCCTGCATCACCCGCACGTAGACCTCGCGGTTGATGTCCTCGGGGCCCTCCGCCGTCATGAAGTCGAACACGCTGGGGGACATCACGTGCACGCCGGTGAAGTGCCACGGCCTGAGCCCGTCGCCTCCCGGTCCGTACCCCGCGATCCTCCGCACCTGCCCGCCCGCGTCCGCCTCCACCGCCGCGTACGTCTCCCCTTCCGGCATGGGCAGCAGCACCATGGTCGCCACCGCGCCGGACTCCCGGTGCGCCGCCACCACCGGCCGCAGGTCCACCGGGAAGAGGATGTCCCCGTTGAACACGAGGAAGTCGTCACCGGAGAGGAAGTCACGCAGGCCGCGGATGCCGCCGCCCGTGCCCTGGATGACGGGCTCGTGCACGACGTGCAGCGGCAGCCCCGCGCGCTCGCACTCCGCGCGGGCTACGGCCGCCATGGTGTCCGGCAGGTGGTGGGTGTTGATGCCCACCGCCGTCACGCCCGCGGCCTTCAGCACCGCCAGGTGGTAGCGCAAGAGCGGCTGGCCAAGAAACGGCATGGCCGGCTTGGGCCAGCGCTCGGTGAGCGGGCGCAGGCGCGTGCCCAGGCCCGCGCAGAGGACCATGGCCTTCATGCGCTCAGGCCGCCAGCTCGGGCACGTACTTCGCCACCAGCTTCTGCAGCGGCGCCAGCTCCGGCCGGCGCGCGAACGCGGCCTTCACGTAGCGCAGCGAGGCGGGGATGGACACCAGGAAGCCCGGGTTGCCCTTCACGCGGTTGATGAACTCGAAGCGCCCCGCGTCCTTCAGCTTGCGCTGGATGGTGAGCAGGTCGAAGAACGCCTTGAACTCCTTCGCGTCGATGCGCTCGCCGCTCTCCTGCTCGAACGTGGCGATGTAGCGATCCAACATCGTGTCCACGAAGTCGCGGTCCAGCTCCACGTAGCTGTCGCGCAAGAGCGCCACCAGGTCGTACTGGCGAGGGCCCTGGAGCGCGTCCTGGAAGTCGATGACGATGAGCTCGCCCTCCTTCACCATGATGTTGCGGCTCTGGTAGTCGCGGTGCGTGAAGCCGCGCGGCGCGGCGGCGAGCTGCTTCGCGATGTCCCGGAAGGTGGCGTCCAGCTCCGCGCGCTCCGCGTCCGTGGGCGTCTTGCCGCTCCAGGCCTCCAGGCCCCACTCGCGGAAGTGGTGCAGCTCCCAGTCGTACAGGTCCTCGTCGAAGGCGCGCGTGAAGGCCAGGCACTCCGGATCCTGCTTCTTCTCCGCCTGCACGCGCAGGCGCGCCAGCAGCTCCACCGCGCGCGTGTAGAGGGCCTCGTTGTGGCGGCCCCCCTCCAGCGCGGACTCGAAGGTGATGTCGCTCAGGTCCTCCAGCACCATGATGCCGGCGGGCTCGTCGTAGCGGAAGATGCGCGGCACGCGCACGCCCAGCCCTTCCAGGTAGCGGTGCACGTTGAGGAAGGGCAGCTCCTTCGGGGGCTCTCCCTTGGTGGCCTCGTCGCTCTTCTTCGTCGCGTCCGGCGGCATCACCATCGCCACCCAGCTCTCCGGGGGCGCGCCGACGCGGTAGTAGGAGCGACTGCTCGCCTCGCCCTTGAGCTTCGTGATGGCTGCGTGGGGAACGGGACGGCCAATGGCCTGTCCCACCTGGTCGCGAAGGGCGGCCTCAAGTTCCATGGGGGGCGGGTGCTCCAGCGGGGGAAGGAAAAACGCTCACGAGTATCGGAGGCACGGCGCGGCGGGTCAAAGCCCCCGTGGGCCGCGTGCCCGACGACCGGCCGGCCTGTCGCCTAAGCGACGAGGGGGTTCCTCCTCCATTGTCCGCCTGCGTCAGGAAGCCCTGGAGGCCCCGGGCATGTTCCCCCTGGAGGGGCGGAGCACGTATAAGGCCCCGAACCCCCCTTTTTTCGGGAAGCCACGCACGATGGACATCAAAGAGAACATCCTCACCGCCATCGGCCACACGCCGCTGGTGAAGCTCAACAAGCTCGTCGGTCCGAACGACGCCACCGTGCTCGTGAAGTGCGAGTTCATGAACCCCGGCGCGTCCATCAAGGACCGCATGGCGCTCTACATCATCGAGAAGGCCGAACGGGAGGGCACGCTCAAGCCCGGCGGCACCATCGTGGAGAACACGTCCGGCAACACCGGCATGGGCGTGGCGCTGGCCGCGGCGGTGAAGGGCTACAAGTGCATCTTCACCATGCCGGACAAGATGTCCCTGGAGAAGATCAACCGCCTGAAGGCCATGGGCGCCCAGGTCGTCGTCACGCCGACGAACGTGCCGGCCGAAGACCCTCGCAGCTACTACGAGACCTCCAAGCGGCTGGCCCGTGAGACGCCCGGCGCCTTCATGCTCAACCAGTACCACAACCCGGACAACATCGCGGCGCACTACGCCACGACGGGCCCGGAGATCCTCGAGCAGACCGAGGGCAAGTTCGACTACTTCGTGTCGGGCCTGGGCACCGGCGGCACGATGAGCGGCGCGGGCAAGTTCCTGAAGGAGAAGATCCCCGGCCTGAAGAACATCGGCGTGGATCCGGAGGGCTCCGTCTACGAGGGCTACTTCAAGACGGGCAAGCTCACCGAGCCGCACGTCTACAAGGTCGAGGGCATTGGCGAGGACATGCTCTGCGGCGCCATGGACTTCAAGGTCGTGGACGACGTGCGCCAGGTGGATGACCGCCAGTGCTTCAACGCCGCCCGCCGGCTCGCGCGCGAGGAGGGCATCTTCGCGGGTGGCTCGTCCGGCGCCGCGGTGCACGTCGCGGTGGAGCTGGCGAAGGAGCTTGGCAAGGGGAAGACCATCGTCGTCGTCCTGCCGGACTCCGGCAGCAGCTACATCAGCAAGTTCCACTCGGATGAGTGGATGCGCGACAACGGCTTCATGCAGGAGAAGGGCGCCGGCACCGTGCGCGACATCATCGGCGCGAAGCCTCGCGAGCTGAAGACGGCGAAGCGCGGGGACCGCGTGGATCAGGTGGTGGAGACGATGCGCAGCCACGGCATCAGCCAGATGCCCGTGGTGTCCGACGACGGACGCGCCGTGGGCATGGTGCACGAGTACGACCTGCTCAACGCCCTGGTGGCCAACAAGGTGAAGTTCCAGGACGCCATCGACCCCATCGTCGCCCCGCTCCAGGGCGCCGTGTCCGCCGAGGCCAGCATCGACCGGCTGCGCGAAATCTTCGCGCGCGACAACGTGGCCGTGGTGAAGGACGGCGAGAAGGTCATCGCCATCGTCACGAAGATCGACCTCATCGACCACCTGCACCGCACCGCCGCGTAGAGCAGCGCGGGACGCCGTAGAAACCCGAGGGCCCGGAAGGAGGAGAAACCTCCCTTCGGGCCCTTCGTGCATCCAGCGAACGTGCGGTGCTTACGGATCCGGCTTCGTCAGGTCCAGGGCCACCATGTGGAAGCCCGGTCCCACGTGGATGAAGCCGAAGCGCTTGGCGCGCTCCATGATGGCGTCCAGCTGCGAGTAGCCCAGGAGCAGCTTGAAGCCCAGCCGCCGGGCCTCGTCGCGGATCGCGGCGACGATGGCGTTGACGGCTTCGTTGCGGTCCTCCTTCGTCAGTCCGGGGGCGGCGATGATGCCTTCAATCAGCGCCACCGAGCTGTCCGTCCGGTACAGGAAGCCCGCCGCCTTGTCCGGGACCACGAAGCCCGTCTGAGGAAGGGCATCCGGGGTCATGGTCTCGTCCCATGGCTTGCGCCACAGCTCGAGCAACCCATGGTGCAGCTTGGGGTCGAAGGGGATGGGCTTCATGGACTAGCTGAGGAAGGTGGACATGCGCTGCGCGGCCAGCTCCGCGACGTTGCCCATGCCCTGCTCGCCGAACGGGCTCTTCTTGTTGGACTTGAACAGGTCACCAATGATGTCCGTGACCTTGCTCTTGCCGGACGCCAGGTTCAGCGCGCCGGACAGCAGGCTGTTGCCACCCGCGCCGTCCATCAGGCCGGAGTTGGCGAACATGCCCATCGCATTCTTGAGCACGCCTCCGCCCGGGATGAGGTCGGTGGCCGCACCCAGGAGCGCCTGGATGGGGTTCTTGCCCTGCATCAGGCCGCTGGCGAAGCCCATCGCCGCGCCCAGGAGCGGGTTCACCATCGTCACGAACGGCTTGACGATGTCCATCACCTTGCCGAGTGCCTTGCCGATGCCGCCCATGGTCTGATCCTTTTCGGGAGGGCCGCCCGTGGGGCCCTCGAAGTGAGACTTACAGAGGGATTCTCTGTCGGACGGCGAATTAGTTTCCCCTCCCAGAATAATCAGAATTCAGGAGGGAAAAGCCCCGCAGTTCCGGGGCCTTGCGGGGGCGGACGGGGCGCCTCAGGGCTTGATGGGGCCCTTCTTCGCGGCGGCGGGATCCACGGCGGCGCCGGGCTTGGGGGCCACGGGCTGCCCCGGCTTGGGCGAGGCCCCGAGCGCGGCGCTGTAGCGCTGCTCGTGGCTCTTGTCGCTGCTGAAGCCGTCGCGCTGCTGGGCGGGGCTGATGACGATCTCCCCGTCGATGATCTTCTGCAGGTGGGTCTGGATCTCCTCCACCGTGGCGATCTTCGGGTCGCGCGCCTTCAGCTCCTCGTCCGGGGTGATGACGAGCTGGGGCGGCTTGTCCGGGTGGATGGCGTAGTCGAGGATCTTCTCCACGTACTGCTCGATGGGCAGCTTGAGCATCTCCGCCTGCTGCTTCACGTCCGCGTCGGCCAGCAGCTCCGCGCGAACCACTTCCACCGGACGCTTCAGTCGGCTGGGCGCCGGAGGCGGCACCACTTCGTTCTTGTCGGACATGGGCATCTCCTTGGGGGCTATTGCTAGCCCAGGTTGCCCCTGGAACTCAAAGTGTCCGGGTTTCCGCTACGAGGCCGGGCGGCGGGCGAAGAGCGCGTTGGCGAGCTCCGTCATTACGACTTCGCCGTGCTGGTTGAGGACCTCGAAGCGGAACTTGAGCGAGCCCCGGTCCGGCTTGCTCACGGAGGGCCGCGCCTCCAGCGTCTCGATGCGCACGGTGAGCGAGTCCCCCGGGCGCACCGGCTTCTTCCACCGCAGCTCATCCAGGCCCGGGGAGCCCATGCTGGCGGACTGGCCCAGGAGGCCCTCCACGAGCAGCTTGTGGCAGATGGCGGCGGTGTGCCAGCCGCTGGCGATGATGCCGCCGTAGATGCTCTGGCGCGCGGCGTCCTCGTCGATGTGAAAGGGCTGGGGGTCGAACTGGCGCGCGAACGCGAGGATCTCCTCGCGCGTCACCACGTACGGCCCCCGCTCCATCACCTCGCCAATGGGGAAGTCCTCGAAGTAGCGCATGGTGTCCCTTCCGGATGTGCCGGGTGTCCGCCCTTCCCTACCCTCCTGCGGGCTCCACGGCTACCGAGGAAGGAGGCGCTCGTCCGGATCCGCCACGGACTCGGCGGTGTCCGCGGGCGGCACCGGGCTGTCCACGCGCCGCTCCGGACCGTCCTCCACCGGCCCCGGCGGCGTGTCCTGGCCCTCCGCGGCTTCCAGCGCGCGGGCCTGCACCCGGGCCTGCGCCGGAGCCGTCGTGGGCAGCGTCTTCGTGAGGGTGAGCGTGTCGCGCACGGTGTTGCTGGAGGTGATGAGCCGGGCCACCAGCGTGCCGCCGTCCACCGTCACGTCCAGGAAGCCGTAGGCCACGGCGTCGCGCACCGCGGTCCACGCGGGCTGGCTGGTGGCGAACGGCCGGAGCGTCGCGCCGCCGCTGCCCACCACGAGGTACGGGATGCCGCGCTGGGTGGAGGACGCCACCGCGTCGCCGAACATGGGCTTGCTGCGCTCGTAGTCGTGATCATGGCCGGTGAGCACCAGGTCCACGCCGTACTTCTCGAACAGCGGGCCGAACTGGCGGCGCATGGTGAGCTGCGAGCCGTGCTCGCCGCTGGACCAGGACGGGTGGTGGAATAAGGCCACGACCCAGGGGCGCGTGTTCGCGGCCAGGTCCGCCTCCGCCCAGGCCCGCTGCGCCGACAGCGTGCAGCGGTCCGCGGACGCGAGCCCCACCACGCAGTTGGAGTCCAGGGCGATGAAGTGCACCGGGCCCCAGTCGAACGAGTAGTAGCGCTCGGTGCCCTGCGGGTTGTTGGCCGGCAGGTAGAAGTTGTCCAGGTAGGGCTGCCCCTGGTTCGTCACGTACTCGTGGTTCCCGAGCGTGGCGAACATGGGCACCTCGCGCAACAGCCCCGCCATGGGCGTGAAGAGGTGCGCCTGGAACTCCGCGTCCGTGCCGTTGGGGTACGCGTTGTCGCCCAGCGCCAGCAGCAGCTCCGAGCGCCACGCGGGCTGCGCCATCACCGCCATCACCTTCGCCTGCGCGCTGCCGCCGGTGCCGAAGTCACCCATCGCGGTGAAGTGCACCTTGGTGGCGGTGGACAGCGGGGACGTCTGGAAGCTGCGCAGGCCGGTGCGGCTGCCGCACGCCTCCACCACGTAGCCATAGGTGCGGCCCGCGGACAGGCCGGACAGCTTCACCGCGTGGCGCGTGCCCGCGACGCCGGCGCTGACCGTGGACGTGAGGCTGGTGCCCTCGCCAAAGCGCACCGACGGCGTGCAGGTGCTGGGGGTGCGGAAGGCCACGATGGCGCTCGTCTGCTTCACGCTCTGGAGATAGGGCTGACGCGGCAGCGCGGCGCCGGAGTCGGTCGTGGAAGGGGGCGCCGCCGCCGCGCACGCGCGCGTCTCCGCGATGGAGTTCCAGTCGTTCACCGTGTTGCCGTTGACGGTGATGCGCACATAGCGCGCGTTGCGCGAGGCGAACGACGTCGTCTGCGCGGAGGTGTTGAGCGCGCTGTCGCCCGCGTACGCCTGGGTGAAGGTGACGCCGTCCTGCGAGGTGGAGAGGACGAAGTGGTTCTGCCGCTCGTTGCCCCGGTGCCACGCGATGGTGGTGCCGGTGAGGGCCTGCACCGCGCCCAGGTCCAGTTGGAGCCAGACGCCCGTGCCCTGCGCGCTCCAGCGTGTGCCGAGGTCGTCGTCCTGCGTGTTACCCGGGACGTTGCCGTCGTCGCCGCTGGCCGTCACCGCGTTCGTGGTGAGCACGTTGCAGTTGGGCGCAGTGAGGGATGTGGGCAGCGCCGCGGGAGGGAAGTCGGAGTCAGTGGGAGCAGGCGGGGAGTCGCAGCCAGTCACGAGCCACGCGCCCAGGAGGCAGGAGGAGACAAGCAGTCGGTTACGCATCGCGGCCGAAACGTTGTGCACCAATGAACATTCCCCCTGCCCTGGAGGGCCCCCTGGCCGCCTGGAGGGGGAGCAGGCGTGGGCCACGCTCCGGGTCCGGAAACGACGAAGGGCCCCCACGCGCCCGGTGTGGGGGAGCGTGAAGGCCCTTTCGCTGATGCGGCCGGCGGAGCGGGGGCTACTTCACCCGCGCGAGCGCCTGCCCGAGGTCGTCGATGAGGTCCTGCGCGTCCTCGATGCCCACCGACACGCGGATGAAGCCGTCGGAGATGCCCAGCTTCTCGCGCGTCTCCTGGGGAACGGAGGCGTGGGTCATGATGGCGGGGTGCTCGATGAGGGACTCGACGCCGCCCAGGGACTCGGCGCAGGCGAAGACCTTCACCGCCTTGAGGAAGGTGCGCGCCGCCTCCAGGCCGCCGTGGATGTCGACCGACACCATGCCGCCGAAGCCCGTCATCTGCTGGCGCGCCAGGGCGTGCTGCGGGTGCGTCTCCAGGCCCGGGTAGATGACCCGCTTCACCTGCTTGTGCGTGGCGAGGTACTGGGCGACCTTCATCGCGTTCTGCGCGTGGCGGTCCATCCGCACGTGCAGCGTCTTCACGCCGCGCAGCACGAGGAAGCTGTCGAAGGCGCCGGACACGCCGCCCACGGCGTTCTGCAGGAAGTACATGCGCTCCGCGATGTCGTCGCGGCTGGTGCACACGAAGCCGCCCACCACGTCGCTGTGTCCGTTGAGGTACTTCGTCGTGGAGTGCACGACGACGTCGAAGCCCAGGGACAGGGGCTTCTGGAAGTACGGCGTCATGAACGTGTTGTCCGCGACGGACAGGATGCCGCGCTTCTTGGCGATCTCCGCGATGCGGCCCAGGTCGATGAGCTTGAGCATCGGGTTGGTGGGCGTCTCCAACCAGACCATCTTCGTCTTCGGGGTGATGGCCGCCTCGAAGTTCTCCGGCTTGGAGAGGTCCACGTAGGAGAAGGTCAAGCCCGAGCGCTTGAAGACCTTGTCGAAGATGCGGAAGGAGCCGCCGTACACGTCGTCGGAGACGATGACGTGGTCACCGACCTCCAGCATGTGCATCAGCATGTCCGTGCCAGCGAGGCCAGACGCGAACGCGGCGCCGTACTTCGCGCCCTCCAGCGCGGCCAGGCAGTCCTGCAGTGCCTGGCGCGTCGGGTTCTGCGTGCGGCTGTACTCGTAGCCCTTGTGCTCCCCCGGCCCGTCCTGGACGTAGGTGGAGCTCAGGTAGACGGGCGTCATGATGGCGCCCGTGGAGGGGTCCGGCTCCTGGCCGGCATGGATGGCGAGCGTGTCGAAGCGCATGGCCTGCGAACTAACACAGTCCCCGCAGCCGCGCAGCGCTCCCGGAGGGCCCTCCGGGGCCTACTCGAAACTCCCATGCCGGCCCGCTCCCCCAGTGAAGCGCGTGGCCCCCGCGACGGACTCCGTTTCCACCACTTTCACCCCTTCCCGGAACTCCTGGTGTAGCGCGTCTTCAAACCCCAGGTCCGCCTGGGTGTAGGCGGAAATCCGGTCCGCGTTCATGCACGCCTGGGGGAAGCCCGCCAGCTGGTGGGCCAGCGCCTCCGCTGCCTTCCGGGCCTCGCCCTTCGGTACCAGGCGGTTGACCAGTCCCATACCCAGCGCCTCCGGGGCGGACACGGGCCGGCCCGTGAGGATGAGGTCCAGGGCCCGGGACAGGCCAATCAGGCGAGGCAGGCGCACGGTGCCCCCGTCGATGAGGGGGACGCCCCAGCGACGGCAGAAGACGCCCAGCACCGCGTCCTCCTCCGCCACGCGCAAATCACACCACAGGGCCAGCTCCAGCCCGCCCGCCACCGCGTGTCCGGCGATGGCCGCCACCACGGGCTTGGAGAGCATCAGGCGCGAGGGGCCCATGGGCCCGTCCCCGTCCGGCTCCAGGCGGAGCAGGCGCCCCTCCGACACGGCCTTCAGGTCCGCGCCCGCGCAGAACGTGCCCGCGTCCCCGAAGAGGACGCCCACGCGCGCGTCCGGGTCCGCGTCGAAGGCGCGGAAGGCGTCCGCCAGCTCCGCCGCCGTGTCGCGGTCCACCGCGTTGCGCACCTCCGGACGGTGGAGGATGACGGTGGTGACGGGGCCGTTCTTCTCGACGCGCACGCTCATGGCCCCGGGTTTTCCCCCGCCCCGCGTCCGGCCTGCAATATGAGGGGCGGCGCGCGGGTGTGGAACAGGAAGGACCGACGGGGCATGGCGGACGAAGACACGCAGCAGACGCAGGGACCAGCGGCCAGCTCGGGCATGTTCGAGAACCGCCTGCGCAAGAACGCGAAGCGCCTGCGCAAGTGGGCCCACGCGCAGGGGCTCACCGCCTTCCGCGTCTACGACAGGGACATCCCCGAGTACTCCTACGCCGTGGACCTCTACGGCGACCACGCGCACGTCGTGGAGTACCCGCGCCGCAAGGCCCACGCGAAGGGTGGCACCACCGACACGGAGCGCGCGGAGGTGCTCGCCGCCGTCACCGCCGTCCTGGGCGTGCCCACCGAGCGCATCTCCGTGAAGACGCACACGCCCCAGCCCTGGGGCCGCTCGCAGTACGGCCGCGTGGGCCAGGGCAGTGAGCGGCTGGTGGTGGAGGAGCAGGGGCTGAAGTTCTGGGTGAACCTGGGCGACTACCTGGACACCGGCCTCTTCATGGACCACCGCAACACCCGCGCGCGCGTGCGCACCGAGGCGAAGGGCAAGCAGTTCCTCAACCTCTTCGCGTACACGGGCGCGTTCACGGTGTACGCGGCGGCCGGGGGCGCCAAGGGCAGCGTGAGCGTGGACCTGTCCAACACGTACCTGGACTGGGCCGAGGACAACCTGGTGCTCAACGGCCTGGCGGATCCGCGCCACGTGCTCATCCGCGCGGACGCGAAGGCGTGGCTGGAGGACCAGGCCCGGCACGGCGAGGAGCGCTTCGATCTCATCGTCTGCGATCCGCCGTCGTTCTCCACGTCGAAGAAGATGGCGGGGAACTTCGACGTGCAGCGCGACCACGTGCGGATGCTCGAACACCTCCAGGCGCTGCTGTCGCCCGGAGGTGTCCTCTACTTCTCCACCAACTACCTGGGCTTCGAACTGAAGGACTCCGCGACCCGGGGTTGGGAGCAGGTGGAGGAGCTCACCCCCCGCTCCATCCCCGAGGACTTCCACCGCAAGGAGATCCACCGCTGCTGGCGCATGGTGGCCCCCTCGCGCTGAAAGCCTTCAGCCGCGGACGGCGACTACAGCCAGCAGACGTTGTCCTGGCAGCGCTCGCCCGACGGGCACTCGCAGTTGGCCTGGCAGGCCTTGCCCGAACCGCTGTTCACGGGCTTGCACTGACCGCTGGTGCAGGCCTGGCCGGCGGGGCACTCGCAGTTGGCCCGGCACACCGTGCCGGAGGTGCCCGCGTCCTGCGACGGCTGCGCCGGGGGCAGCTTGCACTTGCCGCTGGTGCAGACCTCACCCGACGGGCACTCGCAGTTCACCGTGCAGGACAGGTTGCTGCCGGTGCCCGCGTCGGGCGTGGGCAGCTTGCAGTGGCCGCTGTTGCAGACCTGGCCGGAGGGGCAATCGCAGTTGGCCTGGCACGCCTGGCCCGGGTCCGGCTGCGGCGACTTGCACTGGCCGCTGGTGCAGACCTGACCGGCGGGGCACTCGCAGTTGGCCTTGCACGCGCCGCCCGCGGGAATGGGCAGGCAGTAGCCAATCTCGCACTTCGTCTCCGCCGAGCACTCCGTGGTGGAGGTGCAGGGCGAGCGGCACTGGCCGTTCACGCAGTCGTTGTTCGCCGGGCACTGGGCTTCCGTGGTGCAGGCGTTCGGGTCCGTCTGGCGCGGCTGGCACAGGCCCAGGACGCAGGCGCCGGTGGGGCCGCACTTGGTGTCGTCCGTGCAGCCGATCTTGCAGGTCCCGTTGATGCAGTAGTTGTCCTGGCCGCAGTCCGTATTGACCCGGCAGGACGGGTAGGTGCCGGCGTCAGGCTTCGTGCCGGCGTCAGGCTTGGTGCCACCGTCGGTGCCGGCATCCGGCTTGGTGCCCGCGTCCGGCCTGGTGCCCGCGTCGGGCTTGGTGCCGGCATCGGGGCGGGTGGTGGACGGCGTGCAGAAGTTCTCCTGGCAGCGGCCGGAGGAGCCGCAGTCCGAGTCGCGGTAGCAGGACTGGGCGCACCAGCCATTGATGCACATCTGCGAGCCGGGGCACTCGCTGGAGTACACGCAGGACGTGGCGTTGGAATCCAGGTCCCAGCAACTGCCGGCGCGACAGTACTGGTTGGAGCCACAGTCGGTGGTGCTGACACAGCTGGAGTTGGAATCGTAGTCGTCGTCGGGCCAGTACCCGTCACCGCGCGTATCGAGGATGCAACCCGACAACAGGCCTAACAGCGCAAGGAACGGCACGAACGTCGTGCCGCGAAGCGAGGTGTTCCTCATGAGTGGGGGCTCCAAAGGAATAGGATGGGTCCGGACCGGCCACCGGGGGGGTCATCCGATTTCGAGAGCCTTCGACGCAAGGGGGGGCCAGATTGATCAAATATTTTTGATCTTTTTTCGTCTCTTCGGAGACCCAGGGGCACGGAGGCAGTGTGCTCGTCTGGACCGGCAACACAGACTGGAGGGCGATCCTCGACGGAGGAATCGCCTGGCGTCCCCACGAAGGAGGAGCGCAGGTGTTCATCCGCGGAGCGCGCTCGTGGGCGACCCCGACCTCCCCCGAAGCCGGGGCGGACGGGTCCACCGCGCATGGGCCGCCGTCCACGGATGACGCCCACCTCTGCCGGTTGGCGCACCGCATCCAGCAGGGAGAGCGCTCCGCCTTCGAGCAGCTCTATGAAGCGACCCGGGAGGACGTGGCGCGGACGCTGCGCCACCTGGTGGGAAACCGCGTGGACGTGGAGGACCTGCTCCAGGAGACGTACCTGCGGCTGCTCACGGCGGTGAAGGGCTTCCGGGGCGAGTCACGCTTCCGCACGTTCCTCTACCGGGTGTGCGCCAACGTGGCGCTCAGCCACCTGCGCTGGAAGCGGCGCCGGCCGGAGGACTCCTTCGCGGACCCGCCGGAGGTGGTGTCGCAGGGGGAGGACCCGGAGCGCGCCGCGGAGCGTCGTCAGGCGGCGCGGCTGGTGGAGGCGGCGCTGGAGAAGCTCAAGCCCAAGAAGCGCATCGTGTTCGTCTACCACGAGCTGTGCGGCATGAGCCCGGATGAGATTGCGCTGGCCGTGGGAAGCTCGGCCAACACCGTGCGCAGCCGGCTGCACCACGCGAGATTGGAGTTCACCGAAGCCATGCAGCGCCTGGTCGTCGCCCGTCCGGTGGGAGGTTCCCATGGCCGGCCATGAAACCGAGGCCCTCTGGGCCCTGGCCGCGGGCGAGCTGGACGCGGGAGCGCGGGCCCGGGTGGAGGCGCACCTGGACACGTGTGCCTCGTGCGCGGAGCAGTGGAAACAGGTGGCGGAGGCCCGGGCGCTGCTGCACACCGCGCGCACGGTGGAGCCCGCCGTGCGGTGGGAGGAGACGGGCGCGAAGCTGAAGGCGGCCGCGGCGAAGCGGCTGGCCCGTCCTGAACGCCGGTTCCTGTCGCCGTGGGCGCTCACGTTCGCGGGGGCCTGCGCCGTCGCGCTCGTGCTGTGGCTGGGCGGTTCCCTGAAGGGGAATAACGGGGGGGGCGAGGTCCCCGCCCTCGCGAACCGGCCTGCGAGCGACGCGGAGGTTCCGGCGGTCGCCGCGCCCGTGGTGGCGCCGGAAGCTCCGGAAGCGGTCGCGGCGCGGGAGGAGACCCGCCCGACCATGGAGGCGGAGCGCGTCACCGGCGCGGTGATGCGGGAGGCCACGGGGTCGGAGCAGGCGCTGGCGCCGGGCATGCGGTTGCGCTCGGGGGTGGCGGTGCGCACGCCCGCGAAGTCCTCCGCGGTGCTGCGGCTTCCGGATGCGAGCCGGGTGCGGCTGTCGGCGGGTTCGGACGTGGTGTTCGCTCGCGCGGAGGCGAACGCGGTGCACCTCACGGTGCAGCAGGGTCGGCTCTCCGTGAGCGCCTCTCATGCCGCGCGGGAGGCGTTCCTCGTGGAGTCCGCGGGCCTTCGCATCACCGTGGTGGGGACGGTGTTCTCCGTGGAGCGCACGGCCGGTGGTGCCGCGGTGGCGGTGCTCGAAGGACGCGTGCGCGTGGACGCGGACGGACAGCCGCCGCGCTTCGTGGACGCGGGGCAGCGCGTGGAGCTCGCCGAGGCCGGGGGGGCGCTGAAGCCTCGCGCGCTCTCCGCTGGAGACCAGCAGGCGTTCCGCGACCTGCGGGCCGCCGAGCCGCAGCCGGAGGTCGCGGGGGTCGCTCCTGCTCCGAAGAAGCCGTCGAGAAGCGGTGCGGCTCCGCTCCCGTCTATTGCCAGCGCCGCCAATCCCTTGGAGGCCGCCGCTCCGAATCCCAAGGCCACGTCGCTGGACAATGGCAAGCCTCTGCCCTCGGTTGCCGCTGCCCCCCATTCCAGGCAGGGCCCCGCCATGTCTTCCGACGAGGCCCTGCCTCCGAAGAACGGCGGTACGTCCGGCCAGGCCGTTGCCACCGCCGCCAGTCCCTCGGAGTCCCCTGCTCCGTCGTCCGAGGCCGTGCCTCCAGAGAACGGCGACGGGTCCCGCCAGTCCGTTGCCACCGCCTCCAATCCCTTGGAACCGGCGGTCCCTGCTCCGGAGGCCACGCCCTCACGGAACGAGGCCGGGACCCCGCCCGCTCCATCGGATGACTTCGCGCCCTACCCCGGCTCCACGGGAGACACGCTCGCGTCCGCCGCGCCCCTGGCGATTCCGGGCTCCGTGCAGGCGCCTTCCGTGGCCCCGGTGACTCCCGCGGAGCCGCGGCGGCGCAAGACGCTGGGCATGCTCGTCCCGGGCGGGCTCCTGTCGGACGACTCGGATGAGCGCTTCCTCGGCTACGCCAAGGTCCAACTGCAGGCCCCGACGTGCGGACGCTTTCTCATGGGGCTGGGAGAGATCGCCGCGGCCAGCCCCCGCACGAATCACCGCGAGGAAGCCCGGGTCCTGCGCGGCCGCTGCTTCACGAAGCAGCGCCAGCCCGCCGCCGCCGAGGACGAGTACCGCCAGTACCTCCGCGAGTACCCCCACGGCCGCTACGCCACCGAGGCCCGCACCGCCCTGGGCATGTCGGCCGCGCCCGGGCCGGAAGCCCCCACGAGCGCCCCCGCGCCCCTGCCG
>NZ_RAWG01000245.1 GCF_003611735.1 Corallococcus sicarius | reverse complement strand
CCACCCGCCTGACGCCCCCTGCCGTCCCCCCGGCATCCAGGCCGGAAGGGAGCGGTGGCGCCAGGGGATGGAGGGGGCGACGACTAGCCCCGGGCCCGTGCGGGGCCGTTCACCTTGTCGCGGAAGAACTGGAGCGTGTGGCGCAGGCCGTCCGCCAGCTGCACCGACGGCTCCCAGCCCAGCACCTTCTTCGCGAGCGACGCGTCGATGCAGGAGCGCATCTGCTCGCCCGGCTTGCCCGGCGCGTGCGCGACCTGGAGCGAGCTGCCGCCCGCCTGCGCGATGAGCTCGTAGAGGCGGTTGATGTCCGTCTCCACGCCGGTGCCGATGTTGGCGGCGCCCACGTAGTCGCTCTGGAAGGCCAGGTAGTTGGCGCGCGCCACGTCCGGCCCGAAGACGAAGTCACGCGTCTGCTTGCCCTCGCCGAAGATGGTGCAGCCCTGCCCCGCGATGACACGCTGGCTGAAGATGGCCACCACGCCCGCCTCGCCGTGCGGGTTCTGCCGGGGGCCGTACACGTTGGCGTACCGGAGGGCGACGAAGGGCACGCCGTACTGGGCGCGGTAGTAGCCCAGGTACAGCTCGCCCGCCGCCTTGGAGACGCCGTAGGGCGACACCGGCCGCGTGGGGTGGGACTCCGTCGCCGGGAAGTAGTCCTGTTCGCCGTAGATGGCGCCGCCGGTGGAGCTGAAGATGACCTTCTTCACGCCGCTGTGACGCGCGGCCTCCAGCAGGTTGAGCATCCCGCGGATGTTCACGTCCGCGTCGAAGCCCGGGTCCTCCACGCTGCGGCGCACGTCCATCTGGGCGGCCAGGTGGCAGAGGACCTGGGGCTTCTCCGCGCGGATGAGCTCCGCGGCCTCGCGGCTGCGGATGTCGTGCACGGCCAGGCGCACGCGCGGATCCAGGTTCTCCTTCTTGCCGCCCGACAGGTCGTCCAGCGCGATGACCTCGTGGCCATTGCGCAGGAACTCATCGCACACGTGCGAACCAATGAAGCCCGCTCCGCCCGTTACCAGGACTTTCACGCCGTTCTCCCCGGGGCCGGCCGCACAGGGGGCCGGGCCATCACAAACCGTCGCGCTCACTCGCGCGCGGCCAACCTATGCCCCAGGGGGACGCCCGGCAACCTCTCGGAAGTACGCGATGGTCTCCCGCAGACCCTCTTCCAGGGAAACCTTCGGCTCCCAGCCCAGCAGGGTGCGGGCGCGAGTGATGTCCGGCTGACGCTGCTTCGGATCATCCTTGGGCAGCGGCTGGTAGACGATCTGCCTACCTCCACCCGCCGCCTCGCGCACGGCCTCCGCGAACTGCTTGATGGTCATCTCGCGCGGGTTGCCGATGTTCACCGGGCCCCGGACGTCCGACAGCACCAGCCGGACGAGTCCGTCCACCAGGTCCTTCACGTAGCAGAACGAGCGCGTCTGGCTGCCGTCGCCGAAGACGCTGAAGTCCTCGCCCTTGAGCGCCTGGCCCACGAAGGCGGGCACCACGCGGCCGTCGTTGAGGCGCATGCGCGGGCCGTAGGTGTTGAAGATGCGCACGATGCGCACGTTGACGCCCCGGCTGCGCTCGTAGGCGGCGCTGATGGCCTCCGAGTAGCGCTTGGCCTCGTCGTAGACGGAGCGCGGCCCGATGGGGTTCACGTTGCCCCAGTAATCCTCCTTCTGGGGGTGCACCAGCGGATCGCCGTAGACCTCCGACGTGGAGGCCATGAGGAAGACGGCCTTCTTCTTCTCCGCCAGCTTCAGCGCGTTCTCCGTGCCGATGGAGCCCACGCGCAGCGTCTCCAGGGGGAGGTTCGCGTAGTCGATGGGCGACGCGGGCGAGGCCATGTTGAAGACGAAGTCCACCGGACCGTCGACCTCCAGGCCGTCGATGATGTCCTGCTTCACGTAGCGGAAGCCCGCGCGCGGCTTGAGCGTGCGCACGTTCTCCTCGTTGCCGGTGATCAGGTTGTCCACGGCGAGGACAGCTTCGGCGCCGTCGTCCAGCAGCCGCTCACACAGGTGCGAGCCCACGAATCCGGCCCCACCCAGCACCACCGCCCGCTTGCCACGCATGCTCGTCACGTCACGCCTCGTTCTTCAGGAGAGTTCGTCGAAGGTCGACTGGCCCGGCAGCTGCGCCTTGTACTTCTCCAGCACCAGGTCGATGCCCTGCCGGATGTACTCGGCCACGGGCACCTTCGTCTTCTGGTTCAGCGCCTTGAGCAGTTCGTTCTGCTCCGGAGTGATGTAGATGGTGGTGCTGACTTTCTTTCGGGCCATGGCGATACGTGAAAATATATGGAATGACGTGGCCTGCGAAAGCACGGAGTGCGAACGGCGCGAACATGGCGCCCTGCTCGCCCGGGAGGCATCGTGATTCCTAGCAAGCGCCTGATTTTCCTGGGCTTCCTTTCGCTCTGCCCGCTGTCCGCCTGCAAGACGACGCAGTCATCCGAGACCCCTGACGCGGTGCGCAAGCGACCGGAGGCGGAGGCCATCCGGGGAAAGCCCGCCCCCGGGGAGACCGTCACGGAGCTGGACGCGAACGGCGACGGCCAGACGGACGTGTGGGAGTTCCGGCAGAAGGACGTCGTGGGGCGCAAGGAGCTGGACCTGAACTGGGACGGCCGCGTGGACGTCACGCAGTTCATGGATCCGCAGGGCGCGAAGGTCCGCGAGCTGATGGACCTGGACTACGACGGCAAGGTGGACGCCACGTACTCCTACACCGAGGGCAAGCGCACCAAGGGCGAGCGCGACCTGGACGGCGACGGACGGACGGACTCGTGGCTGTACTACGAGAACGACACGCTCGTGCGCAAGGAGCGCGACGCCAACCACGACGGTCGCGTGGACTACTGGGAGTACTGGGAGGGCGGCCAGGTGGACCGCATTGGCGAGGACCTGGACGGTGACGGCACCGTGGACCAGTGGACCCGCAACCCCACGGGGAAACCCGCGACCCCGTGAGGCACTGACAGCGGACGGCTTGGACGGCTACGCCTTGCTGGTGCCGGCGCGGCCGTACGAGTCTTCCAGCCGCACGACGTCATCCAGCTCGGGGGTGCTGACCTCGAGGATGTCGCAGTCGGTGATGGCGACCATGCGGTGCTTGGTCAGCGGCGTGATGTGGTAGCTCTCGCCGGGGTTCATCTCCTTCTCGATGAGGCCCTGGCCTTCGTCCACGACGAAGAGCAGCTTGCCGCTCTGGACGTGGATGGTCTCGTCCTTGCGGTTGTGGAACTGGAGGCTGAGCTTGTGGCCCGCCTTCACGTGCAGGAGCTTGCCCACGTAGCGCTCCGTGTGGGCCCAGATCAGCTCGTGGCCCCAGGGCTTCTCCACCCGCTTCGTCGTCGTCATGGTGCTTCTTCTCTTCCTTGCCCAGCGCTAGTTCGTGCCGGCCACGTAGGCGTCGAGCTGGGTTTCGCGCTTGAAGTCCGTCAGGTACCGACCGGCCGCCTCCTTCGAGGCGAAGCTGCCCATCCGGACGCGGTACCAGGTGCCCTTGCCGGGCACTTCCGCCGCCAGGATATACGGGGCATAGCCTCGGTCGCGCAACCGGGCGGCGAAGCGGTCGGCGTCAGGGCGGGTCTGGAAGGCGGAGAGCTGGAGCGTGAACGCCCCACCCTTCACGGCCTCCGCGGGGCGCGGGGGGGCCGCCGGCAGCTGCTGGGCGCGGGCGATGGCTTCCTTCATGCCCCCGTCACGTGCGGCGGTGCGGGTGGGCACGGGCGTCTCCTCTACCTTTCCCTTCACCGGCTCCGGCTTCACGGCGACCTTCACGGGCTCCGGCTTCGGCTCCGGCTTCGCGGCGACCGCGGGGGCCTCGTCCTGGGCGTCGTCCTGCGCGGGCAGCTCGCCGGTGTCGGGGTCCGGCGTGGGGGCCAGGGCGGCGGGCTTCGCGGGCTCGGCGGGCTTGGGCTCCGGCTTCACTTCCGGCTTCGCGGCGACCTTCGCGGGCTCCGGCTTCGCGGCGGGCTTGGGCGCGGGCAGCGGCGGCAGGGGCTCCGCGGACGTCTTGCGGGTGAGTTCGTCCGGGAAGGTGAGCGCCGGCTCCTGGCGCGCGTCGTTGAGGACCTGGGCGTTGGCGTCCAGCGCGGAGAGCAGATCCGGGGCGGCGGCCGTCTGCGCGTCGCCGGAGAGCTTCTTGCCCACCACCACGCCCAGCACGAACACCGCGCCCATCACGACGATGCCGGCGATCAACAGGCTGACGATCTGCCGGTTGTCCAACGAGACGTCGAACTTCTCCTTCATCCGGTGGGCGTCACGCATGGCAGGGCAAACCTCGTCGCGCGCACGGGCCGTGTTGCGGCCTGTAGCGACAGCGTGCGCGCAAGCTACGCCCCACCCCCAGGCGGGTCAAATTCACGGAAGCGCGGTGCGCACCGTGTCGCGCAGTGCTGCGCGCGAGGCTGGAAGTCGGGCCCCGGCGGCGTCGGCCGCCCCGGGGGACGACGTCAGACGATCCACCCGCCGCCGAGCACCCGGTCGCGGTCGTAGACCACCGCGGCCTGCCCCGGCGTGACGGCGCGCGCGGGCGCGTCGAGCTGCACGGACACGAGCCCGTGCGGCGAGATGTGCACCCGGCCCGGAGCCCCCGCGTGGCGGTGGCGGATGCGGACCTCCACGGCCTGGTCGGGCGGGGGCGGCGCGTCCACCCAGTGCGGCTGGAGCAGCCCGAATTGCGCGCGGCCGGTGCCCTCCGCGGGGCCCACCACGACGCGGTTCGTCTCCGGCTCCAAGCGCTGCACGTAGCGCACTTCCCCACCGCCCAGGTTGAGCCCCTTGCGCTGCCCCACGGTGAAGCGGTGGATGCCGTTGTGGGTGCCGAGCACGTTACCTTCCGGGTCCACCACCTCGCCGGACGGCTGGGGCCCGGCGACCTTCTCCACGAACCCGGCGTAGTCGCCGTCGGGCACGAAGCAGATCTCCATGCTCTCCGGCTTGTGGGTGGTGGGGAGCTGGTGGCGCTCGGCGACGGCGCGCACCTCCGCCTTGGTGAGGTGGCCCACGGGGAAGAGGACGTCGCGCAGCTCCTCCTGCCCCAGCGTGAAGAGGAAGTAGCTCTGGTCCTTGGCGGCGTCCGCGGCGCGGCGCAGGTGGAAGCGGCCGTCCACCTCCTCCACCTGGGCGTAGTGGCCGGTGGCGAGCCGGGCGCCCAGGGCGCGTGCGCGCTTGAGGAGGAAGTTGAACTTCACGTCGCGGTTGCAGGCGACGCAGGGGATGGGCGTCTTGCCGCCGAGGTAGGACTGGACGAACGGGTTGACCACCCGGTCCTGGAAGATCTCCTCGGCGTTGGCCACGTAGAACGGGATGCCCAGCGTCTGGGCCACCGCGCGGGCATCGTCGATGTCATCCGGACTGCAGCAGCTTCCACACTTCGCGTTGCCCTCGTAGGACCAGACGCGCAGGGTGATGCCGATGACCTCGTGGCCCTGCTCCTTGAGCAGGGCGGCGGCAGCCGAGGAATCCACCCCGCCGCTCATGGCAACGACGACTCGCATGGGGCTCCTTCCTACACGCCCCGGGGCCGGGACGCACGGCCGGAGGCGCTCCAGGCCCCCTTCCCTGCCCTCCGGCCGGGGGAGGCGTCCACTTCAGGCGCCGCGCGTCCGGGCCCAGTCCGTGAGCAGCGCGCGGAGCGCCTCCGCCGTGTTGCGCGAGGGGTCGTCCAGCACCGACTCCACGAGGTAGCGGGTCGCCTCGCCCACCTGCGGAGACGGCCCGATGCCCAGGGTGGCCATGATGTCGCCGCCGGTGAGCGCCAGCTCCTTCGCGGACAGGGGCGGCTTCGCGGCGGCGAGCGCCTCCAGGCGCTTGGCCAGGGCCTCCAGCGCGGGGAGCTGCTCCGGCGCGCGGACCTGGATGCGGGCCCTCGCCACGGCGAGCAGCGCGGACAGCTGGGCCGGGCCCACCCGGGCGAGCAGCCGGCGCAGGGCCGGATCCGCGTCGGACAGGCGCGTCTCCAGCTTCGCGTGCTCCACGAGCAGGCCCACGAGGTCGGCGGACTTGTTCGGGAACTTCAGGCGCATGCACAGGTCGCGGGCCTGCGGTCCCGTCACGAGGTCCGAGAGCAGCGCGGCCATGCGGAGGTCCAGCTCCAGGGGCGCGGCCTGCACGGCGGCACGGGCCCGGCGGGCTCCTTCCGCGTCCGCGCGGGCCAGCTCCGGGAGGAAGACCTCCAGAAGACCGGTGTCGGCGAGGAGCGCCAGGCCGGACTCCGCGCGCGGGGACAGGAGCAGCTTGCACAGCTCCTCGCGCACGCGCTCCAGGGCGACCTTGCGGAAGACGCCCAGGGTCGCGGGGATGGCGTCGCGGGTGGCGGGGTCCAGGGTGAAGCCCAGCACGGCGGCGAAGCGCACGGCGCGCAGGGGGCGCAGGCCGTCCTCGGAGAAGCGCTCCAGCGCGGAGCCCACGCATTTGATCAACCGGGCCGGCAGGTCCACCTGTCCACCGAACGGATCCACCAGCTCCTTGTCGAGCGGGTTGTAGGCCATCGCGTTGATGGTGAAGTCGCGCCGGGACAGGTCCTTCACGATGTCGCGCTCGAAGGACACGGAGCTCGGGCGGCGGCCGTCCAGGTAGTCGCCCTCCGAGCGGAACGTCGTCACCTCCACGTGGTTGCCCCCCGTGACGACGGTGACGGTGCCGTGCTGGATGCCGGTGGGGATGACCTTGCGGAACGCGCGCTGGACCTCTTCCGGGAGCGCGCTCGTGGCCACGTCGAAGTCCTTGGGGTGGACCTGACGGACCATGTCCCGCACGCAGCCGCCGACCAGGTAGGTGGCGTGGCCCAGCTCGCGCAGGCGGGTGATGACTTCGAGCACGGGCTGGGGAATGTCGGCGTTGTGGAGGTTGGCGATCATGGCCGCTGGGGGTGGGAGGAGGCGGCGCCTACGTTGCCCCCTTCCGAGCGACATTGCCAAGCGGATCGCCCGGCCGTTGCCCGTCTGGTAACGGTGGGAGGTCATGGCTTCCTCCCGAACCACCGCGGTGCACGTCCACGACGCCTGTGACGTGTACGTGGGCCGAGCCTTCCGCGTCTGGGCGAAGCCCGGGCCCCTCAACCCCGTCCCCGGCCGCTTCGGCAACCCGTTCAAGCCCGGCGGCGTGAAGACGCAGAAGGCGATGCTGCGCACCTACTTCGAGCCCTGGCTCACGGGCCTGCCCGCTGACGAGGCCGCGCGGATCCGCGAAGAGGCGCTGCGCCGCATGGGCCCGGAGCCGGACGCGTTCGAGTCCTTCCACTGGTACCTGGAGCTGCGCACGCGGCACGACTCGGACTACCTGCACGACGTGCGGGCGCTGAAGGGCAAGCGCCTGGGGTGCTGGTGCAAGCCGGGGCCGTGTCACGCGGACGTGCTGGCCGCCTGGCTGGAAGCGGACCAGGGCAGCGGACCGGCCGCGACGAAGGGGTAGAAGAACGCTGGCCACACGTTTTCCTTGTTTTATAACAAGGCGGGTATTTCCGTCCTTTCAAGGAGAACACCGTGAGTCGAACCATCCTTCGTCCCCTGTCACGCGCGCGCTTCGCGTGGGCCCTGGTGGTGGCGCTTCCGTTGGCGTCGGCGTGCAGCCCGTCACCCGAGTCCCCCGATCAGGAGACCCCGCGGGAAGCAGCGGAGGCCCCCCTCGCGACGGCCATCACCAACACGTCCTTCGAGACGTCGACGACCGGCTGGTCGTCCTGGCAGGGCACGCTGACGCGGGAGGCGCGGACAGGGGCGCCGGCGGGGCAGTACGTCGCGCGCGTGACCGTCAATGGCGCGGCCACGATGTATTCGCTGGATGGCGCGCAGAGCGGCATCCCCAACGCGCCGCAAGGCCAGACATACACGGCCACGGCCTATGTCGCTGCTGGCAACACCGGCACGGTGGGCAAGCCCGTCAGCCTCATCCTCCGGGAGAAGAGCTCGGGTGGCACCACGTACAAGCTCTTCACGGCGGACGCGACGCTGACCACCAGCTTCCAGCGGCTCACCGTGACGGGGACGATGGAGCGCGTGGGAGACACGGTGGATGTGTATGTCCTCCAGAACCAGGCGGTCGCGGGCAATGCCATCCTCGTGGACGCCGTCACGCTGGTGGCCGGCGGAGGCAACAACCCCTCCGGGGAGCCGATGCCGGTGGGCGACCTCACGGGATGGCGGCAGGTGTTCACCGATGACTTCACCACCCCCGTGCCCGTGGGCCAGTTCCCCGCGGCGGTGTCTACGAAGTGGGGCGTCTACCCGGACGGCTGGAAGGACACGAGCAAGAAGGGGACGTATTCACCCTCCAAGGTCGTCAGCATCCAGAACGGCGTGCTGAACAAGTACCTGCACACGGAGAATGGCATCCACCGGGTGGCCACCGTGCTCCCGAAGATCCCCGGAGCGACGGCGAGCGGCGGGCTGCCCTCGGGCCGCTTCGCGGTGCGGTTCCGCGCCGATGCGGTCCCTGGCTACAAGACGGCCTGGCTGCTCTGGCCGGACAGCGAGGTGTGGCCGCGCGACGGGGAGATCGACTTCCCGGAGGGCGACCTCGACGGCACCATCTCCGGGTTCATGCACCGGCAGAACGGCACCTCCGGTGGGGATCAGGACGCAGTCTCCACCACTGCGCGCTACACGTCGTGGCACACGGCTGTCATTGAATGGACGCCGGGCCGGTGCCGCTTCCTGCTCGACGGCGTGGTCATCCTGGACAAGACCAGCCGCGTCCCCAGCACGCCGATGCACTGGGTCCTCCAGACGGAGACGGACCTGAGCGGCACGGCCCCCAGCTCCACCGCGGCCGGCAACGTGCAGATCGACTGGGTCGCGGTCTGGGTTCCGCAGTAGTGCCCATGTTTCACGGAAGACACTGAGACAGCGCGTGCGATGCTCCTGGCTTCACCCCCCCAGGAGCACCGCATGTCCCTGTCGCACTGGAAATCCCTGTTCGTCGTTCCCCTGCTGCTCTGTTTCGCTTGCAGTCCTGAAGTCGTGCCCGTGGAGGCGGAGACGCCGGACGCTGAAGCCTCCCAGTCCTCCGCGCTCATCGTGGGGCCCGCGGGCTCCCTCCTGACGGCGCGCTATCAACACACCGCCACGCTGCTGCCCGATGGCAAGGTGCTGGTGGTGGGGGGCGGCACTCCCACGGAGACCGCGTCGACGGAGCTGTATGATCCGGTCACCACCACGTCGATCTACGGCCCCCCGTTGAGCGCCGCGCGCCGCTCTCATACCGCCACCCCGTTGCAGGACGGCAGCGTGCTCATCGTGGCCGGCATCGGGCCGGGCGGCATCCTGTCCTCGGTCGAGCGGTATCAGCCGTCCACGAACACCTGGACCGCCGCCGCGCCCCTGCCACGCGTCAGCTATGGGCACAGCGCGACGCTGCTCACGGACGGGCGGGTGCTGGTCGTCGGCGGCGTGGGCGGTGTGGGGGGCGGCACGGCGGCCCACGTCTACACTCCGGCCACGAACACCTGGGTGGCCACGGGTTCACTCCCCAGCGCGATGGGCTTCCAGGCCGCGGTGCGGCTCTCGGATGGGCGCGTGCTCCTCTCCGGAGGCGGCGCCACCACCAGCCTCGCCCAGCTGTGGACGCCCTCCACCGGCACCTGGACGGTCGTGGCGCCGATGAACGCTGCCCGCAGCGACCACACCCTCCACCTGCTCTCCAGCGGCAAGGTGCTCGCCGTCGGCTCCGTCCAGATGTCGGAGCAGTACGACCCGGCAACCCACCTCTGGACGAACACCTCGAACACGGCGGTCACCCACTTCTCCGCGCCTTCCGTCCAGCGGCCCAATGGAAGCATCGTCCTGGCCGGCGGCTCCTACAACAACACCACGGTGGAGCTGTACTCCCCTGCCACCGGCACCTGGAGCACGGTGGGCTCGCTCACCCAGGCCCGTAAGAGTCACCCCACCGTCGCGCTTCCAAGCGGCCGCGTCCTGTTCCTCGGCGGCACCGCCTCCAGCACCTCCGGCTCCATGGTGCCGGTGGCCAGCATCGAGGCGTTCGACCTGAACAGTACGTGCACTCCGACGACGTGCGCCGCGCAGGGCAAGAACTGCGGGACGATCTCCAACGGATGCGGCGGCACGCTGAGCTGCGGCACCTGCGGTTCGGGGCAGACGTGCAACAACAACGTCTGCGGAACGGCCGCTCCCGTCTCCTGCACCCATGACGTGTGCACCTCGGGCACCGCGTTGAGCAGGAGTTGCAGCGCGTGCGCGAACACCGTGTGCAACCGCGATCCCTTCTGCTGCAACACGGCCTGGGACAGCCTCTGTGTCAGCGCGGCCAACACCCATTGCGTCGTCGCGCAGCCTGGATGCGTCGTGCAGTAGAGATGGAGGCCTGGGAAGTCTGAAGTAGCGAGGCCCGGACGTGATGCCGGGCCCCGCCCGAGACCGCCTGTTGGAGACAGGCTGTCTATCATTGCGGCTGGGGTGAGTCCTTCGCCTTCGCGGTCAGCTCCCTGGCGGCGTCCACGAAGAGGCGCAACGCCGGGGAGCGCTGCGCACGGCTGGGGAAGTAGAGGAAGAAGCCCGGGACCGTGGGCGCGTAGGACTCGAGCACCCGCTGCAGCCTCCCGGTGCGCAGTTGCTCCGCCACGAGGGGCTCGAAGGCGTACGCCAGTCCCAGGCCCTGCTCCGCCAGGGTCACCGTCAGCCGGTTGTCGTTGGTGACCACGCCCCCGCGCACCGGCACGCGCCAGTTCCTGCGGCCCCGCTCCAGCTCCCAGGCGTAGAGCGCCCCCGTGCTCCGCATGCGGAAGGTGATGCACTCGTGTTGCAGCAGGTCCTCGGGGCGCTGGGGCGTCCCGCGGCGCGCGAGGTAGTCAGGCGAGCCCACCACCACGAAGCGGAACGCCTCGGTGAGCCGCACCTGCACCATGTCGCGTTCGATGGACTCCGTCAGCCGCACGCCCGCGTCGTAGCCCTCCGCCACGATGTCCACGAAGCGCTCCTCGATGACGACCTCCACCTCGATGCGCGGGTGACGCTCGCGAAAGGTGGGGACCACGGGCGTGATGACGTAGGGGATCGCCGCCTGCGGCACCGACAGCCGGACCCGGCCCACCGTCTCTCCCGGTTGAGCGGCGACCTCCTTGAGGGCAGCGAGCGCCTGCCCCACCGCCGGCCCCGCGCCCTCCACCAGTCGCCTGCCTGCATCCGTCAGCGATACGCTGCGCGTCGTGCGCGTCAGCAGCACCACGCGCAGCTGTTCCTCCAACTGCTTCACCGCCTGGCTCACCGCGGCCGTGGAGATACCGAGCTCCCGCGCCGCGCCGCTGAAGCTGCTCAGACGCGCCACGGCGAGGAACATCTGGAGCTGGGGGAAGGGAGCCATGTTCATGGGAGCAAAGGCCTCACTGTTAAGCCCAGGTTAAGAGCCTATTGCCATCCTCGCGCGTAGTCATCGACGGTCCGGCGGCGTACCTCTCTTCGTACACGGGGCTCAACAGTCCCCCCACGGAGAGCTGACATGCACACCATCCACGCCTACGGCGCCACGGCGGCGACGAAGCCCCTGAGCCCGATGACCCTCGAGCGTCGGGACCTGGGCCCGCGCGACGTCCTCATCGAGATCAAGTTCTGTGGCATCTGCCACTCCGACATCCACACCGCGCGCAATGAGTGGGGTTCGGCGGTCTACCCCATCGTCCCCGGCCACGAGATCGCGGGCATCGTCGCGAAGGTCGGCTCCGGGGTCACCCGGCATGCGGTCGGCGACCGCGTCGGCGTCGGCTGCCTGGTCGATTCGTGCCGCGAGTGCGCGAACTGCCGCAAGGGTGAGGAGCAGCACTGCCTCAAGGGCTTCACCGGGACCTACGGCAGCGTAGGGCAGGACGGCAAGCCCACCCAGGGCGGCTACTCCACCCACATCGTCGTGACCGAGGACTTCGTCCTCAAGATCCCCGAAGGCATCCCGCTCGACGCCGCCGCGCCGCTGCTGTGCGCCGGCATCACGACGTACGCGCCGCTGCGCCACTGGGGCGCCGGTCCCGGCAAGAAGGTGGCCATCGTCGGTCTGGGGGGGCTCGGGCACATGGGCGTGAAGCTCGCGCACGCGATGGGGGCCGAGGTCACCGTCCTGTCGCAGTCACTGAGCAAGAAGGAGGACGGCCTGCGGCTGGGTGCGGACCACTACCACGCGACGAAGGATCCGGAGACGTTCAAGAAGCTCGCAGGCACGTTCGACCTCATCGTGAACACGGTGAGCGCGAAGATCGACGTCAACGCCTACCTGTCATTGCTGGCATTGGACGGCGTCCTGGTCAACGTGGGCGCGCCCGCGGAGCCGCTCGCGGTCAACGTGTTCTCGCTCATCATGACCCGCCGGTCGTTCGCGGGCTCGCTCATCGGCGGCATCCGCCAGACGCAGGAGATGTTGGACTTCTGCGCCCAGCACCGCATCGGCTCCGACATCGAGGTCATCCCGGCCTCGAAGATCAACGAAGCCTATGAGCGCGTGCTCGCCTCCGATGTCCGGTATCGGTTCGTCGTCGACACCGCGACGCTGAAGTAACTCGGGTCCCCGTACCTTGCCTCCCATGCTCGGCCTAACTCAGTCGCTGCAGTGCGAGCGGGATGGAGCCCGTCTCCTCGTTCGTGATCTGCAGCTCCAGGGTTTTCGTGCTTGTGGGCAGGTCGAACTCGATCTGGGCGTCCTTGGCGCTGCGCGCGTCCACCGCCGTGTTCAACCAGTTGGTGGGTTCCCGGGGAACCCCGTCCACCAGCAGCCGGAACGAGGAGGTCCCGAAACTCGTGTCGAGCGGCCCAGCGTTCGTGAGCCGGACCGAGATTGTCAGCGTGAGCATCTCAGCCGTGCGTCGGCGCACCTCCGTGCCGAGGAGCTCATACGTGCAGACGGCGCGATTGTTCCGCAGGATGACGCTTGATTCGGACGGCAGGCTGACGCGGTACCCTGCCTTGCCGCCAGCCACGGCTCCCGGTGCGGGCGCTGCAGTGGATGACGCAGCAGGCGCCGTGCTGCCCACCGGTGCGTCGCCGGGTGCGCGCTCGGCGACTTCTGTGCGGGGCGCGCCGGGGTGCCCCACCAATCCGATCTGGTTCAGCGCGATCAGCAGCCCCCCGATAGCGGTAAGGGTGCCTGCCAGCGCGGTGAGCAGACCGGGCATTGTCTGCCACCAGCGCTGCGGTGGGGGTGTCTCATGTCTTGGATGCTCGGCCATGCATTCCCCCGGACAGGTCCTGTGCTTCACGGCCCCTGCCCTGCTCAGGAGTGCTTCGTCTCCCCGGGTGGGTGCTTCGGGGCGGAGGCCCTCCCGAGGACGCCGGGCGACGCATGGGCCCCGTCTGCCTCCACCGGACGCTGGGGCGAGGAGACAGGCTCGGCGGTCCTGCTCGCGTAGCGCTCGTTCGGATCCACCCGCTGGCGGATGGCGGGGTCCCGGGACGTCTTGGTGTGCATGTAGCGCAGCGCCCCGTGCTGGATGCAGGCGGCGTCCACGCGGGCCACCAGCGCGTCCAGCCGCTCCTGCGTCAACGCCTCCGGCCGGGTCCCCACGTAGAACATCAGCTCGCAGAAGGGCTTCGCGCCATCGCCCTGCCCCAGGTATTCGGAGCGGATGGCCTTCACGTAAAGGGAGAGGAAGGTGAAGCAGCCGTAGCGATCTCTGTAGTCGCGGAACAGGGGGAACAGCTCGCGGAACAGCACGCCGTACTTCTCCGCGGGCCCCAGGACGATGAGCATGCGCGTGGGGTCGCCCACGGACGAGTCCAGGATGCGGTCGGTGAACACCTCCACGTTCTTGATGGAGGCGTAGCGCGGGCTGAGCATCACGCCGACCGTGCCCACGTACTTGAGGAGCACGTCGAGCCGCCGGGGCAGCCGCCCCGCCAGCATGCCCATGCCGTGCAGGAAGCCGTAGGAGACGCGGTTGACGAGCGTCTTCCACCGGGACTGCGCCGTGTCCAGGTACGTGGAGAACTGGCCGAACACCAGCTTGCGGCCCCCCACGGGGTACTCCATGAACACGCCGCGCTCCATGCGGGCCTCGCCGGGGTCCATGATGACGGGCGTGGTGCGCGTGATGAAGTCCTCCATCGTCCTGGCGAAGCGTGGGCGGTTGTGGAGGATGGTGCCGCGCTTGTCCATGGGGACCACGTCCACCACCAGCTCGGTGATGACCCCGAAGCGTCCGGTGCCGCCCAGGATGCGGTGGAACGTGCCCACGTCCTCGGTGCGTCCGCAGCGGCGCACCTCGCCCTCCCAGGTGACGTATTGCAGCTCCCGCACGGTGTCGAGGAACAGGCCGTAGCGGTGCGACGCCGGGCTGATGCCGCCCACCGAGGCGAAGCCGCCCGCCGTGATGTGACTGTGGTCACCAATGACAGGCAGCCCGAACCCCTGCGCCATGAGGAACTCGTCCACCTCCGCGAGCGCGGCGCCGGACTGCACCGTGACCTGGCGGCGTTCCGCATCCAGCCCCAGGATGCCGTCCATCATCTGCAGGGCCAGGATGGAGCCCCCTTCCGCCAACACCAGGTCATTGCTGGAGTGGCCCTTGCTGCGGAGGGTGAGCTTCTGTCCCAGCGCCCTTGCTTCCTTCACCGCCCGCACCACGTCCCCGGTGTTGCGCGGCAGGTACACCTTGAAGGGAGGGCGCGGCGCGATGCCGGGGTTGCCCATGCGCTCCCAGTCGAAGGCGAGCGAAGCGATGCTGTCATGGGTGAAGGACTCGTGGCTGGTGTACACGTAGGGAGGGGCCATGGGGGGATTC
>NZ_RAWG01000244.1 GCF_003611735.1 Corallococcus sicarius | reverse complement strand
AGATGTGTGTAAGAGACAGCAGCAGCTCCAGGCGCTCGTGTCCGGTGGACCAGGCTTCGTCCAGGTCGTCCAGGTCGCGCTCCAGGCACCACGCGGACAGCCGGCGCGCGAGCGCCTGGGGCAGCGCGTCCGGGTTGTCGAGCGCGAAGCGGGCCTCGGGCAGCCGGGTGGGCGTCACCACCCAGAACTCATCGCGCGGCCACTTCTCCAGCAGCACGGCCATGCGGCCCTGGAGGACGACGCGCTTGTTCTTCTCCCGGTCCTTCGCCTCCGTGTCCACCTTGACCTGTCGCAGGGCCAGGTGGGGCGGGAGCTGGTAGGCCGCGACGTTGGCGGCGGGCTCCTTCTCGAAGCGCTCCATGACGGCGAGCGCCAGCTCGTCGCGGAGCGTGGAGAGGCTGGGGCCCATGCCGCTCAAGCGGGGCCAGAAGGCGGGCACCCACGCCTGCACCAGCCGTCCGCCGAGCGGTGACACCACCAGGGGCAGTTTGAGGTCCATGGCGTCAGTCCTCTTCCCGCGTGCCGAAGACACGCCATTGCAACCACGCTTCCAGCAGCGCTTCCATGTCCGGCCCCGTGGGCCCGTAGCGCTGCTTCACGCCGGTGCGCAGGTCCTCCAGCGAGCCCCCCACCATGTCGCTGGAGGAGGGACGCAGCCTGCGCACCTCCTGCTTCGTCAGCACCTTCTCCAGGTCCTCCAGCGCCGGCAGCGCGTACAGGGCCAGGGGCCGCGGCTCGACGCGCACGCGCACCAGCGCCGCCTGGCTGCCCTCGACGAAGCGGTGCACGCCGTGCTCGCCCGCCAGCAGCAGCGGCAGCGTGTCGCCGGTCACCTGCAGCGCGTACGCGGCGGGAGGCTGCTTCAATTCAGCGAGCGCCGCCTTCTGCTCCCAACCCCAGACGTACCGGAGGTCCTTGCGCGAGGGCTTCCTGGCTCCCGCCTTCGACTCCTTCGACTCCTTGGGCTCTTCGGGCAAGAGCAGCGCCCGCTGGTAGGAGAGGGATTGTCCCTGGGCCCAGTCCTCGTACGCCTTCGCCAGCAGACACAGGTGCGGCCAGGCGCCGCGCCCGGGGACGAGGAAGAGGGTGACGCCGCGCGAGATGGGGAAGAGGCTGGCGTAGATGCGCTCGCGCAGGGGATGGAAGGACCTGCGCAGCACGGCCACGTCGCGGGCGAGGGACTCCGCCTGTCCCACGGAGCGCGTGAGGTGTGCCTCGAAGAGGAGGTCCTCCACGGCCTCGGCCTGCTGCGCGCAGTCGCGGAACGCCTTGTCCAGCTCGCGCGCCTCGGACGACTTGCGCGAGGACTCCTCGGCCAGGGCCCGCTCCTCCCAGTACGCCGGCTGGCGGGAGGCCTTGTCGAAGACGGCCAGCTCGCGCCGCAGGCTCCGCATGGGCTCGGAGCCGCTCCAGCGCTGCACCTCCGCGCGCAGGCTCGCCGCGTCCTCCAGCACCTGTTCGATGGCCTGCCGTCCCACGCCCTCGGCGTCTCCGCCCACCGCCTCCGCGCGCAGCACCAGCCCCGCGTCGCCGGCCTCCACGAACAGCTTCACCGCGCCGCCTCGCGGGTGCGCGGCGAGCCACGCCGCCACCGGCACCACCAGCTCCCGCTCCAGCGCGCGCTTCAGGGGGCGGGCGCCGTAGCGCGGGTCGAAGCCGCGCGCGGCCAGCCAGTCCAGCGCGGACGGGGCGACCTCCAGCGCCGCGTCGTGCAGGGACAGGCCCGGGCGGCGGCACACGGCCTCCACCTCGCGCACCACCAGCCGGCGCAGCAGGTCCGCGGAGAGGGGAGAGAAGACGACGACGTCATCCAGCCGGTTGAACAGCTCCGGGCGGAAGAAGCGCTGCACCTCCGCGAGGTAGTGCGCGCGCAAGGCGGCGGTGTCGGGCGCGCCGCCAGAGGAGTCGAAGCCCACGCGGGCGCGCCAGGTGTCCGCGCCCAGGTTGCTGGTGAGCACGAGCACCGCGTTGCGGAAGTCGGTGAAGCGGCCGGACGCGTCGGTGAGGCGGCCCTCGCCCAGCACGCCCAAGAGCGCGTCGTGCACGGCCGGGTGGGCCTTCTCCACCTCGTCCAGCAGCACCACGCAGAAGGGCTGGCGGCGCACCGCGGCCGACAGGTGCCCGGGCGTCTGTCCGTCACCCAGCAGGCGCAGCAGCGCATCCGGGCCGGCGTACTCGCCCATGTCCAGGCGGACCATGCGCTCCTTCGCGCCGAAGAGCAGCTCCGCCAGGGCCTTGGACAGCTCCGTCTTGCCCACGCCGGTGGGGCCCACGAAGAGCAGCACGCCCAGCGGACGGCGCGTGTCGGCGAGGCCCGCCTTGAGCACGGACACCACCGCCGCCGCGCGCTCCACCGCCGCCTCCTGTCCCAGCACCCGCGCGGAGAGGAAGCCGCGCACCTGCTCCGGTTCCAGCGGGACGTCGTCGCGCAGGAGCGACTCGGGGATGCCGGACTCGGAGGCGAACTGGCGGATGGCGTCCAGGCGGGTGACGCGCGCCTGGGCGGCGTGCGCGCACGTGGCCAGCAGGCGGCGCAAGAAGGCCACCGCGTTGCCCACCTGGGCTCCGTACGGCAGGAAGCGGCGGCAGAGGAAGCGCGACTCATCGAGCGCCTCGGGCAGCACCTCCAGCGGCTTCGGCCCCGCGTCGTCCTCGGCCACGCGCGTGAGGATGCGGGCCAGCGCGTCCGGTGCCGGCTCCTCCACGCGCACCACGGAGAAGAGGCGGGCGAAGCTGGTGTTGCGGCGCTCCACCTGCGCCCACGTCTCCGGCGTGGCCTCGGCCACCACGGACACCTCGCGGGTGGCGAGCAGCGGCAGGAGGAGCTGCGCCACGTTCTGGTCGCTGTGCGCGCTCTTGCCCGCGTCCAGCAGGTCTACGGCATGGCCCAGGCAGAGGAGCGCGTGGGACTCGCTGGCCTCGCGGAAGCAGCGGATCACCTGCTGCTGCCAGTCGCCCATCATGCCTTCGCCCGCGATGAGGCGGCTGCCGTCGAGGAAGAAGAAGGGACGGGCGCGCTCGGACGCGGTGGCGGTGGAAGGGGTGCGCAGCGCCTGGGCGAGCGCGTGGAGCACCGCCGTCTTGCCCACGCCCGAGGGGCCCACCAGCACCACGGACTCCGCGTCCTTCGCGGACAGGCGCGCGCGGAGCAGCGTCACCAGGGCGTCCTGTTCGTACGCGGGGTCGAGCTGTCCGTCCTGGGCCAGCTTGTGCCAGGGCACGGCGATGCGCTCCAACGTGGGCGTGGGCGGCGGCTTCTCCGGCTTCGCGCCGGTGTCGCGGCGGCGGGAGCGGCGGCGCGGCTCCCACGAGTCCTGATCCAACGCGTCCTCGTCCTCGTCCTCCGGGATCCAGTCGGACGCGGACGGCTCCGCGGGCGCATCCGGAGGACGCGGTGGCGGGCGGATGTCCAGGTGGAGCTGGCGCGGGGTGAGGGCGGCGAGCGGGGTGGGCGTGGCCTGCACCTCCAGCTCCACCAGCGACTCCGTGCCCTCCGGGCGCAGCGCGAGCCGACGCGCGTCGGACAGGTTCTCCAGCTGCTCGCCCAGGTGGTCCGGCGCGTCCTTCGGGAGCACCTTGCCCTGGAACCACAGGTGCGTGTCGAGGCGCGGGATGTGCAGTCCGATGAAGGACTGGTGCGTGGGGGCGACCACGGCGGTGAAGTGCAGGGGCGAGACGCTGTTCGACTCCGCGCCCCAGACGGGGATGCCCGGCACCTCCAGCGTGTGGAGGACGCCGTCGGACGCGGCGATGAACTCCGGCACCCGGCGGGGGTGGACGCGGGTGAGCTGATCATCCAGCGCCAGCGTCAGCTCCTCGGTGGCCTTCTCCAGCGAATCCGCGTGCACGGCGAGGTGGGGCAGGGCCAACGGCGTGAGCGTGACCCGACGACTGGCGTGCCGCTGCACCCAGCATTGAAAGCGAAAGTTCATGGGCGAGGGCTCAAGCTAGCACGGCGCCGCACAGCGACGCCCCGGGCCCAGGGGAGCTGACAGGCATCCAGCGGCCCCTGCGCTGTGCCGTTGACCTACGTCCCTTCGGGCGGCATCCAGAGCTGCCCGGCGGGCAGTCCCAGCACGCCGGCCGCGGACGCGTGCAGCGACGCGGGCGCCAGCCGCCCCTCGTTCGCGGCCCGGCCCAGCCAGTCCTGGATGACGCCGCCAGTGCGCTCGAAGCCGTCGGCCTTGAGGAGCCCATACAGCCCGGCGGCGAGCACGTGCATGCCGTCATCAGCCTTGCGCCAGCGCTCGCGGGCCGGGACGGCGACGCCGAGCCGCTCGGTGATGAGCTGCTCCAGCGCTTCGGCGGTGTCCTCGTCGAAGAGGCCTTCGAGCGTGGTGTAGCCGAAGGCCGGGTCGTGGTCCGCGACGATGCGGGTGAGCAGCGGGTCGCGTCGCAGCACCTCCAGCGCCGCGCGGATGGAGGGATGTGCGACGTCGAAGGGCGGGTGCAGGATTTCGTGGGCCGCGTTCCGGATGATCAGCTCGTCGGAGTAGGTCAGGTGCGTCAGGAACCGCTGCCCGATGACCTTGATGCCGTGTGGCTTGGAGAAGTGCATCAGGTCGATGGCGATGTCCTCCTTCAGGGGGTGGCCCAGCAGCCGCTCCTGTTCGGCGATGACGTCCACGCCGGCCAATCGCTGTCGCAGCGCCGCCGCGCGCTGCTCCACCCGGTCTCCGAGCACGTCCCGGCGGAACGTGGGGAAGTCGGCGGCGGCCAGCGCATCGAGCACGCGGGCCAGCTCGGGGCGGGCGGTGAGGAACCAGTCCCAGGCCTCAGTCTTCCAGTAGGGGCTGGCGCGGAAGCCCGGGAGCAGCCGGGCCTCGGCGTTCGTGAGGGAGTCGCGCAGGTCCGCGAGCGTCTGCGTGGGCCCGGCGGAGAACACCACGCAGAGGAAGGGACCCATCAGCCGGTCCTGCGCCTTCGACGAGGCCTTGAGCTGCTGGAGCTCGGTGACGGCGTCCGAGGGAAAGCGCGGGCTGAACCGCGCCAGCTCCTCTGCGTAGAAGCGCGTGTAGAAGGAGTCTCCGGACAGGGGATTGAGGAAGCAGAGCGCGTCCATGCCCTCGGAGCCGGCGACCTTCCAGCGGGTCCGGGAAGGGGAAGCGGCCGATGCGGGCCGGGGGCTTCGGGAGGCGCAGCCCACCGTCGCGGCGAAGGGCAGGGCGAGCAGGGCACAGAGACAGTCGCGTCGGTTCATGCCCCCCGCGTGTAGTCGCTAGCGCCGGGCCGTTCTTGTATCCAGTTGACCGTCGGTCCGCGGGGCCGCGCGCCTCAAGGCCGCGGGCGTCCGTCCCGTCAGGGCGACGATGTCGCGGGTCATGTGCGCCTGGTCGCTGAAGCCCAACGCGAGGGCCAGCTGCGCGAGCGGCAGCGTCGAGCGCGGAATCCGTCGCCAGGCCTGGAGTGCGCGCACCTCGGCCCGGTAGCGCTTGGGTGAGACGCCATAGGCCCGCTTGAAGCCGCGAGCCACCGTCTCCACCGCGAGGCCCGTGGCCTCCGCCCACTCTCCGAGCCCCAGGGAGGGATTGTCGCGCAGCGCCGCGGCGAGCAGGTCCGGCCAGTCCCCGGGACCGGTGACAGGACCCAGCCGTGACGAGGCCACGAGCTCCGCGGCCGCGCGCGGATCCTTCTCTGCCAGCCGCACCACGGCATCCACGTCCCGCAGCAGTCCCGCCGTCAGGTCCGCCACCGAGGCGGGAAGCGGCAGGTTGAGGACGACGGCCCCGGTGGCGTGGAAGTGGTTCGCGTGCGACTCGAAGGCGCGGTGGAACACCACGGAGCCCGCGTGCAGCCGGAACCGCCCGGAGTCTCCTGCCTCCACATAGCCCCCGGAGACGACGATGGCGGTGTAGCCCGTCACGTGCCGGTGGCGCTCCAGCCGGGTCGCCGCCGTGAAGCGCTGCAGCGTCGCGGGTTCCATGGCGGTCATCGGCTCGGGCATCGCGGCCTCATGGCTCCTGGGACGGCGCGGCTCACTTCGTGAGCAACATCTCGGAGTACGTGTCGCCCTGGAAGTGGAAGACGCCGAAGGCATCCACTCCCTGTTCGACGCTGGCGAGGCAGCGCACCGTGGTCGCCCGCCCGGAGGCGTGGTGGATGGAGCCTCGGTAGGACCTGTGCATGTGGCCGCAGAGCACCAGCTTCGGCTGGAGCGCGTCCACGAGCAGCCGCGCGTACTCGTTGCCCACGGTGTCGGCATCCGGGCTGCGGCGCTTCCCCTGGAAGCTGGCGGCGTCGTCCGGGGCGATGATTCCCGACGGCCAGTCGTGGACGAGCAGCACGTCCGCGTGCCCCAGCTCCAGGGCCTGCTCGATGTCCCGTTCGTTGAAGTAAGTGAAGGCCCTGGTGGAGACGGAGCCCAGCGCGGAGAGGGGCGGGCGCGCGGCGCGGAAGGACTCTGCCTGGTAGATGCCGGACAGGCCCACCACGCGCAGGCCGTGCAGGTCCACGACACCCACGCGCCCCAGGTAGTGACAGTGGCGGATCAGCTCGAAGCCCTCGGGTTGCGTGTCGAGGTAGCCGTAGGGCTCGTGGTTGCCGCCAATGAAGTAGAGCGGCCACGGGAAGCCCCGCCGGGCCTGGTGGTAGGCCGCGAAGTCGCCCAGCTGCCGGTACTTCGCCGGGGCGGACATGGTGGCGAGGTCCGCCGCGTCGCGGTGGGGCTCGAAGTCACCGACCTGGAGGATGAAGTCGAACGGCCGGCGGAGGACCTCCGACTGGTGCCGCAGCTGGTCCACCATCCGGTTCATGTGTCCGTGGACATCCCCCACGGCGGCGAAGATGACCTCTTGGGCGTGGGTGGGCATGGCGTCAGGTTGAGGATCACCGATTCAGCGAGGACTGAACACCCTGTCGCTTATCCGCAGCGCGCAATGGCACATGAACTCGGCCGACCGCGAGCAGCTACCGCTACCAGCCCTGCATCCCTGACGGCCAGTCCACCTGGTAGCTCAGGACCCCCTGCGCTTCCAAGGTGGGGGAGACATGTGCACCGTTCCCAGGACCCTGAGGAGGGGACATGTCGGTGCGCCAGAGGCCAGGAGAAGCGGGGGCGCGGCGGATGGCCGAGCGTCCGGCCCCGAAGGGTCCGCTGGCATGCAGGGACCGCAAGGCGAGCCTGGGCTCGCAGGCATTGGCCGCAGCTCCAATCCCCAGCAGAGCTGGACGGCTGACGGAGACCGCTTCTGGATTGCGTCGCCTGATCTCGGTGAACGCCGGGGGGAGCACCTCCTCGAACGTCGCGACGGTGACCACACCGGCCACCGTGGCGGGCCTGGCCTTCATCAATGCCTCCCACGCGAGTGGCGGAGGTACAAAGATCAGCATTGCCTGCCCCGCGGGTGCGGTGGCGGGGACGGAGCTGTACCTGGGCGTCTTCCCGGGCGGCGACGCCGCGGCTCCGGTCTTCCCTGACTGGGACCTCGTGGCCGGCGCGACGGTGACCGGCGACTACGCGGGCTTCATCTACCGGCACGTGGCGCAGGCGGGCGACGGCGCCAGCTACAGCTTCCCACTGGCCGAGTGGTGGAACTGGCGGGTGGTGCTGGGGGCCGTGGCCGGAGGCGATGGGGTGGCCGCCACCGCGGTGGGCACGAACCACTGGCAGGACCAGACGGCCCCGCTGACGGTGACGGCCCCCGCGGGCAGCCTCCTCCTGCACTTCGCCGGCGGCCACTTCGGTGCCGTGCTCGGAGGCGGGGGGATGATGCTCAGGGTGACGGCCGACAACTGCGCGCTGCTCACCGAGGGGCCCGTGGCGGCAGGCGACTACACCCGGCGCCTGAGCGTGCAACATGCGCAGCTCAACGCCGCGATGCTGCTGGCCCTGAAGCCCAGACCCTGACGGAGACGCGAATGAGCGACCTCAGGGCTTGTCCAGCAGCTCCAGCGCGGAGGTGGTCAGCAGCGTGACGCCGGTGCGCAGCGTGCGCTCGCGGTCCGGCGCGTAGAGCGGGGAGTGCGCGGAGGGGAGCGTCTCCCCCGCGGCCTTGGCCTGCGCGAAGCGCTTGGGTTCGGTGATGCCCAGCCACAGCATCACGGCGGGCACGCCCGCGCGGCCGTACTCGGAGAAGTCCTCGCCGCCCATGACGGACGGCGCCTCGCTGAGGTTCTTCTCGCCCAGCACCTTGCCCACCGCATCCACCAGCCGCTTCGTGAGGGCGGGGTCATTGAAGGTGGCGGGCGTGCCTTCGGTGACGTTGACGTCGGGCGGGCGGGGCGCTCCGGAGGCCATCGCCTCCGCCTTGGCGATGCGCTCGATGCCGGCGAGCAGCGCCTTGCGCACCTCCGGCTTGTACGTGCGCACCGTGAGCTTCAGGCGCACCTCGTCCGGGATGATGTTGTGCTTGGTGCCGCCATGGATGGCGCCCACCGTGATGACCCCCGGCTCCAGCGGGCTCTTCTCCCGGCTGATGAGCGTCTGCAGCGAGAGGATGGTGCGCGCCGCCATCACCACCGGATCCACGGTGGTGTGCGGGTACGCGCCGTGACCGCCCTTGCCGTAGAGGGTGACGTCCACTGAATCCACGCTCGCCATCGCATAGCCGGGGGTGAACTGCACCGTCCCGGCCGCGGCGGTGGCCACGGTGTGCAGGGCCACGGCGAAGTCCGGCTTGGGGAAGCGCTTGAACAGGCCGTCCGACAACATCTGCCGGGCCCCCGCGCCAATCTCCTCGGCCGGCTGCCCCACCAGCATCAGCGTGCCCCGCCACCGGTCCTTCGTCCGCGCCAGCAGCGCGGCCGTGCCAAACCATGACGTCATGTGCACGTCGTGCCCGCAGGCGTGCATCACCGCGACCTCCGCTCCGGCCGCATCCTTCGCCTTCGTCTTGCTGGCGTAGGGCAGCCCCGTCTTCTCCTCCACCGGCAGGCCGTCCAGGTCCGTGCGCAGCATCACCGTGGGCCCCTTGCCGTTGCGCAACAGGGCCACCACGCCGTGCCCGCCCACCTTCGGCGTCACCTCGAAGCCGAGCTTGCGCAGACGGTCGACCAGCTTCGCCGCCGTCTGCTCCTCCTGGAGTGACAGCTCGGGCGTCTGGTGCAGGTCGCGGTAGAGCGCGTCCAGTTCGGGGTACAGCGCGTCCAGGCCCGCGAGGCTCGCGGGAGGGGGCGCCGCCGCGAGCACGGGGCCGCCGGGTGCCGTCAGACAGGCGAAGAGCAGGGGCAGCAGGGGCAGCGCTTTCATGAGGGAGCCTCCGGTCCGTCAGGGAGCGCACCACTACAGCACGGACCGTGACACCGGGGGGCGGTCTCCGAGCCTCCGGCGCGTGGGCAGTCCAGCGTAGGATTCCACTCCGTCGGATCGGACCTACAAGGGGGATGCATGAAGGCGAGCGGATTCGTGGTGATGGCGGTCGTCCTGGCGTGGACCGGCGTGGCGAGGGCGGAGCCCCGGCCGGCCCAGCTCCTCATCTGGGGTGGGGGCAAGGACACGGCCGAGGCCGAGACGGCCCTGGGCCGGTGGCAGGAGCGCGCGAAGAAGAACGAATGGGAGGGGGCGCTGAAGGTGGCGGAGGGCTACCCGCGCATCGTCCAGAGCGCCGCCGTGCCGGGGCTCAAGCCGGGCTTCGTGGTGGTGGTGCTCGGAGCCTGTGAGCCGGCAGCGGGGCCGAAGGTGCTGGAGACGCTCAAGGCCTTCGAGCCCACCGCGTACGCGCGCGACGTGACGTGGGCGGAGCCCCTGGCGTGTCCCGAGCTCGGCCCCAAGTGGCGTGTCATCCAGTCGAAGTCGTGGAAGAAGAAGGAGGGAACCCTGACGGCCGTGCTGCTGGAGACCCTGCCGAAGCATGAGCCGAGGGAGACACGGCAGGTCCTGCGCGTGATGCTGCGCGCCCCCGACGGGCGGCCCCTCGGCTCGGACGAGCGCAGCGGCTCCCTCGGCGAGGAGCAGTTCACGCCCACCCTGGACGGAGCGGGGCCGACGGTGAGCTATGTCACCGTCGGGCCCGGCTGCACGGCGGGCCCGAACATCACCGAGACGAAGGTGAAGTACCGCATCGACGGCGACACGCTGACGCCCCAACTGCGCGAGCGGCTCCTCGTGGACAACACCCACAACTGCGACCAGTGAGGGTCCACCCTCCCAGGGGTTTGGGCTCACGCGGGGAATAAGCGCGAGGCCGGGCGTAACAGGGTGGGGCCCAACGCAGGTCTGCTCTTTTTCGCCCCACGGAGTCATCGCATGCGCCTCACCTCGTCCGCCGCCCTCCTGTTCGCCGCCTCGCTCGCCACCGCCTGTGGAGGCCCGCTGGAGGATGACGCTCCGTTGCCGGGACAGGCGGGCGACGTCGCCACCACCAGCGATGAGCTGGTCGTGTTCCCGCCGCCGGTCATCCCGTGCATCACCAGCAGCACGGTGCTGGCGCAGCCGGACGGCGAGACGGTTCCCTACGTCTGGAACTGCCGCAGGACGGGCTTCGTCCCCACCTACGCGACGTCAGTGGATGCCACGTATCACCAGACGTCCTGCGCGAACCAGTTCGTGGTGGACGTGACGAACATCGGCGGCAGGTTGGCCAAGCCCTTCGTGGAGGCCGTCCCGAGCCCGTACCCCGCCACCCAGTCGGCCTGCAACGCCCTGTCCGTCACGGGCTACGCCTGGGCGATTCCCAGTACCACCTGGGAGTATCTGGGCACCGTGACGGGCACGGGCTCCTGGACCCCGGCGATTCCTGGCGTGCCCGGCTACTGCCGGTTGCGCTACTACATCCCCGGTAGCTCGGGTTACTCCAAGGTGCGCGTGAGCGGCACCGCGACGTCGAATGGCGTGAAGATCCGCGTGCGCGCGGGCGCGGAGATCTTCGAAGGCAATCCCTGCTGAACCCCAACGTCCGGGCTGGCGCGGAGAGGGGCTCTTCAGGGGAGGAACTCGAAGTGGAATGTCTTCGACGCGTTGGGTTGGCCTGCTCCATTCCTGGCGACCACCCGGATGAACCCATCCAGGAAGTCTGTCTGACAACCCGCCTGGCCCACGGGATCCACCGTGACGTCGAGCCGCGAGAGTTCCTGCGGACCAGGCTGTGCTATCGGGGGCGTCGTCGTCATCGCCTCCAGCCGGAGGAGATGCTGGAGCTCTCCGGATCCGCTCGCGCACCTCCAGGAGACGTTGTAGCTCTTGAGATCGCCGTGCCCGTCGTTGCCCTCCACCGTCGCGAGCGAGGTGCTGGCGATCCAAGACTCTGGATCACCCGCGGTCGCGATGACACGGATCCTGTAGAGACGTGAGATCTTGCGAGTGACATCCTGGGAAAGGATGCTGATGGCCTCCGTTTCAGGAATGGGTTGCCCGTCCCGCCTCTCCAACTTGATGTCCACGTTCAAGAACCCGGGAGGGGTCGGGTCCGTGGGAGGAGTTGGGGGGAGCGGCTTCGGGGGGCAGGCCGAGAGGGTCAGCCCCAACGAGAGAAAGATGACTCCGCGCCGGACCTGTAACTTCGATGGAAGCATCTTCCTCTGCCTTCCCGAGAGCTGAGCGGCGGCGGAATATCCGGCGGAAAGCAAACGTCGACCATCGTCCCCGTGTCCTGCGCTCAGTCCCTTATGAGACTGCGCACAGGCCACCTGGAGCAGTAGCGAGAACAACCTCCCCCTGCTCCATTGCGGCGCATTCGCATCACAAGGGGGGGACATGAAAAAGGCATTCACCTGGTGGACGGTGGCGCTCACGGTGGCGCTGCTGGCGGGCTGCTCTGACGCTTCCCCGGGCGCCGGCTCGGCCCGGTTCGCCGTCTCCATGCCCCAGGCCCTCGCCTCCAACATCTCCCGCGTCTCCGTCACCTCCAGCGCCTCGGGCATTCCCTCCGTGACCGTGGACCTGGCACCCACCCACGGCGTCTGGGGCGGCATCATTGGCAACATCCCCGCTGGCGCCAATCGCTCCTTCCGGGCCCAGGCCTTCGACGCTTCGGGCAGCGTGCTCTTCGCGGGCTCTGCTTCCCGCATCACCATCGCTGAAAACCAGACGAGCCTCGTCGCCATCACCCTCCAGCAAGTCAATCCACCGCCTCCCTTCGGCAATGAGGCCCCGCTCATTGACTCCCTGGTGGTCTCCTCCACCACCGTGCCCGCCGGCGGCTCAATCTCCCTGGTGGCCACGGCCCATGATCCCAACCCGGGCGACACGCTCTCCCATGCCTGGAGTGCCACGGCGGGCTCCTTCTCCTCGCCCTCCGACGCCTCCACCTCGTGGACGGCGCCTGTCTCCACGGGCATCCAGAGCCTCACGCTCACCGTGACGGACTCACGGGGCCTGTCCTCCCGCATCGTCCTGGCCGTCAACGTCACCCTGGGGGGCGGAGAGGGAGATGCTCAGCTCTCCATCTCCTTCAACAGCTCACCTCAGGTGGCCTCTCTCACGGCCTCTCCCACGCAGCTGATCGTCGGGCAGACGACCGCTGTCTCCGTCTCGGCCTCGGACCCGGATGGAGACCGCCTCTCCTACGCCTGGAGTGCCTCCTGCGCCGGCTCCTGGATCAACGCCTCCTCCAGGTCTGCCCGGTTCACCCCCTCCCTGCTGCCTGCCGGCTCCTGCAACAACTGCCGCCTGACGGTCTCGGTTTCGGACGGACAGGGCGGGCTGAACACCGGCACCGTGGCCCTGTGCATCCGCGACACGCCTCCTGCTCCCCAGTTTCCCCCCGTCATCATTCGCAGCTACCGCTCCTCGGACTCCGCGTCCCCGGGCCAGGTGCTCACCTACGAAGTGGTTGCCAGCGATCCGCAGGGCGCTGCCCTCTCCTTCGCCTGGGCGGCGACGACAGGCTCGCTGGGCCAGGAGAGCCACGACGCCCTCCGCAGCCGCATCACCTGGACAGCCCCCGCGTGTGTCAGCGCCGGCACACCCCCGACCGTCACCGTCACCGTCACCAACGCCTTCTCCCTCACGGCGACCCGGAGCTTCGCGGTGACGGGGCTGCCGGCCTGTGGCCCCTCGGGGAACTGGACGATGACGGGCCCCATGGGCGGGGAATCCCGCAGGGTCCACACCGCCGTGCTGCTACCTGGCGGCAAGGTCCTGGTCGTGGGGGGAAGCCTGGACACCGCCCGCGCGGCGGAGGTGTACGACCCGGGCTCGAACACCTGGAGCTTCACCCGCCCCATGGTCGAAGTTCGCGTTCTGCCCACGACGACGCTGCTGCCCAACGGCAAGGTGCTCGTCGCGGGGGGCTCCTACGAAGGCTTCCTCGCGACGGCGGAGTTGTACGACCCGGCCTCGGGCACCTGGAGCCCTACCGGCTCCATGGCGGAAGCCCGCTTGTGGCATACGGCGACGCTGCTGCCCAACGGCAAGGTGCTCGTCGCGGGGGGCAACAACGGCACCAGTGAGGGCCTCCTGACGGCGGAGTTGTACGACCCGGCTTCCGGCACCTGGAGCCCGACCGGCTCCCTGCCCGAACCCCTTGGCAGATTGGCGACGGCGACGCTGTTGGCCAACGGCAAGGTCCTCGGCGCGGGGGGCTATTACACCAACGGAACCCCCCTCACGACGGCGGAGGTGTACGACCCGGCCTCGGGCACCTGGAGCGTGACGGGCTCCATGCTCGAGCCCCTCATCGGCCCGGCGATGCTGCTGCCCAACGGCAAGGTGCTCGCCGTGGGGGGTGGGGCGTCCGAGTTGTACGACCCGGCCTCGGGCACCTGGAGCGCGACCGGCTCCCCGCCCCAGCACTTCAGCGACGCGGCGACGCTGCTGCTCAGCGGCAAGGTGCTCTCCGTGGATGCGTTTGGTGCGAAGGCGGAGTTGTACGACCCGGCCTCGGACACCTGGAGCCCTACCGCCAGCCTGAACGTGGATGCTCGCGACAGAATCACAGCGACGCGGCTGCTGGATGGCAGGGCGCTCATCGTGGGGCCCACCATCGGCGACGACGATCCGGCGTCGGCGGAGCTGTACACGCCCTGAGCTCCACCCCTCACACGAAGCCAGCGCTGCGCAGGACCATCACGTCCGCGAAGTCCACGCGCTGCGGCGCGAGACACAGCGCCCCCTGTGTCACCTGCTCCAGGAAGTGCTCGCCGTAGTCGAGCCGGGGGCCCTGGGCGTACACGGTGATGTCCCGGGCCCGCGCGACGGCCCCGAGCGTCCGGGCCACCGCGTGCGCCACCTCTCCCCAGAAGGGGAAGTACAGATAGAACGCGGTGCCGTCCGACAGGTCCACGTCGCGGACATCCGCGTGGATGAACTCCAGGTTCGGCAGCGCGAAACGCGCACCATTGCGGCGCGCGGCTTCGACATACGTCTGTCCAAGCTCCACGCCCTTGACCCGCGCCGCGGAGCTCGCGGCCACGGTGATGGCGAACTTCCCGTTGCCACAGCCCAGGTCGTAGACCGTGTCGCGCAGCCCGGGACTCGTGACGGTCAGGAAGTCGGAGATGCGCTGGGCCCGCGAGGCCATGTTCACCTGACCGAACGGGGGCCGGTCCTGGCCGGTGGTGATGCGGGAGATGCGCAGCAGGCCCTCCAGCCAGTCATCCGCCGCCGTGCTCGCGCGGCCCGTGGCCTCGGTGAAGCCCAGCCCCTCCCACCGCGCCCGGAAGTGCGCTGGTGAGAGCGCTCCCGTTCGAAGCTGCTCGGCGACGTCCGCTCCGGACGCATCCAGCGCCTGCGTCACACAGAGCGCTCGCGCCACCAGGGCCGCCCACAGCGCCGCGAGCTCTGGACGCCCCCGCACATCCAGCAGGAGCAGCTCCGGCTCCACGTTCTCCTGCACGAAGGCGAACCGCTCGAAGAGCTCCCACTGTGCGCCCAGTCCCAACGTCCGCAAGTCGCCAGGGACGAGGAGGGCTTCGGCGCGTTCGACCCACCAGGGGGAGGCGGGGGGAGTGG
>NZ_RAWG01000243.1 GCF_003611735.1 Corallococcus sicarius | reverse complement strand
CCGGTCGCGTGGGCTCGGAGATGTGTATAAAGAGACAGGCTCGGGGACTGCCCCACCCCTCCGGCCGCCGCCTGCGCACGGGGCGCGGCGCTGGCCTCCCGCGCGCCGCTCATGGACGGGGACGCGCCCCCCCGCGCGCTGCTCGCCACCCTGTGCGAGCGCTGCGCACCCGGGGACAACCCCTGCGCCCAGGCGGTGACGCGGTCGCTGCGGCAGGCCGCGCGCCGGGAGCCGCTGGACGTCCAGGAAGCGCGCTGGAGCCTGGAGCATGCGGGGGCGGCCCTGGGCACGGCCTGCCAGGAGCTCGTGCGCTCGGCCCTGGGGCCTGCGGCCGTGTCCGGGCCGGACGTGGAGCCGACCCTGCTGGCGCTGACGCAGGCACTGGCGCCTACGTGCGTGAAGACGGAGCAGTTGCCCCTGGCGGTGCTGAACGCGGCCGCCGTGCAGCAGGGCGCGCGGGCCCCCTGGCTCGCGACGCTGTTCACCGGCGGCACCGTGGAGACGGCGCCCATCGAGCCGGATCAGCACGCGGGCGACGCGTTCCGCGCGTTCGACCAGGACGCGCTGTCGGGGGTGACGCTGCCGCTGGAGTCGGCGGGGGCGCTGCGCCTGGGCTACGCGCCGGGGCTGAAGCAGGTGGCGTCGTTCCAGGTGCGCGCCACGGGGCCGGGCACGCTGCGCGCCATCATCCGCGCGCCAGACGGCGTGGGACGCAAGGACAGCCAGGGCACGGCCTTCCACGTCGATCCCACCGTCTGCCGCTTCCGCGGCACGGGCGCGTGGGAGATCTGCAAGCCCGCCGTTCCGCTGCTCGACGTGGACGCGGTGAGCGTCGTGCCGGAGCGGCCGGGCGTGGAGTTGAAGGAGCTGGAGATCATCGGCGCCCGGTAGCGGGCGCCAGGAATCACGCGGCGTCGGAGCGGGGGCCCGACGTCGCTCGCGTGGAACTCAGGCGATGAGGCCGCGCTCGCGCGCCGTCTTGAAGATGCCGGACGCGTCCCGCTTCAGGGCGGTGGAGACGTCCTTCACGATGGCGTCCGCCGACTTCGCGACCGACAGGTAGTTGTCGAACGTGCGCGTGAGGATGAGCACGCCCGAGATGATGACTCGCTGGAGGTTGTGCTGCAGGTCCGTGCCTTCGTACACCAGCCAGGACTGCTCACAGAACCGGCGGCCCTCGGCCACCATCTGGTTCAGGTGCGCACGCTCGGTCGCGTCCGGAACCTTGGCCTTCGGGCTGATGGAGGCGATGTACAGCACGTTCGTCCCCAGCCGCTGGGTCGCCTCCTCCATCTGCGCCATGATGGCCGCGACGTCGTCCTTCGTCGGCGGGTTGTGCCAACGCGAGAAGAACACGCGGTCGATGAGTTCGGATTGGTACGTGGAAGTCACGAATCCTCCGGTGAAGCGAACGCTGAGACTGGGGCGCCTCGTTAGGCGCGGCCCGCGCCGCAAGGCGGATTCTGTACCAGGATCGCAAGGACGGTTGAAGAGTAGCGGACACACTCCTGCACCTTTGGGGCGCTTGTGTGCCAGCCACGCTGTGAGGCTGCAGTACAGCTGGATAACTCCGCCTGGGTCGCAGCCGACACGCCCGGTTTTTCCCGATGATCCGGGTTTTTTTCAGCGCGGCGGAGATCGCGCGCGGGCCGCGAGCACGCCCTTCACGTCATCCAACGTGAGGCCCAGCGGACGGATGGCGACGAGCAGGTGGTACAGCAGATCAGCCGCTTCCTCGGCTGCCCGGTGGGGATCCGAGTCAGCGCAGGCCGTCACCAGCTCCGCGGCCTCCTCGCCCAGCTTCTTCAGGCGCAGGTTGCGATCGCCCAGCAGGCGGCGCGTGTAGCCGGGCTTCTCGCCCTCCGCGGGAGGTGTCGCCACGCGCTCCGCGAGCGTCGCGTCCAGGTGCGCGAGCGCATCCCAGCGCCCCTCGCCGAAGCATGTCTCATCGCCGGTGTGACACGCGGGGCCGGCCTTCCGCACGCGGGCGAGCACCGCGTCTCCGTCGCAGTCTGCGCTCAGGGAGACGACCTTCTGCGTGTTCCCGCTGGTGGCGCCCTTGTGCCAGAGGCCGCGCGTGCGGGAGCGGTAGTGCATCTCCCCGGTGGCGAGCGTGCGCTCCAGCGCCTCGCGGTCCGCGTGCGCCACCATCAGGACGTCGCCGGTGCTCGCATCCTGCGTCACCACCGTCACCAGGCCCTGGCCCTTGTCGAAGTTCAACGCCGCCACGTCCAGCTTCATGACCTGCCTCCCGCTCCCAGCACTTCGCGCACGCGCGCCGCCAGCGCCGCGTTGGTGGCGATGCCGTCGCCGCCGAACGCCGTGCGCACGCCCTTCCAGTCGGTGAACACGCCGCCGGCCTCCTCGATGATGGGTTGCAGCGCCGCCGCGTCCCACGGGGACAGGGCTTCATCCACCATGGCCTCCGCGCGCCCGGTGGCGACGAGCAGGTAGCCGTAGCAGTCCCCCCAGGTGCGGGAGATCGCCGCCTGCCGGGACAGCTCCCGCCACGCCGCGCCCCGCTGGGGGGCCTGGAGAAAACGCTCGTCGGTGATCAGCACCACCGCCTGCGACAGCGTGTCCTGCGGGGACACGCGCGTGGCGGAGTCGTTCCAGAAGCAGCCCAGGCCCGGGGAGGCGACGAGCATCTCGTTCACGGCCGGGAAGTACGCCGCGCCCGCGAGGATGCGCTCCCCTTCCGCCACCGCCACCAGCGTGCCCCACAACGGGACGCCCCGGATGAACGTCTTCGTGCCGTCGATGGGGTCGAGGATCCACCGACGCTTCGCGCCCGGACGCGTCTCACCGAACTCCTCTCCCAGGATGCCGTCCTCGGGGAAGCGCTCCTCCAGCCACTGGCGGGCGGTCCACTCGGCGGTACGGTCCGCCACCGTCACCGGCGTCCCGTCACTCTTGGTGTCCACGGCGATGCCGCTGCGGAAGAAGTCCAGCGCCACGTCTCCGGCCTTGCGCGCCACGTCGGCGGCGGCCTGCATCAAATCGCGAGGTTCCGCGGTCATGTCGTGCTCCGGATGGGAAGGCCGCTGTCGCGCAGCAGCGTCTTGAGGGCGCCGACGGTGGTGAGGCCGTCGTGGAGGATCCCCGCCACGAGCGCGGCATCCGCTCCCCCCTGCGTCAGGGCGTCTCGCACGTGCTCGGCGCGGCCCGCGCCCCCGGAGGCGATGACGGGCACGTCCACCGCGTCCGCCACCGCGCGCGTCAGCTCCAGGTCATAGCCGGTGCGCGCGCCGTCGCGGTCGATGCTGGTGAGCAGCACCTCGCCCGCGCCGCGTCGCACGCACTCCTTCGCCCAGGCGACCGCGTCCAGGTCGGTGGGACGGCGGCCTCCGTGCGTGTAGACGCGGTAGCGGTCCCCTTCCCGCTTCGCGTCGATGCTCGCCACCACGCACTGGGCGCCGAAGCGCTCCGCGCAGCCGGTGAGCAGCTCGGGCGTGGCGACCGCGGCGGAGTTGATGCTCACCTTGTCCGCGCCAGCCCGGAGCGCCCGGCCAACATCATCCACCGTGCGCACGCCTCCGCCCACGGTGAGCGGGATGAACAGGCGCTCCGCCGTGCGCTGGACCAGGTCCCAGAGCGTCTCGCGCTCCTCCGCGCTCGCGGAGATGTCCAGGAACGTCACCTCGTCCGCGCCCTCCTCCTCGTAGCGCAGCGCCAGCGCCACGGGGTCTCCCACGTCACGCAGGCCCTCGAACTGCACGCCCTTCACCACGCGTCCGCCCTTCACATCCAGGCACACGATGAGCCGTCGGCTGAGCATCACTCCACCTCCAGGGTGACGCTGCCCTTCATGCTGAACACGACACCCGAGTCCACCATGGCGTCGCGCAGCGCGAGCCCCAGCGCCTTGAAGGCCGCCTCGGTGAGGTGGTGGCTGTCCCGGCCTCGCAGCACGCGCAGGTGCAGCGTGATGCGCGAGTGTTCGCAGAACGAGCGCATCCAGTGCTCATACAGCCGGTTCTTCAGCGGGCCCCGGTAGTAGAAGCGCCCGCCCGCGTCCAGGCACGCCTGCACCAGCGCGTCGTCCATGGGCACGGTGCGCTCGCCGTAGCGCGCCGCCGTGGCGGGCACCACGCGCTGCACCGCGGTGCCCAGGGTGATGGCCACGTCCTCCATCAGGTGGTGGCGCAGGTCGCCCCGCGCGTGCAGCGTCAGCTCCAGGCCCGCGTAGCGCGCGAACGTGGCGAGCATGTGGTCGAAGAACTTCAGCCCTGTGTCCACCTTCGCCGCGCCCGGGCCGCGCGACAGCTCCACCTGGACCTTCGTCTCCTTCGTTTCCCGGACGACCCTGGTGCTCGTGCCCGTGCTCATTCCGCGAACTCCTGCGCGACCGCGCGCGCGTCCAGACGTCCCGTGTACAGCGCCATGCCCACCACCGCCCCGTGCGCGCCCACCTTCGCCAGCTCACGCAGGTCCTCCAGCGTCGTCACGCCGCCGGACGCGTAGAGCCGGTGCCGGCTCGTGCGCGCGACCTCCGCCATCAGGGGCAGGTCCACGCCCTCCAGCTGTCCCTCCTTGTGCACCGCCGTGACGAGCATCCCGCCCAGCGGCAACGGCTCCAGCGCGGCCAGCACGTCGCGGATGTCCCGCGCGCTGCCGGACGTCCACCCGCGCGTCACCACCTCGCGCCCCTTCACGTCCGCGGCCACCACCACCCTCCCCGGGAAGCGCTCCGCCACTTCGCGCAGCCACGCGAGGTCCTCGATGGCCCGCGTGCCCACGACGACCGACGACGCACCGCCCGCGAGCACCGCCTCCACCCGGGCGACGTCACGCACGCCCCCGCCCACCGTGAAGGTGAGGCCCGGGGCGTGAGACACGAGGCGCTCCACGATGCCCGCGTTGGAGCCCTTGCCCAGCGCGGCGTCCAGGTCCACGACGTGGAACGTGCGGAAGCCCAGCGCCAGCCACTGCTTCAGCGCATCCAGCGGATCCTCCACCCGCACGCGCTCCGCGTCATAGGAGCCTCCCACCAGCTGCACGCACGCGCCTTCCCGCAGGTCGATGGCCGGAATGGCGATCACGGGGCCACCTCCTTCAGGAACGCCTGGAGGAAGCGCACACCCGCGCGGGAGGACTTCTCCGGGTGGAACTGCACGCCCAGCACCTTCCCGCGCCGCACCGACGCGGGGAACCGGTCGCTCTCGTGGGTCGTCCAGCCCACCACCTCTCGCGGCTCCACCGCGCGGCAGACATAACTATGCGCGTAGTACACGGAGGCCAGCTTCGCGGACTGCAGCGCCGCGTCCTCTTCCACGTCGTTCCAGCCAATCTGCGGCACGTGCCGCGCCGCCAGCCGGGTCACCTGCCCCTGGAAGTAGCCCAGGCCCTCGCCCGCGCCCTCATCGCTGCCCTCGAAGAGCAGCTGCATGCCCAGGCAGATGCCCAGGCACGGCAGGCCCGCGTCCAGTGCCCGGCGCATCGCCTCGCGTCCAGGAGCCAGCCGCGCCGACGCCGAACCGAACGCGCCCACGCCGGGCAGCACGAGGACGTCGGTGTCGAGCGCCCGCAGCGGATCCTCCTGCACTCGCACCTCCACGTCCGGCGCGGTGGTCAGCGCCTTCGCCAGCGAGTGCAGGTTGCCCGCGCCGTAGTCGAACAGGGTCACTCGCATCACAGCACCTCCTTGAGCGCCTTCAGCGCCGATGCCATCAGGGGCCAGGGACCGCAGCCGATGCGCAGCGCGTCCCCCACTCCGGGGAGTCTCTCGAACACCCGCACGTTCACGTTGCGCTCCCGCATGGCCTCGCCCACCCGCCGCGCCTCCGGCACGGGGACGAGGAGGAAGTTTCCCTCCGAGGGCAGCGGCTCCAGCCCCAGGGCCTTAAGGCCGCCGCGCAGCCGCTCGCGGTTCTCCACCGCCTCCGCCACGCAGGCCTCCATCCACGGCACGTCGTCGGTGAGCGCGGCGATGGCCACGGCCTCACCCAGCGCCGTGTGCTTGTAGGGCCCGCGGGCCTTCTCCACCTCCGCCACCAGCTCGGGGGCTCCCACCCCCCAGCCCACGCGCATCCCGGCGAGGCCGAACGCCTTGGACATGGTCCGCGTCACGAGCACGTTGGGCCGCGTGCGCGCCAGGTCCATGAAGTCCCCACCCTTGGCGAACTCCACGTAGGCCTGGTCGATGAGCACCACTCCCGGCGCGCGGTCCACCAGTCGCTCCAGCGCCGCGCGCGAGGCCACCGTGCCGGTGGGGTTGTTGGGCGTGCAGACGTAGATGAGCTTCGCGCCCGTCGCGAGCAGCCCGTCCACGTCCACGTCGTGGTCCGCCTTCAACGGCACCGGCACCGGTGGCAGGGCGCTCAGCCGGGCGAACAGGGGCACCATCACGAAGGTCGGATCCGGGTAGGCCACTGCATCGCCCGGCTCCAGGAAGGCCCGCAGCGCGCAGTCGATGACGTCGTCCGAGCCGCAACCTGTCGTCACATTCTCCACCGCGACGCCCGCGTACGCGGCCACGGCGCGCTTCAGGTCCGGCGCATAGCTCGCGGGGTAGCGCGAGAGGCGCTGGAGTCCCTCCTCGCGCAGCACGCGCTCCGCCGACGGAGGGGGACCGAAGAGGTTGGTGTTGTCGCTCAGGTCCACCCGGCACGGCTTCTTCGCGGGCGAGTACAGCGGGATGTCCCGGTATGTGTCGCGGAACGGAATCATGGCAGCCTCCAGGCCCGCGCCGCGTCCGCGTGGGCGAAGAGCCCCTCGCTGTCCGCCAGCGTCCCCACGTCGTCCGCCATCGCCGCCGCGGCTTCCGGCGTCACGCGCTGCCACGTGGTCCAGCGGTAGAAGTCCAGCACGCTCAGCCCCGAGTACGCCCGCGCGAGGCCCGCGGTGGGCAACACGTGGTTGGCGCCCGTCAGATAGTCGCCGAAGGCCACCGACGCGCGCTGCCCCACGAACACCGTGCCCGCGTTGCACACCCGCGACAGGTCCTCCGAAGCCGTGGCGGTCGCGAGCAGCAGGTGCTCCGGCGCGAAGTCCGCGACGAAGGGCCACGCTTCGTCCAATGAGTCGATCCGCAGCACCGCGCCCCGGCTCCCCAGCGCCGACAGGACGATGTCGCCCCGCCGCGCGGACCGGGCCTGCTGCTCCACCGCGTCCTTCACCGCCTGGGCCAGCGAGGCGCCCAGCACCAGCGCCACGCAGCACGCGTCCGGATCATGCTCCGCCTGGGCGAGCAGCTCGCGCGCCACGGCATCCGGACGGGCGCTCGCGTCGGCGACCACGAGGATTTCACTCGGGCCCGCTGGCGCGTCGATGGCGACCGCGTCCACCACCTGGAGCTTGGCCGCCGCCACGTACGCGTTGCCCGGTCCAACGATGCGATCCACCCGGGGCACGCTCTGTGTCCCGTAGGCCAGCGCCGCCACCGCGCCCGCCCCACCCAGCGCGAAGACCCGGTCCGCACCCGCCAGCGCCGCCGCCGCGAGCACGCCCGCGCTCGGCAGACCGTCAGGGCCCGGCGGGGAGCAGACGATGATCTCCCCCACGCCCGCCACCTTCGCGGGGACCACGCCCATCAGCACGCTGCTCGGGTACACCGCCCGGCCTCCGGGCGCGTACACACCCACGCGGCCCAGCGGATCCGGCCGCCGGCCCACCACGACGCCGGGCTCCGTCTCCACCTCCGTCGCCGTGGGCCGCTGCGCCGCATGCGCCCGGGCGATGTTGCGCGCGGCCCGGATCAGCGCATCGCGCACGTCAGAGGAGAGGGACTCCAGCGCCGCGTCCCACATCGAGCGGGGCACCTCCAGCGCCTTCAGCTCCACGCGGTCGAACTGGCGCGCGAAGTCGAAGAGGGCTCTGTCCCCTTCCGCGCGCACGCGGGCGATGAGTGCCCGGACGCGGGTGGCCACCTGGGCATCGGCGTCACCCGGGCTGCGATCCAACAACCGGCGCAGCGCTTCGGGCGTCAGGGCGGACAGCGCGCCCTGGTACTTGAGGACGGGCGCGCTCATGCCATCAACCTCTCGATGCGCGTGACGAGGATGCCCTGGCCGCCCAGCGCCTTCAGCGCGTTGACGGTGCGGTAGATGCTGCGGGACGGGACGACGGCGTGCACCGCGACGAAGTTGCCCCCGTCCATCACGTCCACCACCGTGGGGCCGTTGAGGCCGGGCAGCACCTCGCGCACCTGCTCCAGGGACGTCTTCGGCACGTTGGCCATCAGGTAGCGCCGGCCTCGCGCCGCCAGCACCGAACCCAGCGCCTGCGTCAGCTCCTCCAGCGAGCGCCGCGCCTCCACGCCATTGCCGGGGTACGCCACCAGCCGGGCGCTGGACTCCAGCACCGTGGACACCTCACGCAGGCCGTTCATCTTCAGCGTGGAGCCCGTGGAGGTGAGATCCACGACGATGTCCGCGATGCCCAGGTGCGGGGCGATCTCCGCCGCGCCGCTCACCGGCACCACCGTCACCCGCTGCCCGCGCTGCTGGAACCAGGCCTGCGTCAGCCGGGGGAAGCAGGACGCCACCCGCATCCCGTCCTTCACGTCCTCCGCGCGGGTGATGCCGCTGTCCTCGCGCGCGGCCACCACCAGCCGGCACCTGCCGAACTCCAGGTCCATCAACGACTCGAGCTCGCGGCCCGCCTCGTTGACCAGATCCCACCCGGTGACACCCGCCTGCGCCGCGCCGTCCGCGACGAACTCCGGGATGTCCTGGGCCCGGACGAAGATGGCCTCGAACTCGCCGCCCAGCGACGCGGTGAGGGCGCGCTCGCCCCGGCCGCGGACCTCCAGGCCCGCGTCGTTGAACAGCTCTCGCACTTCCTCGGACAGACGACCTTTGTTGGGCAGGGCAATCTTCAACATGGGTGGGCTCTGGGGACTCACGGGGGCTGAAACGAAAAAAGGCCCGTCCTGGGGGGACGGGCCTTCGATTCACTGCGGCATCTGCCGGAGGAGGTGCGCTTCTAGTGCGTCACCCAGGCATGCGCGCGGCGAACGGTCCCGTCTTGGGCCGGCCGATGATGCGCATGGTGGTGATGCACGGAGATGGAACGCACGCCCCAAGGGTTAACGATGCAAGGCCTCCGAGTCAAGCCACCCCCCTCTTCAAGCTTGCAAACCCGACCCTGCTTGAGCACAAGCGCCCCATGGGAACCTCTGACGTCCTGGTGGTGGGCGGCGGTGTGATGGGCTGCGGCATCGCCCTGCGGCTCAGGCAGGCGGGCGCCCGCGTGACGGTGCTCGAGCGCTCCATTCCGGGCGCCGAGGCCTCCAGCGCCGCCGCGGGCATCCTCGCGCCGCAGTGGGAGTCCGAAGGCCCGGGCCCCTTCTTCGAGCTGTGCCTGCGAAGCCGCGCCCTCTACGGCCAGTTCGCCACCGAGCTGCGCGAGCTGTCCGGCGTGGACATCGCCTACCGGCCCTGTGGCCTGTTGCGCGTCGCGTTCGACGAAGCGGATCACCACCACGTGGAGTCCACCGTGGGCTGGCAGCACGGCATGGGCCTGCGCGCGGTGCTGCTCGACGGCAAGGGCGCGCGCGAGCTGGAGCCCCGGCTGTCCCCGGAGGCCGTGGGCGCCGCGCACTTCCCGGATGATCATCAGGTGGACAACCGGCTGCTCGTGCGCGCCCTGACCATGGCCGCCGCGCGCGTGGGGGCCACGTTCCGCAGCGGTTACGTGCGCGGCATCGTGCACGAGCAGGGCCGCGCGGTGGGCGTGGACCTGGACGGCGAGGTGCTGCGCGCGGACGCCGTCGTGCTGGCGGCGGGCTCCTGGTCCTCCCTGGTCCAGGGCTCGGGCGTGGCCGCGCAGGCGGTGCGTCCGGCGCGCGGCCAGATGGTGCAACTCCAGACGCGGCTGCCGCTCCTGGAGCGCATCGTGACGTCCGCGAAGGGCTACCTGGTGCCGCGCGCGGACGGGCGCGTCATCGCCGGCAGCACCATGGAGCACGTGGGCTACGACAAGCAGGTGACGGCGGCGGGGCTGGCGCGGATCCTCGACATGGCGCTCCAGCTGTGTCCGGAGCTGGGAAGCGCGCCCGTCATGGAGACCTGGGCCGGCTTCCGGCCATGGACCCAGGATGCGCTGCCCTACATTGGCGCAGGGCCGGTGCCGGGCCTGTTCCTGGCCACCGGCCACTTCCGCAATGGCATCCTGCTCACCCCCATCACCGCGAAGCTGGTGGCCCAGGCGGTGCTGGGCGAGAAGCCATCCGTGGACCTGACGCCCTTCCGCTATGACCGGGGGGCGATGGCGCGGGGCTGACGGCGCATTGCACCAAGGATCCCAGGGCCTGACCCCTGCCCTGGGCGGCAAGGAGGCGAGGCGGGTGGTAATTTCTCGCACTCGTTCGCCTTTAAGACCCGGAAACCTCTAGAATCTTCCGCCGTGGAAGCCATCCACCCCGCCCCGCCCCGAATCCTGATCGTCGACGACGATGACTCCGTCCGCGACGTGATCTCCGTGCTCCTCCGTGAGGAGGGCTACAACTGCGTCGTCGCGAATGGTGCCGAGATGGCGCTCGACGTCGCGGGTGAAGAAGAGACGCCGCTCGTCATCAGCGACATGAAGATGCCGGGCCGCGACGGGTTGTGGCTGCTGGAGAACCTGCGCGAGCGCCTGCCGGACACGTCCGTCATCATGCTCACCGGCTACGGCGACACCGAGTCCGCGGTGGACTGTCTGCGCCGGGGCGCGGTGGACTACCTGCTCAAGCCACCCAAGCTCACCGACCTCATCCGGGCCATCGAGCGCGCGCTCGCCAAGCGCCGCATCGAGATGGCGCGCAAGCGCTACCAGAAGAAGCTCGAGGGCAAGGTGCGCGACCGCACCGCCGAGCTTCGCAGCGCGCTGCACAACATCGCCAACACGTACCAGAACACGCTGCTGGCGCTGGTGGCGGCCCTGGACGCGCGCGAGCACGAGACGAGCGACCACTCCCAGCGAGTGGTCAGCTACACGTCCGCCATCGCCAGCCGCATGAGCATCCACGGCAAGCAGATGGAGGAGATCGGCCGCGGCGCGCTCCTGCACGACATCGGCAAGATTGGCGTGCCGGATGCCGTGCTGCTCAAGCCCGGCAAGCTCACCCCCGACGAGTGGCTGGAGATGCGGCGTCATCCGGAGATCGGCTTCCAGATGATCCAGAACATCCCCTTCCTCTCCACCCCGGCGGACATCGTCCTGTCGCACCAGGAGCGCTTCGACGGTGCGGGCTATCCGCGCAACCTGCAGCGCAACGAGATCCCCATCGGCGCGCGCATCTTCGCGGTGGCGGACACGCTGGACGCGATGACGAGCGACCGGCCGTACCGCAAGGGCACGACGTTCGCCAACGCCATCCAGGAGATCAAACGCTGCGCCAACACCCAGTTTGATCCGGACGTGGTGAAGGCGTTCCTGGACATCGGCGAGGAGGGGCTGATCCGCATCAAGAAGGAGATGGCGGAGAAGAAGCTCAACCCGATGCAGGCCGCCGCCGACGCCGCGGAGGCCGAGACGGAGCTGGCGCGCCTCACCGACCTGGATGACGAATCGGATCACACCCCGGTCGGCCCCTCCAGCGCGGCCACGACCACGGCGCTGGCGACGCCGCCCGTCGCCATCCGCTCCGCCTCGGGCACCGAGGGCTGAACGGCCCGACGGGGAGCGATGGGTTTCCCCCAGGCGGGTTGTTATGAACGCGGAAGGCCCCGTGATGACCGCCCCCCTGCCCGCTCCCAATCCGCTCGCCCCTCCGCTGCTCGACGCGCAGGGGCGGTGCATGACGTATCTGCGGCTGAGCATCACGGACCGCTGCAACTTCCGCTGCACCTACTGCTCCCCGGCGTCCTGGGGCGGCAAGAAGGACCTGCTGGACGCGGGTGAGTTCGAGCGCATCGTCTCCGTGTTCGCGCGCATGGGCATCCGCCGCGTGCGCCTCACCGGCGGCGAGCCCCTCATCCGGCCGGACATCCAGGAGATCGCTCGCAGGCTCGCCTCGGTGCCGGGCGTGGAGCACCTGGCCATCACCACCAACGCCAGCCGCCTGGAGTCACTGGCCGTCCCGCTGCGCGACGCAGGCGTCACCCAGCTCAACCTGAGCCTGGACACGCTGTCCCCGGAGACGTTCCGGCGCATCTCCAAGCAGGGTGACTTCGACGCGCTGATGCGCGGCATCGACGCGGCGGCGGGCGCGGGCTTCCAGTCGCTGAAGCTCAACGTCGTGGTGATGCGCGGCCTCAACGACGCGGAGGTGCCCGCGCTGGTGGCCTTCGCGCACGCGCGCGGCATCACCCCGCGCTTCATCGAACTGATGCCCTTCGGTCAGGGCACGCCGGTGCCCACCGCGGAGCTGCTGGAGGGCCTGAAGGCCACGGGGATTGAGCTCACCGAGGAGCCGCAGGAGGACGCCGCGTCGCCCACGTCCGGGCCGGCGCGCTACTGGCGGACGGAGACCGGGCGCGTGGGGTTCATCTCCCCGCTGACGCAGAACTTCTGTGGCGGGTGCAACCGGGTGCGGGTGGCGTCCAACGGGGACCTGCGCAGCTGCCTGGGCGGCCGGGCGCAGGCGCCGTTGCACCAGCTCATCCGGGGCGGCGCCACCGACGCGGAGCTGGCCATGGCCGTGCGCCGCGCACTGGGGGACAAGCCGGAGGGGCACCGTTTCACGGAGGCCGGAAACGGCGCCACGCTCCTGCCCATGATGGGCATTGGCGGCTGAGGACTACTTCACCAGCCGCAGGTTCACGGGGTAGCGGTAGAGCTCGCCGTCGTTGGCCTTCAGGCCGGCGATGACCGTGAAGATGATGGACCCGATCGCCACCAGGGGCGCCAGCACGAAGCCGATCACCGCGCACATCAGGACGGCGGAGATGGCCATCGCGATGAAGGTGGTGATCTGGAAGTTGAGCGACTCCACCGCGTGAGCGCGGACGAAGGACGACTCCTTGCCCTTGGTCAGCATCAGGAACAGCGGCACCGCCCAGCCCAGGAAGCCCGCGCCCACCACGATGCCGGCGATGGAGCCCAGGTGGGCCAACATCCCCATCGTCTTCTCATCCGTCGTCGCCGTCGGCGAGCCGGTGATGAACTGGCCGAACTGCTGATCCTCGCGCTGTCCTGGGTCCATGAAACGCCCTCCTGAATCTGTGTGGGGCGCGATGGATGGCGCCCGGAAGGCTCGCAACATGGCACGCCGCGTCGGTGCCTGTCATCCAGCGGACAGGGGACCCCGTGAGGAGCCCCCGTCCGCCTGGAGGGTTCAGCGGTACAGCTCGCTGCCCGCCTTCTTGAATTCCTCGCTCTTCTCCTTCATCCCCGCTTCCAGGGCCTGGACCTCGTCGACGCCGACCTTGTCGGCGTAGTCGCGCACGTCCTGGGTGATCTTCATGGAGCAGAAGTGCGGGCCGCACATGGAGCAGAAGTGGGCGACCTTCGCGCCTTCGGCCGGGAGCGTCTCGTCGTGGAAGGCGCGGGCGCGCTCGGGGTCGAGCGAGAGGTTGAACTGATCCTCCCACCGGAACTCGAAGCGCGCCTTGGACAGGGCGTTGTCGCGGGCCTGGGCGCCCGGGTGGCCCTTGGCGAGGTCCGCGGCGTGGGCGGCGATCTTGTACGTGATGACGCCTTCCTTCACGTCATCCCGGTTGGGCAGGCCCAGGTGCTCCTTGGGCGTCACGTAGCAGAGCATCGCCGTGCCGAACCAGCCGATCATCGCCGCGCCAATGCCGCTGGTGAAGTGATCGTAGCCCGGCGCGATGTCCGTGGTGAGGGGCCCCAACGTGTAGAACGGCGCCTCGTGGCACACGGCGAGCTGCTTCGTCATGTTCTCCTGGATGAGGTGCATGGGGACGTGACCGGGGCCTTCGATCATCACCTGCACGTCGTGCTTCCAGGCCACCTTCGTGAGCTCGCCCAGCGTCTCCAGCTCGCCGAACTGCGCGGCGTCGTTGGCGTCGGCGATGGAGCCGGGGCGCAGGCCGTCACCCAGGCTGAAGCTGACGTCGTACGCCTTCATGATTTCGCAGATCTCCTCGAAGTGCGTGTAGAGGAAGTTCTCCTGGTGGTGGGCGAGGCACCACTTGGCGAGGATGGAGCCGCCCCGGCTGACGATGCCGGTGAGGCGCTTCGCGGTGAGCGGGACGTACTTGAGCCGCACGCCGGCGTGGATGGTGAAGTAGTCCACGCCCTGCTCGGCCTGCTCGATGAGGGTGTCGCGGAAGATGTCCCAGGTGAGCTCCTCCGCCTTGCCGTTGACCTTCTCCAGGGCCTGGTAGATGGGCACGGTGCCGATGGGCACGGGCGCGTTGCGGAGGATCCACTCGCGCGTCTCGTGGATGTTGCGGCCGGTGGACAGGTCCATGACGGTGTCCGCGCCCCAGCGGATGGACCAGACCATCTTCTCCACCTCCTCCTCGATGGAGGACGTGACGGCGGAGTTGCCGATGTTGGCGTTGATCTTCACCAGGAAGTTGCGGCCGATGATCATCGGCTCCAGCTCCGGGTGGTTGACGTTGGCGGGGATGATGGCGCGGCCCCGGGCGATCTCATCGCGCACGAACTCCGGGGTGATGACTCGCGGGATGGCGGCGCCGAAGGAGTGGCCGGGGTGCTGGGCGGCGAGTGAAGCGTCCAACTTCTGGTTCTCGCGCACGGCGACGTATTCCATCTCCGGCGTGATGATGCCCTTGCGGGCGTAGTGCATCTGGCTGACGTTGCTGCCGGCCTTCGCGACGCGGGGCTTGCGGAGGTGGCTGAAGCGCAGGCCGGCGAGGCGCGGGTCGGCCTCACGGGCGCGGCCGTACTCGGAGGTGATGCCGGCGAGTTCCTGGGTGTCCGCTCGCGCGTTGATCCAGTGCTCACGCAGGGCAGGCAGGCCCCGGCGCAGGTCGATGTCCGCGGCGGGGTCGGTGTAGGGGCCGCTGGAGTCGTAGACGTGGACGGGGGGGTTGCTGTCT
>NZ_RAWG01000242.1 GCF_003611735.1 Corallococcus sicarius | reverse complement strand
CCCCCGTCCCCGCCGCCGAAACCCAATACCTCGTCCTCACCGGCGGCTCGCCCTTCCTGCGCGCCATCGGCTTCGTGCGCCGTGCGGACGGCGAACCCCTGGCAGGCTTCGTCAACCTCTCGGTGTCGAAGATGGCGACCCTCACGCTCCCCACCGAACCGGGTCAGTACGAGTTCCGCTTCCAGACCCGCAACGGCACCGGCGACTTCAAGCTCGCCCAGCGCACCGAGCGCGGCTCGCCCAAGAACGTGCGGGACTTCGAGATGGAAGCCTCGGGCGCCATTCAGACGTACCGCTTCAGCATTCCCTGAAGCCCCCCTGGACCCAGGCCCAGGAGCGCCGCGTTATTCCCCGCAAGGAGCAGTGGCCTGGGCCCGTCCCATGCCTGCTCTGCGGCCGGCGCGCATACCCCTCAAGGCAGGCCACGTCCGATTGCATAGCTTCATGGGCAGTCGTGCAACGGAATACATGAGCCAATCACGCCAGAGGAGGTTGCGACATGGGCAGCATCATGGAAGAGGAACGTCTGAAGAACCCTGGCTTCTACAATGAGGGCCAGTCCGCGTCGTCGTCGATGGCGGGTGACCGCGCAGGCTTCAAGCAGGAGGGGAAGGAGCAGGTGAAGCGCATTGGCGGCCTGACGCGCCAGCGCGCCTTCTCCCAGGTGGACTCGCGCAAGGGTGCGTTGGTGGAGAGCCTGAACGGCTTCGCCAGGCAGCTCGAATCCATCTCATCCCAGGGTGACGTGCAGGTTCCGCAGCAGCTCATCGGCAGCGCCGTGGGCTTCGTGCGCAAGGCGTCCGATACCCTGGAGCAGAACTCCACCGAGGAGCTTCTGCGGCAGGCCCAGACGCGGATGCGCGAGCGGCCCGCGGTGGCGCTGGCGGGCTGTGCACTGCTCGGCTTCGTCGCCGCGCGCTTCCTCAAGGCCTGAGGGGTGAACCATGGAAACCTATTCCTCAAGAACCCGTCTTGATCAGGACGGCGGCAGGGATACCGGGCAGCTGGGCGAGCAACCGCTCGGCACCCTGGTCTCTGAATTCCTCGAGCAGGGCAAACACCTGCTGCGGGCGGAGTTCACGCTCGCGCGCACGGAGATGCGCTCCGAGGCCAAGAAGGCCGCCGCCGGGGGCGGGATGCTCGCCGCGGGAGGCGTGGTGCTCTTCCTTGGCGCCATGGCGTTGGTGGCCTTCCTGGTCATCGCGCTCGCGGAGGTGATGCCGCTGTGGGGCAGCGCCCTGCTGGTCACCGTGCTGCTGCTCGCCGCGGGCGCGGGCATCGCCATGGTGGGAGCGAAGCGACTGAAGGCGGTCCACGCGCCGCGAAAGACCATCCAGACCCTCAAGGAGGACAGCCAATGGGCGAGCACGACGATGCGCTCCGCGAAATCGCAGATGCACGGGCACGCATGAGCGTGCTGGCGGAGGAGCTCGGCCGCCGCGCGAACCCCGAGCTGCTGAAGGCCCGCGCGAAGGAGTTCGCGCTCGAGAAGAAGGAAGAGGTGACGGAGCACGCGAAGCACCTCGCCCAGGAGAAGCGCGACGAGCTGAAGCAGCAGGCCCGGGAGAAGGTGCTCGACTGGAAATCACACGCAAAGGAGACGGCGATGCGCAAGAGTCATGAATGGACGGATGAGGCCACCCGCACACCCCGTGGGCTGGGATTGCTGGGCGCGCTGCTGGGCGCGGGAGTGGGGTCCATGTTGATGAAGCGGGCCTTCAAGTCCCGCATCGAGGAGCGCCACGGCTACGACGAGCGCGGCCATGACGACCGCGGCTACCGGGTCCAGGGCTACGAGCGCGTGCCGGTGCGCTACTACGGGCGCGATGAGCGCTACGCGGAGTCGGAGCGCTACGGCGCCTACGGGTCGGGCCGGGACATCCCCTACCCTGAGTACAACACCGCTCCCGGGTACAACGCGGACATCGGTGAGCGCGGCAGCGAGGGCGCGAACCTCAAGGAGCGCGCGACGGACGCGCTGAGCTCGGCGAAGGAGTCCGTGGGCAGCACCACGGAAGGCGTGAAGGAGCGCGTGGCCGGCGCGGCGGACACCGTGCGGGAGCGCGTCCATGGCGCGGCCGACACCGTGCGCGGACGCATGCATGACGCCAGCGACCGGGTGCGCGAGCGCGCCTCGCACCTGCGTGAGCGCGTGCCGTCGGGCCAGCAGCTCCGTGGGCGCACCTCGGAGTGGTACGACCGGGCCCTCGAGGAGCAGCCCCTGGCGCTCGCGCTCGGCGCGGTGGCCCTCGGCATGCTGACCGCGAGCCTCCTGCCCGTGTCCAACAAGGAACGCCAGCTCCTGGAGCCCGCCAGGCGCCGCGCGCAGGAAGGCCTGTCGCAGCTGGGTGACCAGGTGAGCCAGAAGCTGGAAGGCAGCGACGCGTCGCAGGACCAGGAAGAAGAGACGGCCCTCGCCGGCCCCACCTCGATGGGCACCAGCGCCGGAATCCCGCCGCTGCCGCCGCTGGATCAGATTGCCCCCAAGGTGCACTGAGCAGCGCTTGAAAGAAGGCATGAATCACCTGAAGCGAGGGGTGTCCCGGGCCTGATGTCTCCTGCCCGGGCGCCCCTCCTCAGGGGAGCGGTAGCAGTCGGGAGAGCAGCGCGAGGCCGGGCGCCTCCAGCGGGACGCGCCCGCGCAGCGCCGCGAACAGCGACCAGCCGTGGTCCGCGAGGAGCGCGACCCCTGCGTCCGCCGCCGGCGCGAACCCCAGGAACCCCACGAAGCCCCCCATCACCGACGAGCGCCAGAGCACCGCGTGCCCGCGCACCTGGGAGATGTTCCAGCCCAGGCCCCGGCGCACGTGCCCTGCGTCCACGCGCGGTACCTGCGTCAGCTTCAACGCGCGCACGAGCCCCGGCTCACCCCGGCCGAGGTTCGCGTCGAGGAAGCGCAGCAGGTCTCCCACGGTGGAGTGCAGCGCGCCCGCTCCGGGAAGCGCGGGGAAGGTCCACGGAGCCACCGGCTTGCCGCGCGCGGTGTGCCCGGAGAGCAGCCGGGGGGCCTGCTCGTCGGTGACCCTCGCCGTCGTGTCCACGAGCCCCAGCGGCTTGCAGAACAGGTCCCGCAGCGCGTGCCCGTAGTTCAGGCCCGCGCGCCGGGAGAGCGCATGGCCGAGCACGCCCATGCCCAGGAAGGACTCGGCGGAGGGGTGCGGCGGCGGACGCGTGGGGTGGTAGCCGCGGAGGAACTCACCGAAGAGGCCCGCGGAGTAGTGGCCGAAGGGGTCCTCCGGGTTCTGCGCCGCCGCGCCCAGGTTGGGCGGCAGGTGCGGCAGGCCGGAGGTGTGCGTCGCGAGCTGCTCCAGCGTGATGCGGCCCGCGACCTCGTCGACCAGGAGCGCCCGGGGGATCAGCTCCGACAGCGGCGTGTCCAGCCGCAACTCCCGCCGGTCCACCATCACCGCGAGCAGCGCCGTCGTGAAGACCTCCGTGAGCGCGCCCAGGGAGAACACCGCGTCCTGCGCGGGAGGGAGCCCCTTGCCGCGCAGCGCCTGCACGTGGTGCGTGCCCTGGTGGGTGAGGCCCGCGCACAGCGACGCGGAGCGGTAGCCGCGCAGGTAGCGCCGCGTCTCCGCGAGGAGGAGTTCGGAGGGAGTCGGCATGGGGTGCTGGGGCTCTTACGGGTCCCCTGCCCCGCGTGGCAAGCCTCGTGGAAATCGCCGTGTCAGGCATTGCCATGCGCGGGCGTCCACCTGCTGGAAGGACTCCTCCCGCCGACATGCTGCCCGCGACCGCCCCTGCTGGCGTTCGCCGTGGCCGTGTCAGGCGCTGTCCCCTTTCGCGTCAGGCACGGGCCTCAAGCCACCCCACACGAAAGGCCCGTGGATGCCCATGCCCATGCCCCGTTCCGTGGCACGAACCGCGAATGCCCTGCTGTTCGGACGCAACCCGCACCAGTCGGACACGTTCGACGTGGAGGCCGACGCCGCCGAGGCGCTGGGAGTCGACACCTATCAGGCGGACCTCTCCGCCCTCCTGTCAGGCGATGCGTCGCGGGCGCTCGCGGGCGTGCCGGAGCGGGGACGCCTCCGGTTGCTCTACCGCGGCTGGATGCTCACGGAGGAGGAGTACGGCGCGCTCGACGAAGCCGTCCAGGCGCTCGGGCACCGGTTGATGACGACCCCCGAGCAGTACGCCGCCGCGAACTACCTCCCCCACTGGTATCCGCGCCTCGCCGGCTACACCGCGCGCTCCGTCTGGACGGAAGGGACGGACGCCACCGAGGCATGGCATGCGGCGCGAGTGCTGGGGCCACCGCCGTGGATCGTGAAGGACCATGTGAAGTCCGCGAAGGAGCGCTGGGCGGAGGCCTGCTTCGTCCCGGCCGGCGCCACGCGCGAGGACTTCGAGCGCACCTGCGCCAACCTGCTCGACGAGCGCGGCGACCGCTTCGAGCGGGGCTTCGTGGTCCGCCGCTTCCTGCCGCTCAAGGTCTACGGCCGGACGCCCACGGGGCCCGCGCACCTGGAGTTCCGCCTCTTCTTCGGCAAGGGCCGGTTGATTGCCGCGGAGCCGTACCATGAGTTCGACGTGGAGGTTCCCGACTTCACCGCCTTCGAGCCGCTCGGCCGGCGCATCCCCTCCCCCTTCTTCACCCTGGACGTCGCGATGCTCGAGGACGGCGGCTGGGCCGTGGTGGAGGTGAACGACGGCGGCGTCTCCGGCCTCCCGCCCGGCCTGGATCCGCGCGAACTCTTCGCCGCGCTGCTGTAGGCTTCCGCGGCGTGAGCGAGCAGCGCTTCGAGACATGGCCTGGGATTGAAGTCGATCCAGGGACGTTCGCCTCCCACGTCGAAGCCCTGCGCCGTTCGGGTGGGGCCCGGCCGGAGCACCTGGCCGAGCTCTCCCTCGCCCATGCCGCCGCGCGGGGGGATGCGGCGGGGCTCCCGGCCTTCGACAAACACATCCTCCAGGAGGTCCTCCCGTCCGTGCGCCGGGTGGACGCCTCGGAAGACTTCCTGGACGAGGTGCGACAGGTGCTGCGCGCGCGGCTCCTCGTCGGACAGGACGGAGCGCCACCGCGCATCGCGGGCTACACGGGGCGCGGCCCGCTCGCGCCGCGCTGTTCGTCCGGGGCACGGAGGTCCCGCTGCGCGTCCGGCGCGTGGAGCTCGCCACCGGGCACTCCGTCCCGCACGCGGAGGTCAACCCACCCGCGCTGGGCCTGAAAGGGATTGATGCCTTCGTCATGAGCGCCCGTGGGGAGGCGTATGCCTACAGCTACGGCCAGGAACTCAACCGGCTGTACACCCTGAGCCCACGGACCGCCGGGTGATACGCTCCGCGGCATGAAGGTCGCTTCCTGTCTCCCCCGTGGGTCCCTGCGCAACCGGCTCGCCGCCCTCTTCCTCGTGGGGCTCACCGCGTGCGGAGGCTGCCGGATGACCGACGCCGAGCGCGCCGCGAAGGAGCGCGCGGAGATTGAAGAGCGCATGCGCGACTCCGTCACGCTCCTGCCCTACCGCGCCTTCAAGCTCACCCTGCGCGCGAACGGTGAAGCCGGAGCGCCGGAGGAGGTCGCCCAGCTCTGGAAGGCGCTGGCCGCGACGCGCGCCCTGCCCGACAAGCCCCTCACCGACGAGGCGACCCGCGACGCGGCCCGCACGTACCTGGACCTGGGCGTGGCCTTCTACAAGGCGCGCAAGACGCTCCAGACACGCGACGAGGACGAGTTCCCGCTGCTGTGGTCCAAGTGGGTGCCCGGCGCGCCCCTGCCCCTGCCCGCCTACGACGCGGGCCAGGAGCACGCGCTGGTCGCCACCGCGTGGCTCGTGCTCGACAAGGCCGCGAAGGCCGGCCGCATCCCCTCCACGGAGCTCGTCTTCTACGAGCTGTCGCGCGCCACGCCGAACCCCGCGTGGCCCCCGCTCCTGCGCCTGGCGGTGCAGGCCAACCGGGGGCTCGCCTTCTGTCAGGCCGGCTACCACTACGCGGCCGAGGAGGAGCTCACCGCCTTCCTCGCGGAGACCGAGCGCATGCCTCCCGAGGACTTCATCTCCATCAGGGGCGCCACCCCCGCGCAGTCGCGCGAGACGGTGCTCGCCGCCGGGCACTTCCTGCGCGCGTGGAACCGCATGGCCCTGAAGCGCGACCGCCCCGCGGAGGACGACATCGAACAGGGGCTGCGCTCGCTCCAGACGCTGGGCGTGGAGAACGAGCTGACGTGGTGGGGCTGGGCCTTCATCCACTCGCGGCGCGGGCGCTACGACGAGGCCGCGGCGTCGTTGGACAAGCTCGCGGCCAGCCCCTTCCTGGAGGAGACGGAGCGGCGTGAGGTGCACGACAGCGCGGAGGCCCTGCGCCACCACGGCGACAGCCTCCCGGTGTTCCAGCAGGCGCGCGCGGGCCTCCTGTTGGGACGGGCGCTGCTGGCGCGCGCGGGCGGCCTGGAGCACGTGCTCACCGTGGCGCTCGGGCCCGAGCGCGCGAAGCAGCTCTACGCCCCGCTCCTCTGGATGGACCGCGTGCGCCAGGGCACCGCGACGCTCACCCCGGAGGAGGTGGCCCAGGGCGCGGGCGAGACGCTCGACCGCGCCCGGGAGGCGGGCAGCAAGGGCTGGGACGCCCTCAAGCAACGCCTGGGCAATGGCGCGCAGGAGACGACGACGCAGACCGGCCCTCCGTAAGCGACCGCCTCAGTGGTGGTAGACCTCGAGGCCGGACAGGTTGGCCGTGCCTCCGGAGGTCACCAGGTCCAGGGTGCCGTCCGTGACGGAGACGACCCACGGCCCCAGGCGCTTCCACGCGCCGGGCGCGCCGCTCACGTAGTCGTCCTGCACGAGCACGCCCTCGGCCCGCACGTCGAACGTCTTCGTCGCGTTGTCCTCCCAGACATGCAGGAAGACGTCGTAGGTCCCTGAGGGCACCGCACCCAGGGAGACCTTCGCGGCCGTGCCGTAGACGGACGAGCGGATCATCCGGGCGCGGCCCTGTTCTTACCGGACCCGCGGCCTTGAACGGACCGCCCGGCTGGCCCCCCGAAAGCCAGTCAGGCAGTCAGGCCATGGGGCCCGTCCCTTGGCCCCCTTGTGAAGGCGACCCCAACTTTTCGCCAAAGCCTTCCCTCCCTCCACAAGGAGCAGCGCGCTCGATGAAAGCCATCTGCTGGCATGGACACGGTGACGTCCGCTACGAAACGGCCCCCGACCCGAAGATCGAGGACGCCCGGGACGCCATCATCCGCGTCACCCGCACCGCCATCTGTGGCTCGGACCTGCACCTGCTGGACGGCTACATGCCGACCATGAAGAGCGGCGACGTGCTCGGCCATGAGTTCATGGGCGAGGTGGTGGAGACCGGCGCGAGCGTGACGAAGCTCAAGAAGGGCGACCGGGTCATCGTCCCCTTCAACATCGCGTGCGGTGAGTGCTTCTTCTGCAAGAAGACGCTCTTCTCGCTGTGCGACCGCTCCAACCGCAACGCGGAGATGGCCGCGAAGGTGATGGGCTATTCGCCCTCCGGCCTCTTCGGCTACTCACACATGCTGGGCGGCTTCCCCGGAGGCCAGGCCGAGTACGTGCGCGTGCCGTACGCGGACGTAGGCCCCCTCAAGATTCCGGAGGGCCTCACCGAGGACCAGGTGCTCTTCCTCACGGACATCTTCCCCACCGGCTACATGGCGGCGGAGAACTGCGAGATGGAGAAGGGCGACACCGTGGCGGTGTGGGGCTGCGGCCCCGTGGGCCAGTTCGCCATCCAGAGCGCGTGGATGTTCGGCGCGGGCCGCGTCATCGCCATCGACCACGTGCCGGAGCGGCTGGAGCTGGCGCGCTCCTGGGGCAAGGCGGAGACCCTCGACTTCACGAAACAGGATGTCTTCGACACCCTCAACGAAATGACGAAGGGCCGGGGCCCGGACCGCTGCATCGACTCCGTGGGCGCCGAGGCCCACGGCACCGGCAGCCTCGACGCGGTCATCGACAAGGCGAAGGCGGCGGTGAAGCTGGCCACGGACCGGCCGCACGCGCTGCGCCAGGCCATCCACTGCTGCCGCAAGGGCGGGACGGTCTCCGTCCCGGGCGTCTACATCGGCTTCCTGGACAAGATCCCCTTCGGCGCCTTCGTCAACAAGGGCCTGACGATGAAGACGGGGCAGACGCACACGCACCGCTACACCCGCCCCCTGCTGGAGAAGATCCAGTCCGGCGCCATCGACCCGACGCGGCTCATCACCCACCGCGCGAAGCTGTCGGACGCGCCCACGCTCTACAAGAAGTTCCGCGACAAGGAAGACGGCTGCATCAAGGTCGTGATGTCGCCGTAGCCACCGGCTCCTGCGCCGGGGCCAGGGCCCTTCCCGTCAGCCGGTAGTACGCGTGCGGACGGCGCCAGCGGATGAGGGCCTGCGCGAGCGGGTTCATCCCCCAGCGGATGGGCACCGGATCCACGATGTAGCCCAGGTCGTCCTTGAACTGGCCCAACTGGGTCGCCTCGGGGGCGTGGAGCCCGCCCACGAGTGTCCGGACGCCCGGGAGCCGGCGGCAGACCTGCGCGAACTCGTAGCTCAGTCCGGTGGAGATGTTCGCCGGCAGCGCCCAGGTGGCGTAGTACGCGCTGACGCCGTACGCGACGCCGTCCACCACGTAGCCGTCCATGTAGCCGCCGAGCTTGCCGTCAATCAAACCGGCGAGCACGCACCAGTGGTCGTTGAGGAAGTACTTCCGCGCGTTCCGGAAGTACTCCTCCTGCGTGGGCGTCCGCTTGTGGCGCGTCCTCGCCAGGGCATCCCGTACCACGCCATAGCCCTGCTCCAGCAGGAGCGCGGGCCCGGTGAGCTGGACGATGCGCACCAGGCGCTGGGCCTTCCTCAGCTTGTTGCGCCGGTTCGAGGACAGCCGGCTTGTGTCATAGCTGTCCAGGTCCTTCAGCCGCACCACGGGAAGCGTGCCGTTGGCCTCGTGCGCCGTCTCCGGCGTCAGCGCCGCCCGGAAGCCCCAGCACAGCATGGAGGGGAACGTGGCCTCGGGCGGCGCCAGCCGGGACAGCAGGTGCACGGGTTGGAAGTAGCCGGGCGCGCCCGACTGCTCCCAGTAGCGCCCCCGGTGGGAGATGACGAGAGCACCCTCTTCGCGGCGGCGTTCAGCGAGCTCGCGCTCCGTGAGGCACGAGAAGCGGGCCTCGTCGGAGTCACGGAGCTGGGGAAGCGACAGGAGCATGGAAGTCCTTCCAGGACAGACTCAAGGGAACATCAGGCACGGGGCGCGCGGTAGGCGGGGAAGAAGCCCGCGCCCGCGTGGCCCCGGGACAGGGGGGCGTACGCTTCGGGGTCGCAGATGAGCTCGTGCGTGTAGAAACACGAGGTCGCGTTGGCGAAGCCGTCTTTCGGCCGCACCCCGCTGGACAGGTGCACGGGGGCCTCCAGCTTCGCGGACAGCTCCACCAGCACCGGGAGCTCATTCTTCTCGGGCGCGTGCGCCAGGTACGCGTCCGCCGTGCCCCCGAGGAAGTGGTGCAGCAGGCCGTCACTGAGGACGGCGAGGGCGCAGGAGGCCACGGCGCCATCCGGGGCGCGCGTGGTGACGAGCCAGGCGAAGTCGCAGGTGAACACCTCGTCGAACCAGGCGTCCGTGAGGGCGCGCCGCTCCCCCGCGTCAGTCCGGGCCAGGGTCTGCCGGTAGACCTGCTTGAGCCCCTCGCGCTGCTCCGGGGAGGACTCCCGCACCGGGACGCACGTGCTGGCATAGCCCAGCCGCATGTTGCGGCGGATGTCCGCGGCATGGTCGGCGCGGAACGTCAGCGGCTGGCGGCTGTCGATGAGGCACACCTCGGAGCGGAGCGTGCCGCCCGCGAAGCAGCGCGGCCCGCCAATGCGGTCGCGCACGAAGAGGCTGACCAGCTCCGTGCCCCGCCAGTCGATGGCGTCCGGCGGCACCTCGCGCAGCCCGTTCAGCTCCGCGCCGGGGAACCCGGAAGGGGACACCGCGTCCCGGTACGACGTCCCTTCAATGGGCCGCACGATGAGCGGCACCCGCAGCGCGCGGCCCTCGCCGTCCTCCACGATGAGGCTGTGCGTCACCCCTTCCGCGCGCAGGTGCTGCTCCGAACGGAAATAGTCCGCGGTGCAGGCGCGCTGCCCCTGGTCGGGGACGAGGACGGCTCTCCACGGGATCGCTGGCTTCATGTCGGGGGTCCTCTCGCGAGACGGTGACAGGGTATGGCCCTGATTCACGGCGCCGTCACCGGCCCCCGGAGTGCAGCGGGGGTGTCCTGATTCCTACCGAAAGGGCGCGCCCAGCCCTCCAGGGCAGGACATGTGTTGTCTCGCCTCCGGCCCCTAACGTCTTCCGGACACCTTCCGGACACCTGGCCGGCGGATGGGTTTACGCGTGCAGCACAAGGCACGAAGAATTCCTCTCAATGAAGCACACCCTGTTGATACTCCTGGTGTCATGCCTGAGCGCATGCGCCTGGGGCCCCGGCATGCAGATGGACGAGGATGCCTTCCGGGAGCGGCATGCCGGAAAGGCAGACGCGGGCGCCGACGGCGCCTTCGACATCATCCCCATCGACGCGGCCCTGCTGGGCCAGCAGCAGGAGGCCCGCCGGCAGGCGCGTCCCGCCCCCCTGAAGGATCCGCTGGCGCAGGTCGCCGCGGACTACGACTACCGGGTGACGGCGCATGACGTGCTCAGCGTCATCGTCTGGGACCACCCGGAGCTCACCATCCCCGCGGGCGAGTTCCGCTCCCCGGAGGCCACCGGCCACCCGGTGGCGGCGGACGGGACGATGTTCTACCCCCACGTGGGCACCCTCCCCGTCGCGGGCAAGACCCTGCGCGACATCCGCGAGCTGCTCACGCAGCGGCTGTCCGCCGTCATCGAGCGGCCCCAACTGGACGTGCGCGTGGTGGGCTTCCGGGGGCAGAAGGTCCAGGTGACGGGCGAGGTGGTGGCGCCCGGGAGCCTGCCCATCACCGACGTTCCCCTGCGCGTGCAGGACGCCATCAGCCAGGCGCGCGGCTTCTCCCAGGAGGCCGACCTGCGCGCCGTCACCCTCAGCCGGGGGGGCACCACCTTCACGCTGGACCTGCAGGCCCTCTACGAACAGGGCGACGTGAGCCAGAACTGGCTGCTGCGCGACGGAGACATCATCAATGTCGCGGACCGCAGCCGCAACAAGGTCTTCGTGATGGGCGAGGTCCGCAAGCCCTCCTCCCGCATCATGGTGAAGGGGCGGATGACGCTCGCGGAGGCCATCAATGACAGCGAGGGCTTCGACCCGCTCACCTCCAACCCGGAGCGCGTCTATGTCATCCGGGGGAACTTCGACAAGCCGTCCATCTTCAAGCTCGACGCGAAGTCGCCGGACGCGCTGCTCCTCGCGGCGCAGTTCCAATTACAACCCCGCGACGTTGTCTTCGTCTCCGCGCACGACTTGACACGCTGGAACCGCATCATCGAGCAGATCCAGCCAACAGTTCAGTTGCTCTGGCAGGCAGTGGATATCGGAGACAGAACCATCATCATCGACAACCCATGACGCGCACCTCTCCCGGCCCACAGGATGATGAATTGGGATTGAGCGGACACCTGGGCGTCCTGCTCGAGCGCCGCAGGTCCATTGCCGCCATGGTCGGGCTCACGCTCACCCTGGGCGGGCTGTACCTGGTCACCACCCCGCCGGTGTATCGCGCGAACGCGGTGCTTCAAATCGAGCAGAAGGGCAGCAGCCTGGGCCAGCTGGACGAGCTGCTCTCCGACGCGCCGAGCGTCGCGGCGACAGAGATTGAGGTCATCGGTTCGCGGGCGCTGCTGGGCCGCGTGGTGGACGGGCTGCGGCTGGAGGTGTCCGCCCGGCCCGTGTACTTCCCGGTGCTCGGCGCCGCGCTGGCCCGCGCGCATGACGGCCCGGAGCTGGCGACCGCGCCCTGGGGCCAGGGCGCCTACGCCTGGGGCGGGGAGCGCATCCGGGTGGAGCGGCTGAACGTGCCGCCGGAGCTGGAGGACCTGCCGCTCACGCTCGTGGCGGAGGCTTCCGGCGCGTACACGCTTCAGGACGCCGAGGCGCGCGTGCTGCTGCGCGGTGAAGCGGGCACCACCGCCACCACGCCGACGGACTCCAGGCCGGAGGTGGAGCTGCTCGTCAACGAGCTGCACGCCCGGCCGGGGACGCACTTCCGGCTGATGCGGCGCTCGCGGCTCGCGGCGGTGGAGGAGCTCCAGCGCGCGCTGCGCATGAGCGAGAAGGGCCCCGGCACCGGCGTCCTCACCGTGGCCCTGGAGGGGCCGGACGCGGCGCTGGCGACCGCGACGCTCCAGGCGGTCGCGGAGGCGTATGTCCTGAGCAACGTCGAGCGCCGCAGCGAGGAGGCCGGCCGGACGCTGACGTTCCTGGACAGCCAGCTGCCCGGCCTGCGCCAGGGCCTGGAGCGCGCGGAGACGGCGCTGCGCGACTACCGCACGGGCAAGGGCAGCGTGGACCTGGGGCTGGAGGCCCAGGCCATCGTGAACCGCAGCGCGGACCTGGAGAAGACCATCTCCGAGCTGTCCCTGGAGCGCTCGGAGCTGCGGCAGCGCTTCACCGAACACCACCCGCTCATCATCGCCACCGGCAACAAGCTGGCGCGCCTGCGCGCGGAGCGGGCCCTGCTCACCACCCAGCTCAAGGGCATGCCCAACGCGGAGCTGGTGTCCGCCCAGCTCACGCGCGACGTGAAGGTCGCCAACGAGCTGTACCTCCAGCTGCACAACAAGGCCCAGGAGTACCGGGTGCTCAAGTCGAGCACCATCACCAACGCGCGCATCATCGACGCGCCCGTGGTGCCGCGCACCCCGGTGCGCCCCGTGAAGCCGGACGTGTTCGCGGTCAGCCTCGTGCTGGGGCTGGTGCTGGGCGTCGCGCTCGCCTTCACGCGCCAGGCGCTCCACCAGGGCGTGTCCAGTCCCGCCGCGCTGGAGGCCGCGCTCGCGGTGCCCGTCTTCGCGAGCCTCCCCCTGGGGCCGGACCGCGCCAGCGACACGCCTGGCATCCTCGCGCGCACCCGCCCCCGCGACCCGACCACGGAGAGCGTGCGCGCCCTGCGGACCCGGCTCCAGCGGGCGCTGAAGGACGCCCCCGGCAACGTCGTGGCCCTCACCGGGACGAGCCCCGGCGTGGGCACGTCCTTCGTCGCCCTCAACCTCGCCTGGGTGCTGGCGGAGTCCGGCCAGCGCGTCCTCCTGGTGGACGCGAACCTGCGCGGAGGCTGGCTCCACCGCTGCTTCCAGGACGCGCGCCCCTCCGGCCTCTCAGAACTCCTGCGCGGCACCCTTCCGCTGGAGCAGGCCGTGCTGGCGGACGTGGGCCCCGGGCTGTCGTTCCTGGGCGCGGGCGAACTTCCTCCCGCCCCTGCGGAGCTGCTGTCCCAGCCCCGGTTCGCCGGGCTCGTGGCGCAGCTGTCCGCCCGCTACGAGGTGGTCCTCTTCGACACGCCGTCCATCCTCGCGGTGACGGACGCGGCGCTCGTGGGCCGGCACGCGAGCGTGGGGCTCGCGGTGGTGCGCGCCGGCGCCCACCCCTTGAGGGAGGTGACGTCCGCGCTGCACCAGCTGGAAGTGAACGGCGTCCCCGTGCGGGGCGTCGTCCTCAACGGAGTGCCGCGCTCCCGGAGGGGCCGCGCGGTGAGCGGCATCTACCAGTACGAGTACCCCGCCGACAGCTGAAGCCCCCCTGGAGGCCCACCCCCGTGAGATGGATCCGACGCACAGGCCTGGGCTGCATCGCGGCGCTCTACGTGCTCGCGGGCCGCTGGGGCTTCCACCGGCTGGCCGCCGCGCAGGTGGAGACCAACCCCTTCCTGGAGCTGCGGCTGTGGATCGTCATGGCCGGCGGGCTGCTCGCCGCCCTGGGGCTGCTGCACCGCGCGCAGCGCGAGGCGCGGCCGGGCGAGGCGCGCTTCGACGGGCCGCTCGTCACCGCGCTCCTGGCGTTCTTCGGCTACCTCTGCGCCAGCGCCTCCTGGTCCCCGGACGCGACGTTCGCGCTGACGAAGGTCTATGACCTCACGCTCGTGCTGGTGATGAGCGTGGGCTTCGGGCTCGCCGCGCTCCGGCAGCCCGCGCCCCGCGTCCTGGACGCGTTCTGGACCATCATCGTCGCGGCCACCGCGGTGCTCGCGCTCACCGGCGTGCGCCAGCTGCTGTCCGGCGGCGGCGGCGCGCGGCTGGCGGTGATGGGCGGCGGGCCCAACATCTTCGCGCGGCTCATGGGCCTGCTCGCGCTGGGCGCGCTGTACTTCTGGCTGCGGCGGGGCCAGGCCTGGCTGTGGATCCCGGTGGCCGCCACCGGCGTCATCCTCGCGCTGCTCACGGGCTCACGGGGCGGCACGGCCGCCATCCTCGCGGGCGTCACCACCTGCCTCGTGGTGGCGCGCATCCCGCTGCGCCGGCTGCTGCTCCTCTCGCTGCTGGCGACGGTGGCCGTGGGCACCGTGATGACGTTCACCCCCCTGGGTGAGCCGCTGCGCCGCTCCGTGGAGGAGCGCTTCCTGAAGCTGACGCTGAACTACGACGGCGGAAGCGGCGGCGGCGGCGGCGAGGGCAAGGTGTACCTGTCCGGGCGGGAGGTGCTCTACGAGGCCGCCCTCCAGCTGGGCAAGGACCACCCGGTGGCGGGCGCGGGGCTCGCCGCGTTCCCCGCGCTGGGCCTGGGCGTGTACCCGCACAACATCTTCCTGGAGGTGTTCTGCGAGACGGGCGCCGTGGGCCTGCTGTTCTTCGCGGGCGTGCTGCTCACCTTCGCCCGCTCCGCGCTGAAGCGGCGCCTGGGGCTGGACGGCGCGACCGTGGGCGCGGCGGTGCTGGTGCTGCTGGGCAGCCAGTCCCTGTCTCTTATACCACATCTCCGAGCCCACGAGACCGGAGCCTAGCTCGTATGCCGTCTTCTGCTTGAAAAAAAAAATAACATATTATATTGCTCCTTTGACTAGGGGCACAACAGTCAGTGCTACTCATAAATGTTTCGTTTAGGCGAGTGACACTCATAGCCTCTTCCATATCGCCAAA
>NZ_RAWG01000241.1 GCF_003611735.1 Corallococcus sicarius | reverse complement strand
CCCCGAAGGCCGCCGTCCCCAGGGACTCTTTCGACACTTCCGTGAAGCCTCCCAGCGACGGGTCGCGGACGCCGAGCGTCTCGGACGTGGCGAAGCAGGTGGAGGCCGCCACGCAGCGCGGCGTCGCCGAGGGCGCGGAGCAGCTGCGCCGCAGCCTCGCGGGCTTCGGCAAGGAGCCGGGCAAGCAGGCTGCCCTCATCGAGGCGTCGCTGCCCTCCATCCAGGAGTTCGGCCGGGTGACGTCGCTGGAGGACGGCCGCCCCGACGCCGCCATCGTCCAGGGAACCCTGGCCAGCCTCGCCCGGGCCTCCGAGGGGCTCACCGACTACAGCCGCGACCGGCTGGCGACCACCTTCGCGTCGAAGATTCCAGACATCAACCTGCACACGAAGAAGGAGAACGGGCTGTCGCGCGCCGTGAAGGACGCCATCAAGGACGGGCACGGCGCCACCTTTGGCGTGGCCCTGTCGGACGCGCTGAAGAATGCGGGCAGACCGAAGGCGTCGGAGAACGTGGGACAGGCCACGACCGAGGGCATCCGCGACGCGCGCGAGGACTTCGAGGAGGCGTCGAAGAAGACCGACAGCCTCAACGAGGAGCTGGCGCGACTGACCACCGGCTTCGCCGGGTCGCTCGACATGAAGCAGGTGGAGGCCGGCGCCGAGGCCTACCGCGCGCGGCACCCGGAGTACGCGGAGCTGGAGGAGAAGAGCCAGAAGCTGTCCGCCGCCCTGGAGGGCGTGGGCAATGCCCAGGGCCGCTCGGACCTGCACGAGGACCTGGGCGACGAGTCCAACAAGGCCTACGAGCAGCTCCAGAAGCTGGGCGACACCCCCGCGGGCCAGAAGGCCCTTGGCGACGCGCTGGAGAAGGAAGGCGCGGGCGGCAAGTCGTTCCTCACCAAGGCCAAGGAGGGCGTGCGCTACGCGAAGGACGCGACGACGCTGGCGGAGAGCGCCGCGACCGTGGTGGCCAAGGCCGCGGGCGTGCGGCTGCTGTCCGAGGCGAAGACGAACCCCGCCCGGGCCTCGCAGGTCTTCGATGGCCTGCGCAAGACGCACGATCTGTTCGGCGTCTCCGCGCAGGACGCCGCCCTCATCAGCCAGAACCTCAAGGACGTCGCCGCGGGCGCCCCCAACGGCATCGCCGACCTCCAGAAGACCCTCAAGGACACCACCCCGCTCGTCCCGGGGCTCGCTCCGGACCGGGTCGCGGGGCAGGCCTTCCGGGGACTGGGGGTCGCGCTCTCCGGGTTCAGCGTGGTGACCGGCGCCATTGATCCGAAGGGCCGGGAGAAGGCGGCGGTCGCGCTGCAGACGGCGAGCGGCGCGCTCCAGCTGGGCGCGGACGGGACGAAGCTCGCGGGGGAGGTGCTGAACCAGACCGCCACCACCGGCTCGCTCGCCTCGAAGGTGGGCTCCGGGCTGGGCAAGCTGGGCTCCGTGGGCGGCAAGCTCGCGGGCCCGGTCTCCGTGGTCGCTGACTTCGTCCAGGCCGGCGTGAGCTTCGCCAACGGCGACACGGGCAAGGGCATCACCAGCACCCTCACGGCCGTGGGCGGCGCCACGCTGACCGCCGCCACCGCCCTCCAGGCCGTCCCCGTGGCGGGACAGATCGTCGGCGCCCTGCTGGTGGCGGGCGGCATCGTGGGTGGCTTCATCGTCGACGCCGTGAAGGGCAAGAAGGCGGAGCACGCCGACGAGCGCGATGCCCAGGCGTTCCTCAAGGGCGCGGGCATCCCGGAGGAGGCGGCGAAGAAGCTGGACGACCTGACGTCGGACCGCACCAACATCGGCCCCTTCATCACCCAGGTGGCGAAGACGCTCGACGTCACACCCGCCGCCCTGCTCCAGCACCTGACGAAGCAGGACGGTGAACACCTGGATGCCTTCATCCACGTGGCCCACCGCGTGGACGTCGACAAGGACTCGGGCATCTTCAAGGAGACCGCGGACTCCGACAGCCTCTGGGTGGGCGACGACGGCAAGCTCAACAAGCGCGGTCGCGCCAACTCCCTCCAGGTGCTGGATCCCAGCCGCGCCATCACGCCCAGGTACCCCGACAGCCTGAAGGCCGCCGCCGCGTGGATCCGCGAGAACGGCCTGGCGCCCCCGTCGGCAGGCTGAGCACTCCGCCGGGAACGGACGGCACGCGCTCCCAGCGGATGCGCGTGCCCTTCCAGGAGAATCATCCACGCCCCCTGAAATCACAGACGTGTCACCGTCGCGTGAAACACTCGACTCCGGATCGGCGGATGTGAGAACGACCGTCTGTCTTCAACCCCAAGGAGTCCGAATTGCTTCGACATGCATCACGATGGATGACGACGTTGGTCGTGGGTTTCACCTGGGTCCAGGCAGGCTGTGGTCCGTCGCAACCGGCGGCACCGGAGACTCCGAGCACCGAGGAGGCCGCGCAGCCGCTGCTGGCGGGGGAGCGCTCCCTCTTCGGCGCCTCCGCGGTGCCGGACGTGGCGGCGGCGAACGACAACGCGGCGGTGGAGCTGGGCATGCGCTTCCGCAGCGATGCACCGGGCCGCATCATGGGCGTGCGCTTCTACAAGGGCGCGGGCAACACGGGCACGCACACCGGCAGCCTGTGGAACGCGGCGGGGTTCCAGCTGGCCACCGCCACCTTCCAGAGCGAAACGGCTTCGGGCTGGCAGGAGGTGCGCTTCGCCACGCCGGTGACCATCGCGGCGGACACGAACTACATCGTCTCGTACCACGCGCCCGCCGGCCACTACGCGGCGACGAGCAACGGCTTCACGTCCTCGCTGGATGTGCCGCCCCTGCATGCGGCGGCGAGCGCGTCGGGCGCGGGCAACGGCCTCTACCGCTACGGCGCGAGCGGCTTCCCCACCGACAGCTTCCAGGCCACCAACTACTGGGTGGACGTGGCCTTCCAGCCCAACGACACCACGCCCCCGACGGCGCCCACCAACGTGGTGGCGACGCCCAACTCCTCCACCGCCATCGACCTGACCTGGTACGCCTCCGTGGACGGCTCCGGCGAGACGCAGGGCAACGCGCGCGCGCACCTGGTGTACCGGGGCAGCCAGCTCATCGCGGAGCTGTCCGGCACCACCGGGCGCTACCGCGACACCGGCCTGACGCCCTCCACCGCGTACCAGTACACCGTGCGCGGCCGTGACGCCGCCGGCAACGTGAGCGTGGCCTCCGCGACCGTCACCGCCACCACGCTGGCGAACACCGCCTGCAACCCGTGCAGCCTGTGGAACGAAGTGACGGGCACCCCCCAGTTCGAGAACGCCGACACGACCCCCGCCGAGGTGGGCGTGAAGTTCCGCACGGACGTGGCGGGCACGGTGACGAAGGTCCGTTACTACAAGGGCAGCACCGACAACGGGCCGCACGTGGGCCACCTGTGGAGCGCCACCGGCGCGCTGCTGGCCACCACCGTGCAGACGCCTCCGGAGAGCGGCTTCGGCTGGCGTGAGCTGACGTTCCCGACGCCGGTGAGCCTGGCGGCGAACACGACCTATGTCGTGTCGTACTTCGCGACCGGGGGCCGCTACGCCATCACGACGAACTACTTCAACACCGCGGGCGTGGACATGCCGCCCCTGCACGCGCCGTCCACCGTCGCGGCGGGCGGCAACGGGGTACGCAACCTCAACGGCAGCGCATTCCCCACGGAGGCGTGGCTCAACACCAACTTCTGGGTGGACGTGACGTTCGTGCCCGCGACCTCCGGTGGCACGTCCCCGGTGGACCTCTCCGTGCAGCAGTCCTTCCCGGCGGGCACGGGCGCCAACGGTGACGCGCTCTTCTACGACATCACCGTGACGAACCACGGCACGTCCGCCGCCACCGACATCGTCCTCGACGTCCCCATCCCCGCCGGCCTGAGCTACTTCTTCTACGAGGCAACGCCGGTGGGCGGCGGCTGCTACTTCGGCAGCTACCTGCAGTGCGACATGGCGAGCCTGGCGGCGGGCGCGAGCGCCACCATCCACGTAACGGCCATCCCGATGAGCTCCGGCACGTTCCAGAGCGTGGCCACCGTCAGCTCAGCGCAGACGGACGCCGTGCCGGGCAACAACACGAGCAGCCTGCCCATCGTCGTGGGCCCGTCCACCAACGTCCTCACCTTCGACACCTTCGCAGGGGCGGACGTGGTGCTGAACGGCCCGAATGGCCCGATGCACTTCCTGACCAACAAGTGGTACCTCGCGTCGCCCTGGGGCGGGTTCACCACGAAGAGCATTTCGTTCAACGGCGGCGGCATCACCGAGGCGGGGCTCTCCGTGTTCGGCCAGCGGCACGTCATCGGCCTGGACGCCTTCACCTGGGACACCGGCGCGACCCTCACCCTGAGCTGCCTCGACCTGCCGACCCGCACCTTCCCGCTCACCGCGGGCCAGGTGACGCACGTGGTGACCAACTGGCTGCAGCCGTGCACGGTGTTCAGCATCGCCACGTCGAACGGCTGGGACACCAACATCGACAACATCCAGTTGTCGCCCCGCCCGTAAGCGCATGACGACACGGGACGGCGGGCATGCTGGACGGATGCCCGCCGCTCCCCTGCGCCCAGTGACTACGAAGGACGCTCGCGGGTACACGCCGCGGCGCGGGCCAGCAGCAGCGCCTGCTCCCGGGCGTTGCGGGTGAGCGAGGCCGCGCGCTCGAACTCCGCCCGCGCCTCCTGGAAGCGCCCCAGCTTCTGGAGCAGGTCACCGCGCACGCTCGGCAGCAGGTGGTAGCTCTTGAGCGAGGGTTCGGCCTTGAGCTGTTCGACGAGCTCCAGGCCCACCGCGGGACCGAACGCCATCGACAGCGCGACCGCGCGGTTCAGCTCCACCACGGGTGACGGCACGAGCTGCGCGAGCAGCGCGTAGAGCGTCGCGATGCGCGACCAGTCCGTCTCCTCCGGCGTCCGCGCCCGCGCATGACAGGCGGCGATGGCGGCCTGCACCGCGTAGGGGCCCTGCGCGCCCCCCAGCTTCTCCGCGCGCTCCAGCGCCGCGAGGCCCCGGCGGATGAGGAGCTGATCCCACAGCGCGCGGTTCTGCTCCAGCAGCAGCACGGGCTCGCCCGAAGGTCCCACGCGCGCCCTCGCCCGCGACGCCTGGATCTCCATCAACGACACCAGTCCGTGCACCTCCGGCTCGTTGGGCACCAGCTCCGCCAGGATGCGACCCAGCCGGAGCGCGTCCTCGCAGAGCGCGGGGCGCATCCAGTCGTCTCCCGCCGTCGCCGAATAGCCCTCGTTGAAGATGAGGTAGACGACCTCCAGCACCGAGGCCAGCCGCGTGGCGAGCTCCGCGCCCCGGGGCACCTCGAAGGGGACGCCCTTCTCCGCCAGGGTCCGCTTCGCCCGGACGATGCGCTGGGCCACCGTCGGCTCCGGGACGAGGAACGCGCGGGCGATCTCCTCCGTCGTCAGGCCCCCCAGCAGCCGCAGCGTGAGCGCCACCCGCGCCTCCGGGGACAGCACCGGGTGGCAGGAGGTGAAGACGAGCCGCAACAGGTCGTCGCCCACGTCGTCGTCGAGCGCCGCGTCCAGGTCCGGCGTCTCCGCCTCCTCCAACCCGTGCCCCAGCTCCTCGTGCTTGCGCGCCAGCAGCTTGTGCCGCCGCATCTCGTCGATGGCGCGTCGCTTGGCGGTGGCCATGAGCCAGGCGCCCGGGTTGTCCGGCACGCCCGACACCGGCCACTTCTCCAGGGCGGCCACGAGCGCATCCTGCGCCAGCTCCTCCGCCTGCCCCACGTCGCGCACCATGCGCGCGAGCCCCGCGATGAGCCGCGCGGATTCAATCCGCCAGACCGCGTGGACCGCGCGCTGCGCTTGGGTGTTGTCCGTCACGGCGGCGGACTCAATCACCTCTGTCATCCAGTGCAAACCCGGACGAAGGGGCATCGTCCGGGCGCTCACGCAGGTGGACAGCGGTGTCCGCCACCCTGCCTGGCAGGCCACCAACAGGGCGAGGAGCTGTTGGCTGCGACTGTGTTGGCCTGGCCGTGACGTCAGGCGCGGCCCGTGCTGCGGCCCGGGGCTCGGGTCCGCGAGGCGCGGCGGAAGTCCGCTGGGGTCACGCCCCTCCAGCGGCGGAAGGCCCGGTGGAACGCGCTCGGCTCGGAGAAGCCCAGGAGGAAGGACAGCTCCGCCAGGTCGATGTCCGTCCCGGACAGGTGCTCACACGCCACGTCGCAGCGCACCTCGCGCAGCAGCGTGACGAAGGACGTGCGCGCCTCCGACAGCCGCCGCTGGAGGCCGCGCGAGCTGACACCCAGCGCGCGCGACACCGCGTCCAGCGTGGGCTCATCACCCGTAAGCATGCGGCGCAGCACCGCGCGCACCTGTCCGACCACGTCATCGGTGCCGCGCTCCTTCAGCAGCGCCTCCGCGCGCGCCCCCAGCAGTCCCGCCAGCTCCGGGCTGCTGCTCACCAGCGGACGCGCCAGGTCCAGCGCGGAGAGCACCAGCACGTCCTGCGGCTGCCGGTAGCTCACCGCGATGCCCAGGAACGCCTCGCTGCGCCCCCGGTGCGCCACGGGAGGCCCGCGCCGCTCCACCCGCACGGGCACCACCTGGGTGCCCGTCATCCGCCGGCTGAAGGCCACCAGGAAGGTGAACTCCAGCTCCGCCCGGAACGACGCGGACGCATGCTCTGGCCGTCCCAGGTGCAGGAGGATGCGGACGCCCTCGCGGGTGCGCGTGAGCTCCAGCGTGTCCGAGGAGAAGAGCCGCTTGTAGCGCTCCAGGCGCGCCAGCGCGGTGCCCAGGTCCGGCGCCGCCATGGCCGCGAGCCCCACCACGCCGAACAACTCCGGGCGCAACCGCGCGGTCGCGGTGAGCACGAACGAGGGGTCCTTCACGGCCAGCAGCGCCTGATCCAGCAACTCATCCGACTGCGCCAGCGTGAGGCGCTCCGCCGCGGACGCCACGCCCACCCGCCGCGCGAGCGCGTCCAGGTCCACGCCCGCCTCCCGCAGGGAGACGCAGAGGGAGCGGGGCAGTTGCACCAGCGTCTGGGACTTCGGTGGCATCGCGGGTCAACTCCCTGGCGCCCGGGGTCAGTCGCTGGCGCCGTGCCCGGTGCTAACCCTGGGAATCGCACGCGCCGCCCACGGCGCCACGTCTGGAGCAACCTATCATGGCACCCATCGCACTCGTCACGGGCACGTCCACCGGCATCGGCCTGAGCACGGCCGTCCTCCTGGCGCACCAGGGCTTCGAGGTCGTCGCCACGCTGCGCGACAACACCCGCGCGGAGGCCCTCCAGGCCCGCGCCGCCGCGGAGGGCGTGCGACTCCACGTCCGCACCCTGGACGTGTCCAGCGACGCCTCCGTCCAGGGCTGCATCCGCGACGTGCTCCAGGCCCACGGCCGCATCGACCTGCTGGTGAACAACGCGGGCGCGGGCTACCTGGGCACGATGGAGCAGACCTCCGAGGGCGCCCTGCGGCGCACGATGGAGGTCAACTTCTTCGGGGTGTGGCGCGTGACGCAGGCGGTGTTCGCCGCCATGCGGGAGCAGGGCTCGGGGCGCATCATCTCCGTGAGCAGCATCGGCGGGCTCGTGGGCCAGCCCTTCAACGACGCCTACTGCGCGGCGAAGTTCGCGGTGGAGGGCTTCATGGAGGCGCTCGCGCCCGTGGCGGCGCGGCTGGGCATCCACGTCTCGCTGGTGGAGCCGGGCCCGGTGCACACGGAGTTCGTCAACAACGTGCTCGCCACGGGCAATGGCACGCAGGGCAGCGGGCCGGAGGTGTATCGCAACCTGCTCGCCGCCTACATGCAGCAGTCCTCGAAGCTGTACGCGGGCGGAAGCCAGTCCGCGGACGACGTCGCGAAGATCATCATCGAGGCCGCCACCGCCCAGGCGCCCCACCTGCGCTACATCACCTCCGACGCCATGCGCGCCTTCTTCGCGCTCAAGGCGCAGGACGCGACGGGCGACGCGCTGCTCCAGCAGATGGGCAAGCGCCTCACCTGAGCCCTCCCCACGCACAGCGGCCCCGGAAACCCATCCACCAGGCTTCCGGGGCCACCTCGTTCACGTCACACCCGCGCTTCAGCGAAGGACGCGGGGAGCGCGTCGGGCACCGGCTCGTACGCCCCCAGGCGCATGCTGGCCTGGGCACGGCCCTGCGTGCGGCCTCGCAGCGCCGTCACGTAGCCGAAGAGGCGCGCCATGGGCACGCGCGCGGACACGCTCCGCGACGTCCCCTTCGCCTCCATTCCCAACACCCTTCCCCGCCGCGCCGACAGGTCCCCCAGCACCTCACCGAGGAACTCCTCCGGCGTGGTGACCTCCACGTCCATCACCGGCTCCAGCCCCTGGATGCCCGCGCGCTTCGCGGCCTCCTGGAGCGCCATCGAACCCGCGATGGCGAACGCCTGGGGGGTGGAGTCCTTCACGTGCGTGTCTCCATCCACCAGCCGCACCTCCACGTCCACCAGCGGCACGCCGTCCCGCACGCCCCGCGCCAGCGCCCCGGCCACGCCCTTCTCAATCGCCGGAATCAGCTCCCGGGGAATGGTGCCGCCCCGCGTGTCGTCCACGAAGACGAACCCCGCGCCTCGCGGCGCCGGACCCACGTCCAGCACCACGCGTGCGTACTGTCCGGGCCCGCCCGACTGGCGGACGTGGCGGTACTCCTGGCGCACCGCGCGCCGGAGCGTGTCGCGGTACGCCACCTTCGGCTGTCCCACGCGCGCCTCCACCCCGAACTCCGTCTTCAACCGGTCCACGACCACCTCCAGGTGCAGCTCTCCCATACCGGACAGCAGCACCTGGCCGCTCTCCGGATCCACGCCCACGCGCAGCGACGGATCCTCCGCCGCCAGCCTCTGCAGCCCCTCCTCCAGCTTCGGCAACTCCCCGGGCGAGCGCGCCTCCACGGCGAGCTGCACCACGGGCTCCATGACGCCCAACGCCTCCAGCACCACCGGCTCCGCCGGGTCGCACAGCGTGTCGCCCGTACGCACGCCCTTGAGGCCGAGCGCCGCGCAGATGTCGCCCGCATGCACCTCCGCCACCTCCTCGCGGCGGTTGGCGTGCATGAACATCAGGCGGCCCACCCGCTCACGCCGCCCGGTGGCGGGGTTGAGCAGGACGGTGCCCGCGCGCAACGTGCCCGAATACACGCGCAGGAACACGATGCCGCCCACGGCCTTGTCGCTCATCAGCTTGAACGCCAGGGCGCTGGGGGGCGCCGCGTCCGACACGGGTCGGGACACACGCTCGTCCGTGCCAGGGACACAGCCCTCCACGGCGGCCAGGTCCGAAGGCGCGGGCAGGTAGTTGACGACGGCATCCAGCAGCATCTGCACTCCCTTCTTCTTGAAGGCCGACCCGCACAGCACGGGCACCAGCGTTCGCGAGAGGGTGCCCGAGCGCAACGCGCGCTCCAGGTCCTCCGCGGTGATGTCTTCCAAGCGCCCTTCCACGAACTTCTCCAACACCACGGCGTCCACGTCCGCGCACGCCTCGATGAGGCGCAGCCGCAGCGGCGTCACCTCCTCGCGCAGCGCCGGCGACAACGCCTCGTCGTCCCGGAACTGCCCTTCCTCTTCCTCGAAGCGCACGGCCCGCATGCGCACCAGGTCCACGAAGCCCTGGAAGTCCGCGCCCTCGCCCAGGGGCCACTGCACGGCCACCGCGCGCGCGCCCAGCCGCTCCTCCATGGACTTCACGCTCATGGCGAAGTCCGCGCCCACCTTGTCCATCTTGTTGACGAACGCGATGCGCGGAACGTTGTAGCGGTCCGCCTGGCGCCACACCGCCTCCGACTGGGGCTCCACGCCCTGGCTGGCGTCGAACACCGCCACCGCGCCGTCGAGCACGCGCAGCGAGCGCTCCACCTCGATGGTGAAGTCCACGTGGCCCGGCGTGTCGATGATGTTGATGCGGTGGGGCACGCCCGCCCCGCGCCCATGGCGTGGGGACCAGAACGCGGTGGTGGCCGCGGAGGTGATGGTGATGCCGCGCTTCTTCTCCTGCGGCATCCAGTCCATCTCCGTGGAGCCCGTGTGCACCTCTCCCGTGGAGTGGATGCGACCGGTGAAGAAGAGGACGCGCTCGGTGAGCGTCGTCTTGCCCGCGTCGATGTGGGCCATGATGCCGATGTTGCGGTACCGCTCGATGCGCGTGGTGCGGGACATGAAGGACTCCTGTTCCCGTCGGGCAGCGAGGCCCGCGGGTGGTTGGGTTTGGCGCTGGTGGTGAGAGGGAATGCAGCGGCGGAGGCCTTCAATCGCGCTGATGCGCGCGACGAAGACACCGCGGGAGCTGTCGGCGGAAGCCGGACTCACGGCACACGGGAACCAGCCACCCCGCGTACCGGAATACACCGGTCCGCCTGCTCAAATATCGAGCAGAACCTCGTGACGGGGGGCGAGGCGCACGTCCGCCGTCGGCGCGATGGCGCTCGAGCACGGCAGGGTGTGGATGAAGACGGGCCTCATGATGGACTTGAAATAAGACAGACACCCCGCGATGTCAATGCAGCCACCACGGGGGGTCGGGAAGCGACAGGGGGAACCCGCACTCAGTGCGGAGGATGTTCCTGCTGAAACGACTGGCCGCTGGCCGTGAGCGACTTGCCCTCCTGCCAGAGCAGCTCCTCGATGCGCAGCAGCAGGTCCGTCATGCCTTCCCCCGTCTGCGCGCTGATGGCGATGCCGTGCCGGGACTGCGCGTTGACGTGCGCCAGGTGCCCGCCCGCGCCGCCCTCCAGCAGGTCGCTCTTGTTGAAGACGAGCAGGCGCGGCACCTCGTGCAGGTCCAGGTCCCGGAGGATGCGCTCCACGGCTTCAATCTGGAGCGGGTACGCCGGGTCCGACGCATCCACCACGTGCAGCAGCAGGTCCGCGTCGGAGAGCTCCTCCAGCGTGGCGCGGAAGGCGCTCACCAGCGTCCGGGGCAGCGCGCGGATGAAGCCCACCGTGTCGGTGATGATGACCTCGCGGTCGCGTGGGAAGCGCAGCCGGCGGCTGCTGGGGTCCAACGTGGCGAACAGCTTGTTCTCCACCACCACGTCGGAGTCCGTCAGGTGGTTGAGCAGCGTGGACTTGCCCGCGTTCGTGTAGCCCACGATGGAGAGCACGGGCACGTCATGCCGCACGCGCTGCTGGCGCCGGACCTGCCGGCTCGCGCTCAGCGCGTCGATGCGCTTCTCCAGCATGTTGATGCGGTCGCGCACGCGGCGGCGGTCCACCTCCAGCTTCGTCTCACCGGGCCCACGTCCGCCAATGCCGCCCATCAGCCGGGAGAGCCCCTCGTCCCGCTGGGCCAGCCGGGGCAGCCGGTAGCGCAGCTGCGCGAGCTCCACCTGGAGCCGGCCCTCCGCGCTGTGCGCGTGCTGCGCGAAGATGTCGAGGATGAGCTGGGTGCGGTCCAGGACCTTCAGCTGCGTCTGGTCCGCGAGGTGCCGCGCCTGCGCTGGCGTCAGGTCGTGGTCGAAGATGAGCATGTCCGCGAACAGCTGCATCGAACGAAGGTTCAGCTCCTCCAGCTTGCCCTGGCCAATGACATACCTTGGGTCAATCTGATTGCGGTTCTGGATGGACGTGTCCAGCACCTGGATGCCCGCGGTCCGCGCCAGCTCCTGCAGCTCCTCCATGGACGCCTCCGCGGCGGCCCGCCCCTCCAGCGCCACGCCGATGAGCAGCGCGCGCCCCTGGACCGCGACCTCGCGGCCCGCGGTGGCACGGCCAAACGCCGCTTCCAGCTCGTCGGCCAGGGCCACGGGGTCCAGTTCGAGCGCGTGGAGGCCCGGAGCCGTCTGCGTCTTCCAATACTTCGCGCGCGCGCCGGTGGCCTCCGGGTCCAGGTGGCCCAGGTAGACCTTGCCGGGCATTCCGTCCGGCTGCGCGACGATGGCGCAGACCAGGTCCAACCGCAGCAGCACCAGGTCCGTGAGGTCGTCGGGCGTGAGGGGTTCGTCCTTCAGGTGGGTGTGGACGAGCCGCAGCCCGCGCAAGCGGGTGTCGCCCGCGCGGAGGCGGCCCAGCTCCGGGAGCTCCAGCTTGAACGCATCACCGACGACGACGTGCTCGATGTCGCCGCGCCGGTTGATGAGCACCCCCACCTGGCGGCCTGTCTCGACGGAGAGCTCCGTGAGGTGGCGGGCGAGCTCGGGGCTCACCACCTCACCGGGCAGAACGCGCCGCCGGTAGGTCGCCTCCAGGCGTTTGAACTGATTGGGCTTCAACCCCAGGATGTTTCCGCGGATGGCAGGAATGGTCGTCCTCCTTGCAAGTGGAGCGCTGCGCGGCGTCCCCTGCGAGTAAGGCTAGGCACTCCCGGACACGGGGGCGTGCTCGGCTGGCCGCGCCTCGCGCACCCGCGCAAGCCACGGAGGCCGCCGCCTTTGACAGCGGGCTGGCGGACCTCCCCGCGCCCGCTCAGCGCCGCCGCCTGCCGCCGCCCCGCCGTCCCTTGGGCGAAGGCGCCTTGCCGGGGGGGCCGCCCCGGCCGCCGCCCCCGCGCTTCGGGCCGCTGCGCTCTGCTCCCCACGCGCGCTCCCCGCCCTGCGTCCGGGCGGGCCGCTCCCGGTTCGCCTCGACGATCTCATCCGGCATCCAGGGACGGTCGAGCAGCTCCTGCAGTTCCAGGAGCGAGCGCGCCTGGACCACGCCCCGCCGTCCCCGGGCGACGCTGAAACGCTGGGGCCGGTCGAGCAGCGGCAGCTCCTCCTCCACCAGCGTGCGGGCGAGCTTCTCCGGCAGGTGCAGCCGCACCACGCCCCGAGGGGCCCCGTCCGACAGCTCCTCCACGTCGTATTCCAGCGGCACCTCCTGCTCGCGGATCTCCACCGCGTCCGGGAGGGCCAGCAGCAGCTGACGGACGCTGGACGGCACGAGCGCGTTCAGGTCCAGCCGCAGCGGGCGCTGCTTGAAGTCGTCGAGCGTGTCCACGCCGTCGAGCTGCGCCTCGTAGAGCGCGGTCAGCTCCGGCAATCCGAGCGGCGGGGTGAGTCCGCCGGAGCGGCGCCACAGCTCGCGCACCTCGGCGATGGCCATCCGGTGACGGTCCACCGCGGGATGGGGCGCTTCCCCCCGCGCCAGCGCCTCCGCGAGCGCGTGCCGGGCCCCCTTGGCGAGCTCCGGCCCCCAGGCGCGCAGCACGTCCACTTCCACTTCCAGGTCGAAGCCGAAGTAGTCCAGCCGGCGCTGGAGCACGACCGAGCGGTAGCGCACGTCGTACCTGGGCGCCTCCGCATGCCGGCGGGCGTAGCGGCGCAGCAGGGCCTGGGGCAGCTGGGTGCCGTCGATGGCGGCCTGCGAATTGCCGTTGCGGTCGGCGAAGTAGCGCAGCGAGCCCGCCACCGCGCCCAGGTTGCCGCACACGCTCGTCTTCGACACCCGCGCGACCTCGCCCCACGCGGTGCGCTCGTCGATGACCAGGTCGAAGGGCATGAAGCGCGCGAGCAGGTCGCAGAAGCGCTGGTAGACGCGGGAGCTCGCGAAGGGCATGCGCGCGGGCAGCGCCACCCCCACGCTGCGGTACACGCTCGCCATCGCGAGCGCCGCGTCCTCCACGGCCTTCACCAGCACGCCGCGCGTCTCGGCCCAGGCCGCGAACTTCTCCGCGTCGAACAGGTGGCGCGGCAGCCCGTGCACCTCCCCCACCGCGCCCGCCTCGCGGAAGGCCTCCGCGTAGAGGTTGTAGGCGGTGAGGTGGTCGCTGCCGGGCACCAGCACCCCGTCCAGGTTGCGCTCCTCGCGCGTCATCCGGTGCAGCGACTCCACCGCGCTGCACACCGCGAGGAAGGGCAGCAGCTCATCCTCCGCGTTGACGATGAGCTCCGCCCAGGGGCGCTCCACGGGCAGCGCCTCCACCGCGCGGCCGTAGTCGGACAGCCGTCCGTGCTCATCCACGATGTTGCGCGCCTGCAGCTTCGCGAGCGCCCGGCGGTAGGCCGTGCGGTCCAACGGCACCGGCAGGTCCAGCTCGTCCGCCCGCACGCCCAGGGCCGCGGCGGTGAGCGCCACCCGCTCCGGCTCGCCCGCGAGCTGGAACTCGGGCGCGGTGGGTTTGAGCGAGGCGAAGTGGAGCACGCGGTCGCTCAGGATGAAGACGCGCCCGCCCTCCACGCGCCCGTGCACGCGCCCCGCCATCTGCAGCAATTCATTGCTGCCCAGGTGCACGCGGGTGAGGACGTTGCGGCCGCCCTCCACCAGGTTCGTGTAGCGCATGTCGTCGATGACGACGGTGTCCAGCCCCGGCACGTTGAGCGCGCTCTGTCCCGCCGCCGTCATCGCGAGCACGAAGGGCCGGGGCGCGCTGCCCTCCAGGAAGGGACGGATGGCGCGCAGCGGCTCTCCGCCGTGGTAGTGCGCCGCGTGGATGTCCGGCCAGTCGTTGCGCACGTGGGCCGCCGCCTCCTCCACCGCGGCGCGCGTGGCGAGGAACACGCCCACGCCGCGTCCCTGCCGCTGCACGTCCTTCAGGAAGGCGTCGTCCAGGAAGGACAGCGGCTGACGGCGCTCCACCTCCACGCGGGCCGCCTTCTTCGGATCAAAGGAGGACACCTGGAGCACGTCCGCGCTGTCCAGGTAGCGCGAGTAGAAGGCCGGATCCACGGTGGCGGACAGCCAGATGAAGCGGCAGCCCACCCGCTTGCCCAGGGCCAGACACAGCTCCAGCTCCGCCGAGGTCTGGTGGATCTCATCCACGATGAGGGTGTCCTCGCGCCGGATGGCCCCATCCTGGAACCAGCGCCGCGCGATGCCGGTGGTGACGATGACCACGTCGCTGAGCGGCGTCTCCGCCGTGGCCTCGCGCTCGCGGTTGACCACCGCCACCCGCAGGGGCTTGCGCCCCACGAGCTCCTCCGCGATGGGACGGATGGCGAGCGTCTTGCCCGTGCCGGTGCCCGCGACGATGCCGAACCCCTGCCCGCCCCGGGCCAGCTCCCGGAGGCGCTCGCCGTGGTGCTGCTCCAGGTACGTGCGCAGCTCCAGCCCGAGCGCCAGCTCAATGGTTTCACACGCGGCGCGCGTGGGCGCGATGACCACCACCCGGCCGCGCTTGGGCACCACGGGGGAGGAGGAAGTGGCGCGAGGAGGAAGGTATCGGTCGGTGGGCGTGCGCACGGCCCCCAGTGATACGCACTCGCGGCCCCCGGGGAAACATCCGCGTGGATGGAGCAGGCTCCAGCGGGTCCAGGACCCGACTCCCATCCAGGCCCATGCC
>NZ_RAWG01000240.1 GCF_003611735.1 Corallococcus sicarius | reverse complement strand
GGGTGGGATCATACGTCAACCGCCCCACCACGAACGCCCGCAGCCGGTCCGTGGGACGCGCGTCGAAGTAGGCGTCCACCAGCGTGGGCGCGTTGACCGCGGTGTCGCCGAAGGACGTGCCCTCGGTGCCCACCACGTTGGCGCGCAGGTAGAACAGGCCGCCAATCTTCAGCGGATCATCCACCGCCTCGGCGGAGTCGAAGGCGCTGCGGGTCGCCGGGCCGGACAGGGCCTCCGTGTCCCGGTCGCTGCCGGGCGCGGAGGGCTCCGTGGACGTGGGCTGCCGTGCCTCCGCGCCACCCGACGGCGGTGCGTCCTCCCCGCCAAAGACTTCATCATCGCCAGGCCGCTCCTGCGGGGACTGAGCCCCGGAGGAAGGGGAGGGCGGCGTGGCCTGGGCGGGCGTGTCGGACTCGCCGCCGAAGAGGGCATCCTCGTCGGGCCGGTCATTGGAGCCCGTGGCACCCGCGGCGCCCGGAGCCTGGGCGAACCCGGGCGCGCCAACGAGGGCCGCGGACAGCGCCGCGGCCACGGTGAGGTTGCGAGGGTTCATCGGCTCTTGCTCTCGAGCCACGCCTTGGTGAAGAGGTTGGCTTCCAGCGAACGCAGGTCGATGGACTTGATGAGGATGACGGTGGAGTTGGCCTTCTCCACCTCGTCGTAGATGCGGATCTCCTCGGGGAACCAGACGTCGGCGCCCTTGGACTCGCTGAAGAGCTTCTTCCAGCGGGGGTAGAGCAGCGTGCGCATCTTGCGGCCGGACAGCGCGTACTCCTCGCGCTTGAGGACGTTCGTCGACTCCTTGTCCACCCACAGCTTGATGATGGGGTAGGCCACGTCCACGCCCTCCTTGGCCTTGAGGGTCATCAGGTGGGCCGTGTACTTGCCCAGCTTCCCCTCGCCCTCGGAGGAAGGCACGTACTCCTCGGCCAGGCGGGACTCGTCGAAGTCGGCGCGGCGGCTGTCGGTGCCGGCGATGCGCTCGCGCTCCGTGCGCCGCTCCCACTTGCCCACGTTGGGGTCATAGCTCCAGAGGTTCTTGTCCAGCCGCAGGTAGCCCTTGCCGGCCTCCGTCTTGGGACGGCTGAAGAGGATCATCAGCTTGTCGTCCGCGTCGCGCCGGTACACGAACGCCTCGCGCACGGCGTCTGTCTTGTCCTTCTCCTTCTGCTCCAGATAGACGAGCGCCTTGTAGTCACCGCCATTGCGCTGCCGGTCGTCGATGGTGGCGAGCAGCTTCACCATCTCCGCCGGCTCCAACGCCAGCGCCGCCGGGGCGGACATCAGGGCCGTGGCGAGCACCACGGCGGACAGCAGGTTCTTGAAGGTCATGGAGGATTCACCCGATGTGGTGCATCGCCGTGACCGGCTTGAGCCGCGCGGCGAGGAAGGAGGGAATGAGTGAAATCGCCGTGGTGCAGGCGGTGATGAAGAGGACGGAGCCCACCACCGAGCCGGGGTTGACCGCCAGGTACAGCCTGTCCGACATGATGAACACCGCCACCACCTCCGGCACGGCGATGTCCGCGGCGTTGACGGACAGGCACACCACCAGCCCCACCAGGGCCCCGGCGAGGGTGCCCAGGAAGCCCAGCGTCAGCGCCTCGAAGACGAACATCGCCAGCACCCGCGTGCGCTGCATGCCAATGGCGCGCAGCGTGCCAATCTCCCGCGTGCGCTCCCGGATGGAGATCCACAGCGTGTTCATGATGCCCACGCAGATGATGACCAGCAGGACGAAGATGAGGACGCCGGTGAGGCTGTTGAGCGCGGTGAGCGTCCAGCTGATGAAGGAGATCTCATCCTCCCAGTTGGTGATGTCCAGCTTCTGCCCCGTCCACCCCTCGCGGTTGACGACCTCGAACTTCATGAAGAAGGCGCGCGGGTCGTTGTCCATCAGCTCGTAGCCGGCCGCGGGCAGCGTCTGGCGCAGCCGCGCCTGCACCGCCGGCGCCTGCTTCACGTCCTTCAGGTACAGGTGGACGGCGCCGGTGGCGTCGTCCTTGAGCTGGTAGAGCGAGCGCAGCGTCCGCGAGGGGACGTAGACGTTGAAGTCGCTCATCAGCCCCACGTTGGCGGCGATGGCGGCCACCCGCACGTCCACCGTGTTGTTGGTGCCGCGCATGGTGGGCGCGGAGAGCGTCACGGTGTCACCGACCTTGACCTCCAGGCGCCTGGCCTGCTTCTCGAAGAGCAGCACGGTGTCGGGGGCGGCCAGCCCGTCCAGGGTGCCCTCCTTCATCTGGAGGACGTTGCGGATGCCCGGCTCGGACTGCACGTCGATGCCGCCCAGGCCCACCTGAAGGGAGGCCGTGTCGCTGACCATCTTCACCCAGCCGCGCCCGCGGTGGACGACGTAGTCCAATTCCGGCACGTCCTTGCGGACCTGCTCGATGATCTTCGGATAGGCCGACACCACCGGCGCGGACTGGCCGGCGGTGACCTTGTAGAAGCCCGCCACGTTGACGTGGCCGGTGGACAGGGTGGTGGCGGAGCGCAGCATCGTGGCCGCCATGCCGTTGGACAGCCCGTTCAGGATGACCAGCAGCGCGGTGACGCCGGCGATGGCCCCCCCCAAGAGCAGCGTGCGGCGGCGGTGGGTGCCGAGGTTTCGGAATGCGATGAGGAAGAGCTGGAGCATGGGCTTACTCGTCCGTCTGCATCGCCTGGAGCGGCGACACGCGCGTGGCCAGGAACGCCGGGTAGAGGGTGGAGATGGCGGAGACGACCATCACGATGATGAACGCCGCGATGAGGTTGCCCGCGCTGAGGCTGGGGTACAGCCGCGGCCCGGAGAAGAAGAAGTACAGCGCCTCGTTGGCCGCCGGGATGCCCACGCTGCCCAGCCCGGCCATGATGCCGCTGCCCACCAGCGCGCCGCCCGCGCCGAACACCAGGCCCAGGAGCAGCGTCTCCACCAGCACCATCCCGAGCACGAAGGAGCGCTGGGCTCCAATGGCCCGCATGGTGCCCACCTCGCGCACGCGCTGGAGCGTGGCCATCATCATCGCGTTGTTGATGATGACCAGCACCACCACGAAGATGATGAAGACGGCGGCGTAGAGCACCAGCTTCGCCATCAGCACGAACTGGCCGATGAGCCCCGCCGCCTGCTGCCACGACACCACCCGCAGCTTCAGCCCGGCGTCCTGCGTGGACTGCTTCAGCTCCGCCATCGTCTGTTGGAGCTGCTCCGGGTCCTTCAGGATGATGGCGGAGCTCAGCACCACGCCCTGGTTGATCTCCTCCTGCGAGTACACGCGCTTCGTCAGGTCGTCCCGGCGCAGTGAATCCATGGCGCCCGTGAGCGTGTCCTGGTCGTTGATGAGGCCGGGGGTGGCGTCCGCCACCAGGGTGTTGCCGCTGTCCTCGCCGAAGAGGGCGTCCTCCGCGCCCTCGCGCGCCACGGCCTTCACGCCGCTCTGCTTCTGCAGCTCCGCGAGCTCCGCCTTCTTGTCGGCGGTGAGGTAGCCGTACAGGTCCCGGAAGGACATCAGGTCCATCAGGTTGAGGGCGCCGGCCAGCGCGGACTTCTCCAGCCCCTTGAACTGGTAGGTGCCGTAGACCTTCACGTTGACGCTCTGCACGTAGCCGCTGCGCGTGAAGGCGGTGATGGTGAGGCTGTCACCCAGGCGCAGGCGGTAGAGCTCCAGCAGCGGCGCCAGCTCCGCGTAGAACTGCGTGTAGCGCGCGTCGAAGTTCGCGTCGTCCGTGGTGAGGAAGGAGGACAGGAGCTTCTCCAGCTTCGGCTCCTGGCTGCCCAGCAGCTTCTGCAGCCGCTCCACCGCCTGGCGCGTCTTGATGGGATCCAACTGGTAGACGATCTCCCGCGTCTGCGTCTGGTTCTCCTTCACCCAGCGCTGCAGCTGGGGGTCGGTGGCGATCGTCTTCTTGTTCAGCTCGCGCTCCTGCTTGATGAGGTCCAACCGGCGCGCCGTCTTCAGCTTGAGGTACTCCTCGTAGAAGAACTTGGAGAGCAGCATGCCGCGCTGCCCCTTGGGCACCGGCTGCCCGTCCACCACCTCCATGCGATCAAAGGTGCTCTGGAAGGTGTCCAGGTCCGTCCCCGCGTAGCGGAGGTAGAGCAGGTCGCCGTCCGGAATCTGCGGGGCGATGCGGTTCTCCAGGAACTCCAGCGAGCCGAACGGATCCGCCTCGAAGCCGTCCCAGAACACCTCCGAGCGGGCGCGGGTCAGCGACTCGCGCTCCTCCGGCGTCCGGGCGGCGTCGCTCAGCAGCTCGCGGCTCTTCGCCAGCTCCTCCTCCATGAGCGCCACCATCTGCCGCACGTGCGCCTTGAGGCTGTCGATGTTCTCCCGGAGGGCGGGCGTCTCACCGGCCTCCGCGCGCTTCTTGTAGAGGTCCCGCAGGCGCGCCAGCGTCAGGTCCACCGTGTTGCCGGAGGTGATGAGCGCGCCGTTGGTGCCCATGGGCACCACGGTCTTCACGTTGGGGTGCTTCTCCAGCACCGGCTTGATGCGGCTGAAGTCGTCCACCGCCGCCAGGTCCGGCTCGCCGCCCATGGTGCCGAACAGGCCCAGCTCGTCCCGGGACTCGTCCGAGTACACCTGGAGGTGCCCGGCCACGCTGCCGATGATGCTGCGGCTCATGGCGCTGTCCATGCTGTCCAGGAGCGCGCCGCCCACCACCACGAGCAGCGTGCCCAGGAAGATGATGCCGCCAATGAGCAGGTTGATCTTGCTGGTGAACAGGTTGCGGAACGCGACCTGCAACAGCAGACGGAAGTGCCCGCCCATGTCAGTGGCTCCCCACGGCCAGGGCCCGCTGCGCCTCGTCGGCGGTGAGCCGGTCCAGGATCTTTCCGTCCGCCAGGCGCCACACCGCATTGGCGTGGCTCATCACCTTCGCGTCGTGGGTGGAGAAGATGAAGGTGGTGCCCTCCTTCTGGTTGAGCTCCTTCATCAGGTCGATGATGTGCTGGCCCGTCACCGAGTCGAGGTTGGCGGTGGGCTCGTCCGCCAGCACCAGCTGCGGCCGGGTGACGAGCGCCCGTGCCACCGCCACGCGCTGGCGCTGGCCGCCGGACAGCTCGTTGGGGCGGTGCTTCGCGTGGTTGGCCAGGCCCACCTGCTCCAGGAGCTGCATCACCCGCTCCTTGCGCTGCGCCTTGTCCAGCTTGCGCTGCAGCAGCAGCGGGAACTCCACGTTCTGGAAGACGGTGAGCACCGACACCAGGTTGAAGCTCTGGAAGATGAAGCCGATGGTGTGCAGGCGCAGGTCGGTGAGCTGGCGCTCGCTGAGCTTCTGCGTGTCCTGGCCGGCCACGCTGACGACGCCGGTGGTGGAGGTGTCCACGCAGCCGATGAGGTTGAGCAGCGTCGTCTTGCCGCTGCCGGACGGACCGGCGATGGAGATGAACTCACCCGCGTGCACCTGGAGGTCCACGCCCCGGAGCGCCGGAACGACGACCTTGCCCAGGGTGTAGTCCTTGGTCACGTTCGTGATGGAGACGATGGGGGACTTCGGTGTGGCGTTCATGCGGTGCGTCCTTTCGAAGCCTTGCTTGGAAGTGTGGCCAGGGGGCAGCGCTCACCTTGAGCTGTCAGGTGATGTGCCCGCGAAGTCCGACTCCGTCATGGCTGGCCCCCGTGCCTTCCATCCGGGCCGCGCAGCTTGCGCAGGCGGATCCCGGAAAGGCGTACCGGCACGTAGTGTGTTCAGTGCATCCGGTCAAGACGGACCGCACTGAATCTCGTAGGCTCGAAAGTGTCGCGGCTCCCTGGAAGATGGAGGAGGCATGCGGCGGATGTGTGCTGGTGCTCCCACCTCCCAGGACAGGAACGACGCGTGACCTCCAGACCGTGGCGATGGCTCCTCGCACTGACCCTCACCGCCTGTGCCGGCACGGAGCCCGGAGGAGGAGAGGGGCCAACCGGAATGGAGTGCACCACGGAGGTGCGGCCCTACTTCGACGGCGAGGGCTGCTGCGGCGAGCCGGTCGCCGAGCCGCTCTGCTCCACCGGCACCATCGTGTTCTGCGAGGTGCGTGATGCCCGCTCCGAGCCCGTTGGCTGCTACTACAAGCACAACAGCACGAAGTTGCGCTGCACGAGCTGCCAGAACACCAACGACTGCGTGGCCGATGCAAACCGTGTCTGCGGGAAGTGAGCGCCCGGGCGCCTGACGAGCGCGCCAGCGCCCGGCCCCCCGGGCGGCGGAGTCGATTCCCGCCGCCCGGAGTGAACGACACCGCGCTCAGAGCAACTGCACGTTGCCGCCCAGCGAGGCGATGTACGTGGTGCCACCCGAGTGCACGACCGTCGTTCCGAAGAACGACCGGATCGCGCTGCCCTTCGGCATGACGAGCTCGAAGGGCTTCGCGCCATACACGTTTCTCATGCTCCCGAAGGGGCCGTGGGTCTTGCCACGCGCGGTTTTGAAGGTGATCTGCGCGATCTGCTCCCGGCCGAAGTAGGTGCCCGTGAAGCCCGTCATCGCCACGATCGCGTCGTCCGTGAGGTCGATCGTGTTCGCGGTTCCGCCAGGGCCGCCCTGGATGGGCGCGGAGTTGGCGCCATAGCCGGGTTGGATGGCGTCGATGATGTCACCCGCGCGCACCAGGAGGTTCGTCATGGGTCCCCAGCCGCTGACCGTCGGCAGGTTGTCCCACGGCGTTCCCGGCCCACCCACGGGACCCATGGGGCCATAGGGCATGCCTGCGTTGAACCAATCCATGATGAGATTGCACTTGATGGTCGACAGATCGCGGCTCACCGGCATGTGCAGCGGCTGGCTGATGTCCAGGCCGAGGACACGCTGGATCTTCTCGCGGTTGATGACGACCCCTTCGTAGGTCCACAGCTGGAAACGGCCCATGATGGGATAGAGCATCCCGTACTGCCGCAGGATGTCTCCAATCCCATTGACCCACGAGGGCGGGCCGGTGATCGGGTCCTGCTGGTAGATCTGGACACTGACGAGGTCGTTGGGGTCCGGGTGGTAGTCAGGGACGGTGGGGCTGAAGGTGTACTGGGTGAAGTAGACCTGCCCATCCAGGTAGCCGCGTGGATTGCCTGGGTTCGTTCCGGTGAGGGTGAGCGTGGCCTTGCCGTCGGTGATGTTCACGAGGCTCGAGGAAAGGCCCAGCTTGCCCTCGGGCGTCGAAATGTTCGACGCGCTGATGCCATTGGTGCCCGACGTGCCCATGGTGTTCGTGGTGTAGGTGAACGCGGCGCTCGGGCTGAGGGTGTTCAGGGCGATCCTCCATTGCTCCGTCCCCTCGATCCGGCCGAACTTGCGCACGTAGAGGTTGAGGGTGTTGGTCTCCCCCAGCCCGAAGGTGGGCGTGGTCTGCATGCCCGGATTCATGCGGAAGTTGAACTGGTCCGCGCGCATGCTCAAGCCTTCGGCATTCTCCTCCAGCAGCGTCTGGGTCACGGCGCTGCTGCCGGTGCCCGTCGTGCTTCGAAGGGCGAGCGGAAGGTTCGCGAGGGTGCTGGGATTGACGGAGCCGAAGTTCGTGACGACCAGCATCCCGGATTGCTTGTTGATGAAGTCGGGATTGCTGTAGTCAATGGAGGGGACGATGGTCGTGTACGTCTTCGTGGACCCGGAGACCGTGTAGTAGGCGAGCGACAACGTCCCGAGCTGGTCCGACCACAACGGCCGCCCCGGCAACGGCACGGGCAACGAATTGGCCAGGTCGATGGTCAACGAGGGCGTGGAGCCCGTGGTGTCCAGTTGGGCCTGGGCAAAGAACGCGCTCAGATTCGGATTCGGAGCCGGTACGGGCGGCGCCAGGGTACGCGCCGGCACGGCGAAGGTGGGCTCGGCGTCCAGGCAGGGGCCCACGGAGCCGACGATCTTGCCGTAGTTGAAGTCGAACAACGGCTGCTGGGGCAGGGGTTGCTGGGTGCTGTAGTTGATCCACGGCTGGTAGGGCTGTTTGGACGCCGCCAGGATCACCGGACCGTACTGTTCCGCGGTGCTCTGGCCGAGCAACTGTTCGAGCAGGGAGCTGACGTACATCTGCGTGGGGATGTAGCCCCGCCCCGGAGCCACCGGGTTGCCCTGGGGGTCCAGGTTCATCACGTAGTCCTGGAGGCTCGCGAGCTTGTCCAGGATCCCTGGCGGAACCCCCTGACCCTGCATCGCCTGGAAGGTGGCGGCGGTGAAGGCGAAGAGCTGCGGGGCGTTGTTGTGGGCGCTGACCGCCATGCGAATGGACAGACGGTGGGGCGACGCCTGCTGCAGCGCCTGGAGGACCGCCGAATTGCCGACGTTCCATTTCAGGTTCGTGAGCGTTGATTGGTAGACGGCGGAGCCGCTCGCGGAGTTCCTGGGGGTGTTGGGGCCCTGCGAGTTTCCCCAGATTCCATTGAACGCGACCGGCGTGAACACGCCCTGGACGTAGGCGCCGCTGAAGTCACCGATCATCACGGTGAGTCCCCAGACCTCACTGACATTCTGCTGCATGGGGTCCAGGTCCACCAGCTTGGGCGGAGAGCCTGTATACAGGGCAACGACCCCCGCTCCCACGAGGGCGTCGCTGCCGCCGCCAGGCGCCTCGACGGTGGTCACCGTGCAGCCGAGCAGATTGAAGATGCTGTCGCCCTTGGGCTCCCAATACAGTTCGATGTTCTGGGGCTTGAGCGAGTCCGCGTTGTAGTTCGCCGGGTTGTAGTTGTTGGGCGTGTTGTTGATGGTGGCGGGGGAGGCCTGGAACGAACCGGAGAAGTTGATGCGAGGCGTGTCGAGGTAGCTCATGGGGGTCTCCTCAGTTTCCTAGTTGCCGCCGATGTAGGGACTGCAAGCGGTGGGCAGGGCGCCGTTCGTGCACCCACCCGGCATCTGGACTTCGTCAAAGAGGTGGCTCAAGCCCGCGGGCGGCAGGTTCTGGCCTTCGGTGGGGCCCGCCATGTTGTGGCAGCTGAAGCAGTTGTAGGGGTTGCTCACCGCCGGGACGCCGTTCTGGACGAAGGTCTCCATGGACGTATTGGCGGCGGACAGCGAGCCCTGCTGGGCTTGCAGGTAGGGCGGGGTCACGCCGTTGGTGGTCCATACGTTCCCAACGAGCTCGTAGTTGGCCCAGACCCCGTTGATGCGGCCGGGGTTGGCCTTGATCAGCGCCTGGACGCTGATGTTGATCGCGTTGATGGCCAGGGTGCTCTCCGCGAGCATCGTGCGGGTCTTGTCCTGGCAGGCGAACTGGTTGGGGTCGACGTTGCAGTCGACGCCGCCGGGGAAGGTGCCGACCGCCGAGTCCCCCTGCGGATGCATGCGGCAGACCTGGGCGGGAGTGGCCGGCTGATAGGTGTTGGTCGTGCAGCCGGTGCACGCCGGGTTGTAGAAGTTCCAGGCCCCTCCCAGGGGAGGCGCCGCCGAGGTGTTGCTGCAGTCAGGCGCGTTGTTGCGGTGTTCGAACGTGGCCCAGATCATCGCGGGGAAGCTGGGCGTCTTGGACACGATGTGCATTCCGGTCAGCCCCAGACTGACCTGCCGGCAGGGGCTGTCCTTGAACTGGATCAAGCCGGGAACGACGTAGTAGCGGCCGGAGGCGACCGCCGCGGCGTCGAGCACCATCCAGCTCGTCTTCAGCTCGACGGCGGTATCGGGGTACGCGAGGTTGGGATACTTCGTGATCAGGTCGATGCCCTTGTTCCCGGGCTTGAGGGGGCCCGCGCAGTTGGCCTGGTAGAGCTGGCAGGACGTGATCATCGAGTAGGCACTCTGATTCACGGTCATGCTGTAATAGACAAGCTCACCGTTCAGATCGATCAACGGCTGATCGGAGCCGGCCTGTTTGACGATGTCGGTGTAGAGGCGGGGCGTCTTGCCACCGGCCGCCGGGGACTTCGTGTTGGTGGTGCAGGAGGTGGGCGGCTCCTGTCCCCAGGGCGTCGGCGTCCCGTCCTTGATGAAGATGCCGTAGGACGGCATCCACGTCTCGAACTGCAACAGGTTGGGGTCGCTGGTGGGTTGGACGAGCGCGAGCATGCTCTGCCACATGAACTGCTCGAGGTTGCAGATCGTCTTGTTCCCCGGCACTTCGGTGGGAAGGGTGGAGCTGTTGAGCCAGGACAGATCCGCGGCGCATTCACTGGTGACGGAGGCCGGGGCCTTGGCGACGGGCTGTCCCGATTCGAGGAGCGAATTCGCCGGGCAGGCTACGAGGCTCATGGCGCCCGCTGCCACGGCGAGCAGGGTGATGGGTTTGTGAGACAAGGCTTTCTCCCGCATGCGGTGATCCCAGCGATGCGCCGGGCATTGCCCGGGCGCTGGAGCGCACCCGGGGTGAAGAGAACGAGGAGGATCCGCTGTCAATCCAGGCGTGATGTCTGGGATGCGGGATGCCCTGGTAGCAAGCGCCGCACCAGCCAGAGCGCGAGTCCAGGCAGCAGGACCATGCCGACGAACAACGGCAGGAATGCCCCCCACCGCGCCGTGGAGGCGCCCACCGCCGCGTAGGTGGCGCAGACGCCCAGGTTGGAGAGCGCGCAGGCCCCGAAGAAGCTCCCCAGGGGCATGCGGCTGGCGCCAGCGAAGAGGACGGAGGACTCCGCCAGCATTGGCACCCCTCGCAGGGCGATCAGCAGCCAGTGGCCCCTGTGTCCGGCCAGCCGGGACAGACGCTGGACCTCCGCCTGTCCCAGGGTGCGTCGCAAGGCCGCCTCGCCGCCCCTGGCTCCCAGCCAGTAACCCCCACCACAACCCGCCATCATCCCCACCCAGCAGGCCGTCAGGCCGCCCCAGAAGCCCAGCAGCGCTCCCGAGGCCGTGCCGATGAGGCTGGAGGGCACCGGCAGGACGATGTCCCCCGCCAGCAACCCTCCCAGGACGAGCGCCACCTGCCAGTCCGGTGGACGCGCGTCGAGGAAGGCGTGGGTGGCTGCCTCCAGGCGCTCGCCGAAGAGCAGGAAGGGAATGAGCACGGCCGTCAGCACCAGGAGGATGCAGACGCTCCAGCCCATCACCGCGCGCTTCGATCCAGGGCTCGCCGTGGTCATGTGAGAGCTCGAAGGCAGGGGCGGGGACGGCACTAGAAGCCGACGCCGAACGTGAGCGAGGCGCTCGGCTGGAAGCGGGCCTGGGGTTTGATCAACTGGGGCGCGGCACTGAAGTACGCGGCGCTGAAGCCCAGCTCCCCCACGAACTCGAAGCCGGAGGAGATGGGCAGCAGGGCCCGGAGGGAGGCGCCCGCCTCTGGCCCGGCGGTCTCCACGCCGGTGGGCCCGGAGCCCCCGAAGTCGAAGCCGGAGCTGTCCTCGCCCACCTGCAGCTCGGCGAAGCCGGCGCTCAACCGGGGCTGGAACCAGCCGAAGCGCGTCCGCCAGGAGGTGAGCGTCAGGTTGGCGCGGAAGTGGGCGATCTCCGGCTCCGGGTCCCGGTGAAGGAATCCCGAACCCGTGCCGCAGGCTTCCACGCCGAGCCGCGCCACCGGGGACAACTCCAGACAGATGCTGGGACGCCGGCCAGAGGTGGACGCGCCGGCGCGCAGGTTGCCGTAGTTGCGCGGAGGCTCCTCCCTCCGGTCCTCCGCGACACCCACCGGTGACTCCTCCGCGACCGCGAATCCGCCGCCGGGCAGGGGCGCGAGCGCGAGCACCAGGAGGCACTTCGGAAGGCGAAGGTGTGTCATCGGGCACCAGGGATGCGAGCGCGGGGGAAGGGCTTCTCCCGAGGGGATGTGGTGCGCATGGCCAGAGCAAGAACCATTCCCCGCCTGGCCCCGCCTGTTGGACCGGGGCCAAGCGCACGGGCTCGCGTCTTCAGGGGACGCACGGGCGTCCCCTGAAGACGCGGGGGGCTTCAAGCGTTCGGCTTGGGTCCCTGATTGGAAGGTCCGGCGCAGCCGCCCGCCGATCCCCGAGGCCCCTGGCTACAGCCCCACGGAGCCCACGCCCGCGTGCGTGAGCGTCTCCCACGACATCTGCAGGTCCGTGGCGGTGCCGCCCGCGCGCACGCGGGGGAGGAGCGCTCCCGTCGAGGGCATGGAGCGGCCCCTGCGCGTCACGTAGTGGTTGAAGACGATCTCCCACGTCGGGAGGATCTGCACCTCCACCGTGTTGTTCGGCACCGGTTGGCCGTCCTTCTTCACGTACTCGCTGCGGCGAGCGCACAGCCAGGAGTCGACGGGGATGGTGAGCTGGCCGTTGTTGTTCGGGGCGTGGGGCACCAGGTACTTCGCCATGAACTCAGCGCTCGCGATGATGCGCGTCTCCTGTTCGGCGTAGAGGTCCACGCCCTGGAGGAGCGCCGTCTCCGCCGCCTGTGAGACGGACGCAATCGACATCGTCGCATGGCCGAAGTCCCGGCACGCCTCCTGGGAGAGGCCGTTCACGCGCGTTGTGCCGAACTCGGTCTGGCCGCGCCAGCTGCTGAGGAGCGCGCCGCTCTTCCAGCTTCCGTCCGCGTTGCGCTGGTCCGGCGCCGGCACGGGCGCCGCGCCGTCCGTCGTCAGGTAGAAGGTCTCCCGCACGTGCACGCGCCACATGGCGAGCGACTTGTCGAAGAGCGCCTTGTCATTCGTGTAGACGGCGATGTTCATCACGCCGTTCGTCATGGAGTTGTTCCAGTTGGAGCCGCCGCCCGCCCAGCCATTGACGATTCGTGGCAGCACCGCGCGCTTCAGCATGTCGCCGAAGCGGACCGCCTTCTCTTCCGTCCAACCCGAACCGCTGTAGCGGAGGATCTCCGCCGAGCGCGGGAACAGCTCCGCGAGCCAGGCGGCCTGGAGCGGGCCGTTGTGCGTGCTGACGTCGCCGTTGATGAAGAGGATGGTCTGGAGCGTGTCCGCGTACGCGTCGAGGATGCGGATGGCGGCGTCCGCGTAGCGCTGCTCACGCGTGTGGTACCAGAGGAGCGAGAGCGTGTAGGCGCGCAGGGCGTCCTGCCGGGAGTTGTAGCAGCCGATGTCCACCGTGCTGCCGCTGTTGCCACACTGCATGGTCTGCACGGGCCTCGGCGTCCACGCCGTGTTCGCGTAGGAGCCGGTGGCCGCCTTGTTGAAATGGCCGAGCCACGGCTGCGCACCGGCGGCAATCTTCGCCTTGACGAAGTCGAGCTGGGCCTTGGAGACGTGCAGCCCCGGGTGGACGAAGCCGGGGGTGTAGGTGACGGTCAGCTGCGGCCGCTGCGCGAGGGTGGCGGCCTCCGAGGACGCGAGATCCAGCCCGTCCATGTTCGTGTTGGCATCCAGCACGAAGCCCCGGTTGGTCGCCGGGTTGTCCACCCACGCCTGGACCGCGGCGATGCCCTCCGCGCCCAACGTCACGGTGTAGGGGCCCGTGACGGCGGGCAGCAGCGTCCCCAGCACGCTCGCACCCCGGTCCGCCGCGCCGCGTGCGCCCGGCGTGGTCCAGGTGACGGTCGAGGTCGCCCGGGCCCAGGTGGCCTGCGCCTCGCTCCAGTCGCGGCCCGCGGTGTAGAGGAAGAAGCCCTCTCCGCTCGTCCGGTTCGTCACGTTGACGGTCAGCTTGACGGACCGCACCGTCGCGCCCGCGGGGATGCTGCGCACGTCGAAGCGCAGCAGCGCGTTGGCGCTCTGCCCGCTCGCTCCCGGGTAGTCCCGGTCCATCCGCAGCACGGCGTCCGAGCCCGCGTTGGTGGACGGCAGGCCCTCCTGGAGCCACGTGTCGGAGACGCCCGCGTAGGTCGACGAAGGTGACACGCCCCGCTGGAAGGACACCGTCACGTCCGCGGCCAGCGCGGCGTGGGCCTCGGGGACAGCGTCGACAGGTCCGACCTCCGGGAGTTCGGATCCACCACACGCAACGAGGGTGCCGGGAACAAGAACAAGCGCAAGATGGCGCAGCCACTTCGAGAGGTGCATGTCTGACTCCGATATCTGAAAGAATGGGAATCCATTCCGCAGGCGGAGTTATCGCCCAAGGCATTGCGCAGTTGCGTCTGTGAGACATCCCTTGGGTGACTGTAATTTTACAGGGCAAGCTCCCAGGCTGTGTGGGCAGCCCGCGAGGCCGAGCATCCGTTCGACGGCGACGGCGACGCCCGAGGCCACGGCCGCGGAGACCGTGGCCTCGCTCATCGTGAGCTGGCTTTCCAGGCAGTAGTCCCAGGAGAATCCACCCATGGGCTACAGGCTGGTCATCTTCGACTTCGACGGCACGCTCGCGGACAGCGCGGACTGGACGCGTGGCGTCTTCAACGACGTGGCCCGGCGCTACGGCTTTCGCAGCGTCAGCCCGGAGGAACTCGAGGCGCTGCGAGGGAAGGACAACCGCGCCATCATCGCGCAGCTCGGTGTGCCCCTCTGGAAGATGCCCTTCATCGCCGCGCACATGCGCAAGCTCGTCACGCGCGACGCCCACCGCATCCCGCTCTTCCCGGGCGCGGAGGCGCTGCTCGAGCAGCTGCACGCGCGGGGCATCACCCTCGCCGTGGTGAGCTCCAACTCGGAGCAGAACGTGCGGCGCGTGCTCGGGCCGGTGGCATCCGCGCGCATCCGCCACTACGCCTGCGGCGCGGGCATCTTCGGCAAGCGCGCGAAGTTCCGGAAGGTGCTGAAGGCCGCGGGCGTGCGTCCCGCGGAGGCGCTCTCCGTGGGCGACGAGGTGCGCGACATCGAGGCCGCCGCGGCGGAGGGCATCGCCACCGCCGCGGTGACGTGGGGCTACGCCACGGAGGCGCTGCTGCGCTCGCACGCGCCCACGGTCGTCCTCACCCGGCTCGACGAGCTGCTGCAGGCCGTCGCAGCGTAGGTCCCCGCCCAGGCGCGGGGCTGCGATGAACGCGGGTGGGCGTGGCACGCGTGCGGATATCTGCTACGGCCGCAGCTCCTGCTCGCTTCGAGAATGCCATGCCCGCTCCATCACTCAGGCGCGGGGGCGCGCGATGACGCGGATGGGCGTGGCACGCGTGTGGATATCTGCTACGGCCGCAGCCCCCCGCTCGCTTCAGGAATGCCATGTCCGCTCCATCGCTCCACATCCGTCCGGTGCGCCCCTCCGACCGCGCCTTCCTCGTCGCGACGGCGCGCCGCTTCGTCGAGTCCGGCCTGCCCCCGTGGCGCGATGCGGGCGACGTGCAGCGCGCGCTGGAGGCCCAGTTCGAGCGCATCGCCCAGGACGTGCCCCAGGGCCATGCGCTGTTCGTGGCCGAGTCGGCGTCGGGCGAGCCGCTCGGCTTCATCTACCTGGAGGTGCTGATGGACTTCTTCACGCGCCTCTCCCATGGCCACGTCTCCGATGTGGTGGTGGCGGAGGGCGCGGAGGGCCAGGGCGTGGGGCAGGCGCTGAT
>NZ_RAWG01000023.1 GCF_003611735.1 Corallococcus sicarius | reverse complement strand
GCCAAGGTCCGGGTCTTGAGCGCCGCGGCCCTGGCGGAACGCCAGCGCATCGCGAGCCTGCACCTGGCGAAGCCCGCCGCCGCGAGCACCGCGCTCGCCACCGCGACGGAGGCCGCCACGGCGCTGGACCTTGCCCCGGGAGTCGTGACGAGCGCCCAGCTCACGAGCCTGAATCCCCAGGCGGCGATGGTGGCCCCCGAGTACGGCGACATCAAGCCGCGCAAAGGTGCCTCGCTGTTCATCATGAGCACGGGCAACATCAATACCGCCAACCTTCCGGAGCCGGGCACGGACTACCCGCCCCTGGGCACCGAAGGAGACGCCGTCGTCTTTCGCGTCACGCTCAACGTGCCGCGTGGCAGCAACCGCATGGCCTTCGACTTCAGGTTCCTGAGCGCGGAGTCCCCCGAATACGTCGGCACGCAGTTCAACGACACCTTCTCCGCGCGCGTCGTGGATCCGCTGGGGACGCGCACCGTCGTGGACTCGTCGGTGAACAGCGCCACCTTCTTCGACGTGTCCTCGACGCGCGCGGCGGGCACCGGCTACGACGTCCTGTTCGCCGATGATCCGTCGGGGGTCGACCTCTTCCCGGGCAACTACCCGCCCGAGATCATGCTCTTCCCGGACGCGGGCATCACGGACTTCAGGACCGTCAACTTCGAGGTCGCCAGCGGTGGCCCCGTCACGATTGAGTTCACGATCAGCGACCTGGGCGATGGCGTCCTGGACTCCGCGGTGGTCATCGACAACATCACGTTCGCCAGCATGGAGGCCGTCAACCCGAACCCGGTCCTCATCCACGAGTTCCTGGGCACCGTCGTCACGGACCCCGTGAAGCTGGTGAACGCGTCCGTGGCGGTTGCGCCGGTCCAGGGCGTGGCGGCGGACGGCGTGACGCAGGTCCTCCTGCGCGCCAAGGTGCCCTCGGCGGGAACCATGACCTTCACCGTCAGCGGGACCAGCCCGGCCAACGGCGGCGTGGGCGCGGTCGGCTCTTCCACCCGGACCGGCTCGGTCACCGTCCCCACCGTGCCCGTTGGAGGGGTGCACTACGCGTTCGCCCTGTACACCAGCCCCGCGGACTTCGACAGCGGGGGCTACGCGAACGTCTCCACGCGTCCGTTGACCCTCTCCGGCCAGTACGTCCCCACCACGGGAACGGGGTACACGTCGCAGGTCGAGCTCTCCATCGTCCGGCCGCCGCTGGTGCTCGTCCACGACCTCTGGTCCTCGTGCCTGTCCTGGCAGGGGGTGGGCGGAATCGCGGCCAGCTCCCTCTTCAAGGTGCACTGCGCGGACTACTCTTCGACGAGCTCGGCCCGCATGGACTCCGAGGAGAACACGCTCGCCGTCCCCAATGCGATCTACGAGGCCTTGCAGGAGATGCGCCTCGAGCAGATCGCCGTCACCCAGGTGGATGTCGTCGCCCAGGGCATGGGCGGACTGCTCACCCGCAAGTACATCGACTGGCCCAACTACCGGCGCCACGTCACCTTCAAGGAAGGGGACATCAACCGGCTCATCACCCTGAACACCCCCCACGGGGGCACGCGCATGGCCAATGAACTCGCCACCATGCGCGATTTCATCAAGGTCGAGGATCCCACTGTCTGGGACACGATCAAGGACGCCCTCGTCCTGGCGTCGCCGTCGACGAAGCTCCAGTTGGAAGTCGTGGGAGGCGCGGCCATCGACGACCTCAAGGTGGGCAGCCCCGCCATCAGCGGCATCAAGCAGACGGATGTCCCTTCGCACTTCATGGTCAGTCAGGGCGCACAGACCCTGCCGCGGACTCCCACCTCGGCCCTGCTCCCTGGTCCAATCAAGGTCCTGTACACCAAGATGGAGACCTACCACCCACGGGTCTTCGGCAACCAGGATGCGATGACGCGGCAAAGGCTCATCCTGGGCGTGGACAGCATGCTGTTCTGCGGAGACCCGCACGACACCTTCGCGGGAACGGCGGAACAACAGGGCGGTACCGCGACGGGAAGCACGGCCATCAGCACCTTCACCGTGGCGCTGGCGAATACGAAGTCGGGGCACTTCGAGGTCCAGAACGACGTGCCCCACCGCGACCGGATCATCCAGTTGCTCAACAGCCCCGTCAGCGGTCCGAACTTCGTCTCTTCCATTCCCAGCCCCAGCACCGTGCCCCCGGTGAATCAATGCACGGGCCTCACCGCGCGGCCCGAAGGCGACGGGACACCGCCGGACCTGGGGTTCTTCCGTCAGGCCCGCGCCAGCGCCGTGGCAGGCAGTCTGGCCATCACCTCCCCCGCGCCTGGCACGCAGGTCACGCCGGGCAAGCCGGTGACGGTGACCCTCTCCGCCTCGGGGGGCTTCCAGCCCGAGACCGTCATCATCGTGGGCGGGGGAAGCGCGACCATCCTCGAAGTGGCGCCGTTCACGACCCAGTTCCAGATTCCCGTGCAGGCCATCGGTTCGGTGGAGCTCGCCGCGTTCGGCATCGACTCGCTGGGACGGCTGCTTTCCTCCCCCCACGTCATCCTGCCCGTCGTCTCCTCGGCGCAGCTGAGCTCCATCCAGGTCCTCAACGGCGACGCCACCCTGCCCGGCCAGGGCTCGAAGCGGAAGCTGGTGGTGAACGGCAAGTACACGGACGGGGTGCTGCGCGACATCTCCTCGCCTGCGCTCGGGACGCTCTACTCGTCGTCGAACAACAGCGTCGCCACCATCACCGCCGATGGCACCCTGACGGGCGTCTCCAAGGGCGTGGCCACCGTCATGGTTCGCAACGGGACGGTGCTCACCAGCATCACCGTCACGGTGGGCGACGCAAGCGCGGCGCCCTGCATCGCGGTCCGCCTCGGTGAGTACAACCTCTTCGTGCTGGAGGACTACCTGCAGGGCAATGAAGTCCAGGGCAAGCTGGCCGCGGGCCGCAACGTGTCCCTCCAGAACTTCTCCGTGGGCGCGATGCTGTCGGAGAAGGACACCACCAACGTCCTGGTGGCGGGCGGGAACCTCTCCCTGGCCAATGGCAGCGTCTGGGGCGAGGCGCGGTATGGCTTGAAGCTCACCACCGACACCAACGTCACCTTTCCCCGCGGCAACGTGGCGCGAGCGACCCCCATCAACTTCGCCACGCAGGGCAGCTCGCTGAGGACCCTCTCCTCCGACCTCGCCGCACTCCCCGCCAACGGCACCACCACCGTCGAGTCCTGGGGCGGCGTCCTCCTGGCCGGCACCCACCCCAAGGTGAATGTCTTCAACGTCAATGCCAGTGCCTTCAAGGGCGCCACGCTGCTTTCGATCCAGGCCCCCGCGGACACCCTGGCGGTCATCAACGTCCGAGGGACGTCGCCGCTCTTGACCAACTTCGGCCACGCGTTCAGCGGCGGCATTGATGAACGCGGCATCCTCTTCAACTTCCCGGACGCCACCACCCTCACCGCCTATGATTATGGTTTCTACGGCACAGTGCTTGCACCAAACGCCAACGTCACCTTCAATGGCGGGAGCTGGGTGGGGGGAATCTATGCGCGTTCCCTGAAGGGCAATGCCGTGGGCCATCTCAGCCGGCTGCGGGACACCGACATCTGCAAGTGATGGCAGGTTTCAGCAGTGCGTGGACGAACCGCGACAAAGGGGTCCCTGGTGCTCAAAAATCCGAGGAGCAGCACGTCCACCCTGCTGGTGACGCTCGCATTCTGGATGGGCTGCGCGGTGGAGCCCTCCGGTGAAAGCCCTCCCGGCCTGGAACCCCAGGCGGGGGGGGCCGCGACGGCATTGCAAGGGCTCACCGTCACCGCCAGGGACCCGGAGCGCGACGTCCCGACGATGGTGTGGGCCAGAGCGGGGCAACCGCTTCCGCCCCTGGAGGCGCACACGCCCCAGGCGGCGGCACGGGCGTACCTGGAGCGGCATGCGGCCCTGTACCGGCTGTCTCCCGAAGCGCTGGGAGCCGCCTTTGTGCACCGCGTCCATGACACGGGCCAGGGCGGCATCATCGTCTTCTTCCGGCAGCGCGTGGGCGCCATCGACGTGGTCCGCAATGAGCTGAAGGTGCTCATGACGCGCGACCTGGAGCTGGTCGCCATCACCGGCAGCCTGCATGACGGGGTGGGCCAGGCCCTGGCCGAGGCCCGGGGAGCCCGGAGCACCTTCCGGGGCTCCCCCTCACAGGCCGTGGTGGGGGCGTTGGGCGACCTCCATGGGGTGTCGCTGGCGGAGGACGTCGCGGTCGAACAGGTGGGGGCCGCCCGGGCGGATCGACAGCGGTTCGAGCTTGCCCCCGGCAGCACGGGAAGAAGCGCTGGCATCTCCCTGGTCATCCCCGCCGAAGTCAGGCGGGTGTACTTCCCCACGGCGGACCGGCTCGTGCCCGCCTATTCCGTGGAGCTGCTCGCCGAGCGTGCCGGTGAGGAGACCCGGCGCGGCTACGAGTACGTGATGGATGCGGAATCAGGCGGCACGCTGCACCGCCGCAATCGCATTTCGCATGACGGCCATTCCTACCGGGTGTGGGCGGACGCGGACGGGACCCCCCGGGATGGGCCCCAGAAGGACTTCACGCCGCATCCCACGGGGCTCCCGGATGAAACCTTCGAGCCTGGCTTCGAGCTTCCACGCGACATCTCCGTGGAGGGGCGCATCCACACCGGCGGGGTGGACCCCTGGCTTGCCCCGGGGGCGACCTTCACTTCAGGCAACAACGTGTCTGCCTATGCCGACCACTACAACCCGGATGGCTATACCGAGGGCACCGACGTGCGGGCCCTGGTGAGTCCCGGCACCCGCGACTTCCATTACGATTACGACACCAGCCTCGGGGCCCTGGCGCGGCCATCCCAGACACACGCGGCGATCACCAGCCTCTTCTACACGACCAACTGGCTGCATGACTATTTCTACGCCTCTGGCTTCACGGAAGCCGCGGGCAATGCCCAGCAGGAGAATCATGGGCGGGGAGGCCTGGAAGGCGACGCGCTGCTCGCCGAGGCCCAGAACCAGGGCCCCAATCCCCGCATCCGCAACAACGCCTCCATCTATGTTCCCAAAGACGGCCAGAGTCCCCGGATGGAGATGTACCTCTGGGAGATGCCAGAGCTGCGGTCCTTCCGCGTCGCGAGTACGGACTACGCCACGGGCAGGGCCGAGTTTGGCAGGCAGGACTTCAACCTGGGCCCCGCCCGTCTCGTCCTGGCCAATGATGGCACCCCCGGGGTCTTCACCGGTTGCACGGCATTGACCAACGACGTCACGGGCGCCATCGTCCTGGCGGACCGCGGAGGCGGCTGCTCCTATGAGCTCAAGGCGGTGACCGCGCAGAACGCGGGCGCGGCCGGACTCATCGTCCTCAATCACACCCCAGGCGCCGCGCCGCCCGACATGTTCGAGGCGGACGCGACGCTCAATCCCACCCTCCCTGTGCTGTCCGTTTCCTTCGAGGCCGGCCAGGCCCTCAAGGCCCTGCTCGGCGTGGGCTCCGTGACGGGAACGATGGCGCGCATCCCTGGCCCTGAACGGGACGGGACCATCGACAACACCATCGTCGCCCACGAGTGGGGGCACCTGCTTCATCTCCGCCTGGTGGATTGCAGCGAAGCGCAGTGCGGCGCCCAGAGCGAAGGCTGGGCCGACTTCATCGCCCTCCACATGATGGTCCGGCAGAACGATGGGTTCGGATACAACGGCACCTATGGGGTGGGCGGCTACGCCGCGTATGTCACGGGTGACAGCCCCTACCATGGCATCCGACGAGCGCCGTACTCGCGCGACCCCACGAAGAACGCGCTCCGGTTCCGCCACATCAGCGACGAGGAGCTCCTCCCCGTGGAGCACCCGCTCCGCGACAATGGGGTGCTCAACTCCGAGTTCCACAACGCAGGAGAAATCTGGGCGTCCATGCTCTTCGACGGCTATCTGGCCCTGCTGGATGAAGCCCGGAAGCCGGACTCGCGCTTCGCATCCTTCGCCGAGGCGAAGCGGCGCATGGCGGATTACGTCGTCGCCGGGATGATGCTGGCCCCCGCGAACCCGACCTTCACGGAGCAACGTGACGCCCTGCTCATGGCGGCCAGGAGCTGGAAGCCCCAGGACCCGCGGGACATGCTCCTGCTGGCCGAGGCCTTCGCCAGACGCGGCGCGGGCACCTGCGCCAGCGCCCCCCCGCGAAGATCGCAGAACTTCACCGAGGTGAAGGAGGGGTACCAGGTTCAAGCGGACCTGCGCTTCGAGTTCGTGAAGGTGGATGACGGTCGCCGCGCGTGCGACGCCGAGGCCGACGGAGTCCTCGACGCGGAGGAGGCCGGTTCACTCCACCTCAAGGTCACCAATCTGGGGCCCGTGGCCGCGACGGGCGTCACCCTCACGGTCACCAGCAACAGGGCCGGCGAGCTGTCACTGCCCACGGGGGAGCTCTCCCTTCCCCCGGTGCCTCCCCTGGATTCCATCCCGCTGGTCATCCCCATCGAGCTGGCCTCGTCCCCCGCGTTGCCGCGAGACCTGGAGCTCACGCTCACGCCTGGCGGCGCCGGCTTCTGCCAGGGCCCCCTCCCCCAGAAGCACATCATCAAGCTCGACCATGACCTGGGCTCCTCCACGACGGACACGGTCGAGAGCCCCACGACGCAATGGCATTTGGAGGTCCTGAAGGGGGGGACGGACCAGCGCTGGCAACGGGTGCTGGCCCCGAACAGCACCGGGGACGCGGCCAACCACGTCTGGTTCATCAAGGACGGGGCCGACTTCGCGGATACGGCGCTGATCACCCCCCGGCTGACGGTGGTGGACGCCGCGCCCTTCAAGGTGACCTTCGACCATCGCTATCGCTTCGCCTTCGATGTCAACTCCCAGACGGGCCGGAAGACCTTCTGGACGGGAGGGGTCATCGAGCTCACCCTGGATGGGGGAAAGACCTGGGAGGACGTGAGCCGCTATCTCGACCCGGGTTACGGCGGAACCCTGGACTCGACCACCAGCAACAACCTGGGCGGACGGCAGGCCTATGTGGCGCAGAACAGCGCCTGGCCCCAGATGAACACAGGCAACACCCTGGACTTCGCATCGCAGCTCAGCGGGAAGACCGTCCAGCTGCGGTTCCGCTTTGGCTCGCCCTGGTTCGCGGAGGCCCATGGCTGGGAGATTGACAACATCACCGTGTCTGGCGTTCGCGAAGCCCCCTTCGATGCCATCGTCGACGATGTTGGCACCTGTCAGCCGAGCGCCAACGCCGGTGAGGACCGGCTCGTCGAGAGCGGCGCCTCCGTCACCCTTCACGGGTCGGGGAGCTCGACTCCGGTGGGGAGGGCGTTGACGTATTCCTGGCGGCAGCTCGATGGGCCTCCCGTGGAGCTGGCGGAGAGCGACACCGCGAGTCCCCACTACACCGGGCCCAACGTTTCGACCGAAACGCCGATGCACTTCGAGCTGAGCGTTGGCTTTGGACCGTTCTTCGCCAAGGACACGGTGGAGATCCGGGTCAAGCCAACGGAGCCGCAGGAGCTGCTGCCCCCGAATGTGGGAGGCGGCGGCGGCTGCGCCAGTGCTGGGGCGGGACGTGGGCCTTCTTCCTTCCCCCTGTGGCTGGCCGGTACCCTGTCGGCGCTGGCCATGGCCCGGCGCCGCCGCGCCAGGAAATCTGAGGCGCGCAGCCAGGTGCCTCCGGAGAAGAGGGAGGCACCTGGCGCTCGTGCCTCCCGTCTCGCTACGGCGCGACGGTGAAGATGCCGCGCAGGTTCTCGCTGCGGCTGATGGGCTTGTAGAGGGCGCCGTTGCAGTTGCTCGTGCAGTTGCTCCACGAGGTGATGCGCCACTGGTACGTCTGGCCCGTCAGCAGGGCCGGACCGTCGTAGGCCTTGGAGGTGGCATTCTTCGGGGCCTGGACGGCGGGCATCAGCGTCGTGGAGGGCTCGCTGCCCCAGATACGGCTGCCGTACGCGTCGAAGAGTTCGAGGCCGTAGAAGGTCTCGCTCGAGTCGTCCTCCCAGCGGAACGTGAGGCCCGCGGCGGCCACGCCGGGCTCATTGGGCACGTCATCGCGGCCCGGCGAGACGATGCTCACGTCGCCCGTCACCTTGAAGGTGCCCACGTCCAGGCTGCCGCTGGGCGCGTCTGCGGGCAGCGTGATGCGGATGGGCCGCGGGAGCTGCTGCGGATCCGGATCCAACACCAGGTTGTCGTTCGTGTACGACGCGAGGATGTCGTAGGTGCCCGCGGGGATGCCGACGAGGCTGAAGCGCTGGCCGGACGTCTGGATGCTCAGCCCGCGCGGCACCTCGCCGGTGGAGGCCAGCGCGAGCACGATGGACGTCTCATTGGCACCCGCAGGGGCGTTGACGAGGTTCACGCCTCCCGCCAGCGTGGTGAGCGCCGGGGCCGCGTCCGCGTTCAGGTTGACGCCGAGCTTGTCCTCGGCCGCCGCCAGAGAGAGGGCCGCCACGGGCGCGAAGCCCTTGCCCTGCACGAACGCCTTCACGTCATACGTGCCCGCCGCGAGGTTGAGCAGCATGAAGCTGCCGCTCGTGTCGGTGACGGTGGACGTGGCGCCCGAGGTGCCATTGACGCCTTCGGCCACCACCAGCACGCCGCCCTGCCCCGCCGCGCCTTCGGCCACCTTGCCGGCGATGGAGCCCAGCTCGGCCGGGTTGACGCCGGTGAGCGGCAGCAGCGCCACGTCACGCACGTTCTGCGCCGGCGCATTCGCGTCATCCGCGCGGTTCACCGTGAGGGGAATGGCCTGGCGGATGGCGGAGGGGAAGCCGAGGAAGCCCTCGGACTCCACGCGCAGGGTGTAGGTGACGGACTTCACGTCCGCCGCCGTGTCCGTGGATCGCGTGAGCTTCACGGGGATGCGGTAATTGCCCTGCGCGTCGGACGTCACCACGGTCGTGGCCGCTGCGCTCGTCGTGGCATCCAGCGCCACCAGGCGCGCGCCCGCCACGGGCTGCTGGCTCGTCGCGTTGAGGACCTTGCCGGTGATGGCCGTCTCGGGGAAGCACTGGGGCTTGCCGCCCTGCACCTCCTCGCACACCAGGCCCCCCCCGCAGGCGTCGGCCTTGCTGAGGTCGCAGCCCTCGTCGTCATCGCCACCACAGGCGCTCGTCATCACCGCCGCGAGCGCAGCCAGCAGCATCCTCTTGGACATCGCGTTCCCCATTCCCGCACGTGTTCAGGAGGAGGACCCCGGCCATGCGCCAGCGGACACTTTCACCGTGTCGTTTGACGGAGCGGCGGTGTGGGTGAGGACGGACAGGCAGGGCCGGAGGTGATGGGGCTCACCGGCCCTGCATGCCCTTGAGGTGCTCCCGCGGGCTACTCGCAGACGCCCGTCGGGTTGTTGCAAACCCCCGTGATGCAGGAGTACGTCCACGTAGGGAAGCCTCCATCCGGACTGCTGAAGCGGCAGCGCTCGCCGAGGCGCGGCTCCGGGGCGCAGGTGCCCCCATCCTCCCCGCGCGCGCAGACGAGGTATTTCGCGCAGGCCTCGGGACTGTCACAGGCGGCCCCCAGGGCCTTGCCCTCCGTACACTGCCCGTCGCGGCAGCGCTCGGCCCAGGGGCACTCCACGTCGTAGCGGCACTCGCCCGGGCCCGCCGCGATGCACGCGCCCAAGGCGCCAGGGCCGGCATCGCCCTTGTCGCACAGCAGGCCGTCCATGCACTCACCGGGGCCATCGCAAGTCTCCCCTTCGCTGAGCGAGGCGGGATCGATGCAGAGGCCGTTGGGTCCGACGCACAGCTGGCCGGGGCCGCAGCCCCTGCCCCGGAAATCGCACCGCACGCCTTCCGGCTGGCACTGCGCGGGAACCGAGGCATCCGGGCTCATGAAGGTGCAGAGCTGGCCGGACACGCACGTTCCCAGATTGCAGCCCGGCAGCGGCATGCCCTCGCACCTGGCACCGGGGGCCTGTCCGCACGTCTCGCCAGACTCCCTGTACGCACGGCAGGTGCCGAAGCCCGACATGTCCTCGGGGGCAAGGGGCCGACACCCGGGCGACGTGGCCTTGTCGCAGGGCACGGGCTCGATCATCCCCATCCTGCAAGCCTCCCCCGCGTTGGGCCGAGGCACGCAGCATCCCTGCGAGCAGTAGCCGTGGTCATCACACGGCGCGTCCCCCAGCTGTCCGCAGGCGCTGCCCACGGGACGCCGTTCCGGACAGGCGACGCAGACGCCCGCATCGCTCTCATCCTTGAGGCAGTAGCCCGTGCGGCAGTCGGCGTCCACGCCGCAGGCGCCGCCCACCGAGGAGCGCACGAAGGCACAGCGGCAGGCCTCGGACGACGGGTTCACGTCCCCCGTCAGGCACGCGGACGCGGCTTCGGGCCAGTACGTGAAGAAACCCGCATCCCGGACCGAGCGCGGGAAGCGGGACTCGCAAGTCCGCCGCTCACGCTCGAAGCAGCCCGACTCGGCCGTGGGGTCCACCGTGCCGGCGTCCACCCCGGCCGCGCACAGCAGGCGCGCGGAGTCCTCACACCAGCGATCCGCGGGAGGCACCGGGCCCGCCGCCGGCAGCACCAGCGAAGCGCACGTATCCGCCGGCAACCCGGTCCCACAGCGGCTGGCCCACGGGGCCCCCTGGGGCACAGGTACCGTGCAAGCGACACTCGCATCCGGCACCGAGCCGTCGCCGGACCCCGCATCGGGCGGTCCCACGCCTCCGTCCGTCACGGTGCCTGCGTCCTCGATTTCGTCCGGCGGGATGACCTCCGTGTCCGGGCAGGCGGCTCCCACGGTGAGCGCCAGGGCAAGGGCCACCCCCAGGAGTGCGTGGCGACCCCATCGCGCTTGAGTAACAGTTCCACCGTTCATGACCCGGCCTCCGGAAGCCGTTGGACAGCATTCTTCGTCCCCTGCCTGCCAGGGACCCGCCACACACGGATACGGTCACAGACGAACGGCCGGGTTGTTTCACCGGAAAGAAGCGTGCTGGCGTCCCGAAGGGATTGAAACGCTTCAGCCACGTCCTGCCTTCAACGACTTCACACCGGGCCAGGGACCGGGAGGGACACGCTCCCCCTCCCGGCAGGACTCACGGACCCGGAGGCCCGTGGGGTCCGTCAGATGTCACACTTCGTCCCGTACTCCGTGCAGATGGGAGAGGTCCGTTCCTTGCGGTCCGTCTGCTCCGTGCCCGCGCCGGACAACAGGCGGACGGTCTCGCGCTTCAGGCTCAACTTCTTGGGCTTCTGGTTGTCCTGCTTGTCCATGACATGCCCCTTTCGTTGCGGTCCTTGACGGCGTTTACTGCAAGGCCAAGTCAAGCACCTGCATTCCAGATAGACAAGCAATCCAAGCAAGAACCATGGGACTGTGGATTTCCTCTCCCCCTGGCATGGGAAGACGACATGCGACGCGCTGCTGCCTGGAAACCCTTGCTGCACGGAGTCGAGCACGAGGCAGCCGTGGAAGCGCTCGCGGCGATTGTCGAGGCGCTGTCGGATATTCCCGCCCATTCCCTGCCCCTGGCCTCCCTGGCGCGCGGGGACGCGGGCTGCGCGGTGTTGTTCGACGCGCTCGCACGCGTCCCCCTCCAGGCTGACGCGCGGCACCGCGCCCGGGCCGACGCCCTGCTGGAGCGCGCCACGGATGCGCTCGCCACGGAGACGCTGGGCGCGGACCTGTATGACGGCTTCCCGGGAATCGCCTGGGCCGTGCAGCGCGTGCAGCCTCCCTCCGAATCACCCGACGCGGATCCGCTCACGGAGCTCGACGCCGCGCTCGAGGACTTCCTCCAGACGCGGCCCTGGCCGCACCGCTACGACCTGGTGAGCGGGCTGGTGGGCATGGGGACGTACGCGCTGGAGCGCCTTCCCCGTGACGGCGCACGGCGCTGCCTGGAAGCGGTGGTCGCGCGGCTGGGGGAGCTGGCCGAGCGGACACCGGAGGGACTGCGCTGGAAGACGCAGGCCCTCCACGTCGAAGCCCGGCTCCGGGGAGAACATCCCGAGGGCAGCTACAACCTGGGCGTCGCGCACGGCATGGCGGGCGTGCTCATCGTGCTGGGAGGCGCGGTGGCCGCGGGCGTCGCAAGGCCTGCCGCGCGCGGGCTGCTCGAAGGCGGATGGACGTGGTTCATGGCCCGGCGCGCAGAAGACTCCGCCCCCGCGCGCTTCCCCTCGCGCGTGGATGCGCGGCATGAACCGCTCACCTGGCCGCGCCGTCCGGCGTGGTGCTACGGCGATCCCGGCGTGGCGCTCGGGCTGCACACGCTGGCGCGCGCGGTGGGAACCCCCGCGTGGGAAGCCCAGGCCCTCGCGCTCTGCCGGGAGGCCGCCTCGCGCTGGCAGGACGTCGCTTCCGTGCTGGATGGTGGGCTCTGCCATGGATCCGCCGGGCTCGCGCACCTGTACAACCGCCTGTTCCAGACCACGGGCGAGCCCGCCTTCGAGACCGCGGCCCGCTTCTGGTTCCGCCAGCTGCTCTGCGTTCACCGCCAGCCCGGCCAGGGCGTGGCCGGCTTCCGGATCCTGGAGCGCTTCGACGACGGCACCGAGGGTTGGACGGACCACGCGGGCCTGCTCGCGGGTGCCGCCGGCATCGCCCTCGCGCTCCTCGCGGCGACCTCCGCGGTGGAGCCGGAATGGGACCGCCTGCTGCTCATGTCCCTTCGCCCCACCACCCTGGACGCTCCATGACGACGCCACCGGGCTTCGCGCCCTCCGGATTCTTCGTCCTGCGCACCCCGCTGCTGCCCTTCGACGAGCTGCGGGCATGGGGCCAGGGCCTGCTCGCTCCCACCGCGCGAGGGGCGTCCACCGCCGAGCTGGACGCGGCGCTCGCCCGGGACCGCGAGCTGCTGCGCGAGCGGCTCGCGTCTGTCATTGCCCGGCCGGAGGTGCGGGAGGCGCTGTTCCTCGCGTCGCCCTCGCTGGAGGAGAACCTGCCCGCGTGGACGTCCGCGCCCGGGAGTCCTCACGCAGAGAAGCTGGAGCGCACGCTGGTGCGCTACTGGCAACGCATGACGTCGCGGGCCACGCCCTTCGGCCTCTTCGCCGGCAACAGTCTGGGCACGCTCACCCAGGCGACCCGGCTGCAACTGCCAGCCCGTGAGACGTACCGCCGCCATACGCGGTTGGACATGGATTACGTCGATGCACTGACGGACGGGCTCGCGGGGCTGCCCGCGCTGCGCGGGGCCTTGAGCTACCGGCCCAACTCCAGCCTGTACCGGGCGGCGGGCCGGCTGCGCTACGCCGAGTCCCGGCGCGACGGTGGCTCGCGCAGCTACCAGCTCGTCGGCGTGGAGCCCACGCCGTACCTGGAGGCCACGTTGGAGAGGGCCCGCGCGGGGGCGTCGCTCGCCGCGCTCGTGCAGTCCCTGGTGGACGCGGACCCCGACGTGTCCCGCGAGGAGGCCACGGAGTACGTGGACATGCTCGTGGCGCACCAGCTCCTCGTGCCGGAGCTGGCGCCGCTCGTCACGGGACCGGAGCCGGTGCGCGAACTGCTCACGTGCCTGGAAGCCGTGCCGGCGATGGCCGAGCCCCACCGCGTCCTTGCGCACGTGCAGGGCGTGCTGACGCAGCTGGATGGTTCACCTCCGGGCGCGGAGCCCTCCCGCTACCGTGCGCTCGCGCGCGGCCTGGAAGCCCTTCCCGCCCCCGTGAACGCAAGCCGCCTCTTCCAGGTGGACCTGCGCAAGCCCGCCGAAGCGCTGACGCTGGGACCCGCCCTGGTGGACGCGATGAGCCAGGGCGTGGCCCTGCTGCACCGCCTCAGCCCGGCCTCGGAGTCCGCCACCCTGAGGCGCTTCCGCGAGGCCTTCGTCCAACGCTACGAGGCGCGCGAGGTGCCCCTGCTGGAGGCCCTGGACGAGGACGTGGGCATCGGCTTCGAGCTGGCGAGCCCCGAGTCAGCGGAGGCCTCTCCCCTCTTGCGCGACCTCCCCTTCCCCGCGGCCCGCGCCGACGAGCAGATGTCTTGGGGCAAGGCGCAGGCCCACCTGCACTACCGGCTGTCGGAGGTCCTGCGCACGGGGGGCCCGCTGGAGCTGGACGCGGAGGACCTGGAGGCGCTCGCGAACCCGCGCCCGGGGCCGCTGCCGGAGGCCTTCTCCGTCATGGGGACCGTGCTCGCGGCCTCGCAGGAGGACGTGGACGCGGGGCGGTTCCAGTTCGTCTTCGAGTCGATGATCGGCCCGTCGGGCGCGGCGCTCCTGGGCCGCTTCTGTCACGGCGACCCGGAGCTGCTGCGCCACGTGACAGCGCACCTGCGCGCGGAGGAAGCCCTGCGTCCGGAGGCCCTCTTCGCGGAGGTCGTGCACCTGCCGGAGGGGCGCGTGGGCAACATCCTCTGCCGCCCCGTGCTGCGCGACCACGAGCTGGTGTACCTGGGGCGCTCGGGTGCGCCCGCCGAGCGACAGCTTCCGCTCACCGACCTGTTCGTCAGCGTCCAGGGCTCCCGCATCGTCCTGCGCTCGGCGAGCCTGGGCCGCGAGGTCCTTCCCCGCGTCACCCACGTCCACAACTTCGGCCGAGCGCACCTGCGCCCCTACACCTTCCTGGGCACGCTCCAGCAACAGGGAGCGACCCCCGGCCTGCGCTGGCAGTGGGGGCCGCTCGCGAGCAGCGCGTTTCTTCCCCGGGTGACGGCGGGCAGGCTCATCCTCTACCGCGCCCGCTGGCGGCTCCAGGCGTCCACGCTCCGCGCGTTGGGGGAACGTGAAGGCGCCGAGCGCTTCCGGGAGGCCGGGCGGCTGCGCGAGCGGCTGGGGCTTCCGCGCCTCGTGGGCCTGGTGGATCAGGACAACGTGCTGCCGGTGGACCTGGACAACGTGCTCAGCCTGGACACCTTCGTCCACCTGGTGCGGCAGCGGACGGACGTGGTGCTGGTGGAGCTGCTCGCGGACGAGGGCCTCTGCGTCCAGGGCCCGGAAGGCCGCTTCGTCCACGAGGTGGTGGTGCCCTTCGTGCGCGAAGCCCCGGCGGTGCCCGCGCCCGCCGTGCCGCTGCCGAAGCCGCCGCGGCTGCAGCGCTCCTTCCCCCCGGGCTCCGAGTGGCTCTACGTCAAGCTCTACACCGGCACGGCGCTCGCGGACCGCGTGCTGGCGGAGGCCGTGGCGCCCCTGGCCCGCGAAGCGCTGGCCTGCGGCGCGGCGAAGCAGTGGTTCTTCCTGCGCTACGGTGACCCGGACTGGCACCTGCGCGTGCGCTTCCAGGGCGACCCGCGACGGTTGCACACGGAGGTCCTGTCACGGCTCCACGCGCTGCTCGCCCCGTTGCGCCAGGACGGCGTCGTCCACCGCGTGCAGGTGGACACGTACGAGCGCGAGCTGGAGCGCTATGGCGGCGACGCGGGCCTGCCCCTGGCGGAGCAGTGCTTCCACGCGGACAGTGAAGCGGCGCTGGAGCTGCTCGACACCGTCTGCGGCGAGGACGGCGCGGACGCGCGCTGGCGGCTCGTGCTGTGTGGCATTGACCTGCTGCTCACGGACCTGGGCTTCGACCTGGAGGGCCGTTGCCGGCTGCTCGCCGGCTTGCGCCAGGGCTATGGCCAGGAGTTCAGCGTGGACGGAGCCTTCGAGCGGCGGCTGGGCGAGCGGTTCCGGACGCACCGGCAGGAGCTGGAGGCCCTGCTCTGGCAGGCAGGGCCCGCGGAGGGGCCATTGGCTCCGGGACTCGCGGCGCTGCGCCGCCGCTCCGAACGGCAGGGGCCGGTGCTGGCACGGCTGCGAGCGTCCGCGGACCAGGGGCAGCTCACCCAGCCCCTGGAGCGCGTGGCCGCGAGCCTCGTCCACATGCACACCAACCGGATGCTGCGCACCGCCGCCCGCGCCCAGGAGCTGGTCCTCTACGACTTCCTGCACCGCCTCTACACGTCCCGGCAGGCCCGCGAGAAGAAGCGGTCCTGAACGCCCGCGAGCGCCCCAACTGCATCTGCACGAACGGGCCTTCCGGGCCCAGGACACCGCCCACAACACTTAGCCCTTGCGCTAAGTATCCCAACGCCATACCCTGCCGCATGGAACAGCATCCGCGGCAGATGGACGGCCTCTTCCAGGCGCTTGCCGACCCCACGCGTCGCGCCGTGTTGCGGCGGTTGGGCCAGGGTCCGGCAAGTATCAGCGAGCTGGCGAAGCCATTCGACATGGCATTGCCTTCCTTCATGAAACACATCCACCTGCTCGAGGAGAGCGGCTGGATCCAGACGCGCAAGGAAGGCCGCGTGCGGACGTGCGCCATCGAGAAGAAGCCGTTCGCGGTTGTCCAAGCCTGGCTGTCTGAACAACGCGACCTCTGGGAAGGCCGCACGGACAGGCTCGAGCAGTTCGTCACCAGGACCCATGGAAAGGGAGAACCCAGATGAGCGCATCGGTACATCCAGAACTCGACCTGACGATTTCACGGATCATCAAGGCACCCCGCCCGGCCGTGTGGAGCGCGTGGACGGACCCCGCGAGCCTCGAACAATGGTGGGTCCCGGCTCCGGCCCGCTGCAAGGTCCTGCAGTTGGAGCTCCGCCCTGGCGGCTCGTTCCTCACCCAGCTCAGTGAGGACGGCGGCGACTTCATGCCGCACATCCAGGGGTGCTTCCTCGCCATCGACCCGCAGGAGCGACTCGTCTTCACGACCGCCCTGGTCGCGGGATGGCGCCCCGCGGAAGAGCCCTTCGTGACCGCCATCATCACGCTGAAGGACCATCCCCAGGGCACCGAGTACGCGGCCCATGTGATGCACAAGAACCAGGCCGACAAGGCCATGCATGAGGAGAAGGGCTTCTACGACGGCTGGGGCACCGTCACGAGGCAACTCGCAGAGTTCGTCGAAAAGCAGGCCTGAGCCTGCCAGCTCGCCCGGGTGGGTCGTGGTGCGCATCCAGGAGAACTCCTGCCCGCCGGAATGAACCCATCCTTCATTCTTGAACAGCGGAGGTCGGAACCTCGAATTTGGGTTTGAAATCCCTGACGTCCTGCCCCATGGAGTGGCATCCATTCCGCTGACTCCAAGTGGAGCGAGGTGTCCCCATGCCGATCCGCCGCCGCTCGTCGTCGTCTCCGCCTCCGTCTCGTACGCCCAAGCTGCCCCCGGCCAAGACGCTTCCGGACTCGGTCAAGCTCACCGACAACAAGCAGTACGGGGTCCACGACGGACTGAAGAAGCCGGATGCCACACAACGCGCTTCCCTGTTTGTCAATACGAGCGTCCCGGCCAGCGCGGACAAGCAGAAGTACATCACCCAGCAGTCCGACCTGAGCCCGACCCGGTACAGCAGGAACGACGACACCTTCGAGCGCCATCAGTTCAAGAAGGGGATCCCGGACTGCATGCACAATGGGGAGGAGATCATGCATGGCCGGCGCCTGCCGGTTCCGACCGAGACCACGTACACCCTCGCCAGCAAGGAGAAGGTGACCCAGAAGGTCATGGGCGAGAGCGACGAGAAGAACATCGCCCACTCCCAGGAGGCCAAGCGGTTGGATCCGAACGGGGTGGAAGTCCGGGCCTCACCCGCCGTGGGCGAGGCCTACGACATCATCCGGCAGGGCTCGACCCCCAAGGGAAAGTCTCCCTACCACTCCGCCCCGGTGGTGGCCCGTGACGGTCAGCAGACCGTCACGGTGGAGCAGTCCGCGGGCTCGACGGATGGGACGAAGCGCAACACCTTCCCCACCGTGGACCTCTACCGCGTGGGACATCCGACGGAGTCCTTCCAGGGGCGGTACGGCACCCGCGAGGGCTACGGCAAGGATGCCATCACCGTCGTGGCGCAACCGCACGGTCCCGAGTCGCGCCAGGTCCCTGACGGCGAATAGCCCGGCTCACCCGGCGCGGGCGTACTGCTTGCGCCGCGCGCCCCTGAGCATCCAGGCCGCGAAGAGCAGGCTCCCCGCCACCGCCGCGGAGCCACCTCCGCCCGTGGTGCAGCCGCCGGTGGGCCCACCCCTGCCCACCGTCTCCGGGTCCGGGTCCACGCCCGGCGGGGCCGTGGGCGCCTGCTGGGGCGGTCCCCCCGTGCCCTCCTCCGGCGGCGTGCCCGCGTCTGGCGGGGTGCCCGCATCGGGAGGTGGCGCCTCACCGGCGGTCAGTTCCTGGTAGCGGTGGATGAGCCGCAGCCGCGCCGCATCGAACGCGGCGCCGTCATCCGAGACGCGCGACGCGGAAGGGATGAGCTCCCGCGCCACCTTGCGCGCGAAGCCGGGGTCGCCCGCGTCGCTCACCGCCTTGAGCCACTCGTAGTCCTGCATGCCCTGACGGATGAGCTTCAGTCGCAGGGACGCCACCGGCACGTGCGTCGTCCCGCCAATCGCAGCCGGGGTGCCCGGGTAGAAGAGCGTCCCGTCCCCGTTGCCATTGAAGCGGTACTGGTCCGTCCACGCCGTGGAGAGCATCCCCACCGACTGGTAGTACAGCTCCCCCGTCGCGCCCTGGAGGAACGTCACCCACTCCATCGCGCGAGCCTTCGCGGCCGAGCGGTCCAGCATGTACGACGGCCAGCCCGCCCCCGGCTTGTTCTCCGGGGCGTTGGTCCCATACGCACAGCCGTGGCTCATGCAGCTCTGATACATCCACAACGCAGTACCAGGGCGCTTCAGGAAGTCCGTGTACGTGTCACGCTGATCGCCCCGGAAGGTGCCCTCCGTGCCGTCCAGGTGGTTCACCAGCGGCACCACGGCGTCCACCAGCCCTTCGAGGTCATTGCGGGCCATCTCGTGCGAGTTCGTCGTCAGGAGCGTGCGCAGCCCGGGCGCCGCCTCGCGCACCAGGGCCGCCGTCGCGTGCACCTGCTCGAAGCTCGTCCCGTAGGGCGGCTCGTCGCCCAGCTGCACGTAGGCCCGGTCCAGCCAGCCCTTCGCCTTCATGTGGCCCGCGAAGTCCCTCAGGTTCTCCGCGTCGAGCGGGCCCACGTACTCCAGGCTCGTCATCCGCGCGCCGGGCAGCCGCGTGGGCGCGGTGCCCTCCAGGAACGGGCCCCACGCCGCGTCGAAGTCGCTCCACGCGGGCGGCCACGGCTTGCGCGGGAAGAGGCTGGACAGCGTGAAGCGGTGCTCCAGCGCCAGCTGCTGGTAGCGCTCCAGCAGCGGCTGAAGCTCCTGCGGCGAGCAGTCCTCCCGGCCCGTGTGCGCGCGGCACACGTGCGGCGGCCACAGCAGGAACGCTGACGGCAGCGAGGACGTGCTCGGCAGCGCCGCGTCCACCACCGTCAGCCTCGCGGTCACCTGCCGCTGGAAGCCTCCGGCCGCCTCCACCGTCACCGTGCCGCGGTAGTCACCGGGGGGCGCATCCGCGGGCACGTGCACGTCCACCCAGAGGGCGCGCGCCTCGCCCGCGGGCACGTCGAAGGGGAAGGCATTGCGCTGCTCTCCGGCGACCTCGTCCGTGTCCGGCACCAGGCCGTCCGGCCAACGGCCCACGGGCTCGCCTGCCACCGAGGCCTTCTTCGTGGTGACGAGCGCCTCGCGGTACAGCGTCACGTCCGGCCCCGTCAGGGTCGCGGGCCCCTCCAGCGCGGGCAGTCGGGCGCGCACGCCCTGAAGGCCGGCATCCCCTCCATGCAGCGCCACCTGGAAGGAGACGAACTCGTTGCGCGCCGCGGTCAGCCGCACCTCGGTGGCGCTCCGGGCCGTGGTCTCTGGCCGCACCTTCACCATCAGGCCTTCGCCCCACACGGCAGGGCCGGCCGCGAAGGCTGGCAGGGCCATGGACAGGGAGAGCAGGGCGAGGCGCAGCGGTCGAGTCGAAGGCATGGAGAAAGAAACGCTCGCAGGCCCTCGGCGGCTTCCCCTCGGGAGGGCTCCTGACAGTCAGGCAGACAGCCAGCCAGGCGCAGGGACGGTGGCAAGCCTTTACACATGGGCGCGGGGCGGGAGCAGGCCCCACCTTGGCGGAAGGCAACATCACCACCTCAGGAGGCCGCCATGGAGCATGAGCCCAAGCCCTCACCCCCTCCGCGCAAACGCCACGGGGACGTTCTGGACGACACGCTCCGCAAGAGCAACCTGACCGGAGAGGAGGACACCACGTCCCCCAAGCGCGAGGGACAGCCGCAGGAAGGCACGGAGGCGCCGCGGGAGCCGGCGTCCTAGGCTCCGCGCGGTAGCGGTTCTTGCGCGAGGCTGTTGATGTCCGGGTTCTCGAGCAGGCGCTTCGGGGCACCGTGGCGGGCGACCTGGAGCATCGCGCGTCCGACCCGCCGCGTGTCCGTGATCAGCTTTGGAAAGAGCGCCTTCAGCACGGGGGTGAGCGGCGCCATCACCGCATAGCCCACCCGGTATGCCCTCGTCTGGGACTTGATGCCATCCAGCGGTTGGATGATGCCCGGGCGAAACATGTAGCTGTCCTTGAAGGGCAGCTTCATCAGCGCGTTCTCCGTCTTCCCCTTCACGCGCGCCCACATGCTGCGGCCCTGTTCGGTGCTGTCGGTGCCCGTTCCCGACACGTAGAGGAACGTCATGCCCGGGTTGCGCTTCACCAGCGTCTTCGCCGCCGCGAGCGTGAAGTCATACGTCACGCGGTGATAGTCCTCCTCCTTCAGGCCCGCCGCGGAGACGCCCAGGCAGAAGAAGCATGCGTCGTAGCCCGTGAGTTCCTCCTCCACGGAGGAGAAGTCCATGAAGTCCTGATGCACGAGTTCGCGGAGCTTCGCGTGTTGCTGGCCCGTCGCCTTGCGCCCCACGGTGAGGACGCGCTCCACCTCCGGGTCCAGCAGGCACTCGCGCAGGACGCCCTGCCCCACCATCCCGGTCGCGCCAAAGAGAATGACTTTCATGCCGTGGGTCCTTCCATGGAACTGGCGGGAGCATGCCCCAGGGAGCGGGGTGCCGGCTGGACAAGGTCCGCGAAGCGCAGTACCGGTGCCCTTCCCGCCCCGGGTGAACGCATGTTCGTGGCTCTTGGAGTCCTTGCTGGTGTCGCCGTCGCCGTGCCCGCCCTGCGAGCGTGGTTGATGAACCGCGTGGGCACGCCCTGTCCGGGCGAGTCCTTCGACGGACACATCTATCGAATCGGCAAGTCGGTCATCGCCGAGCGGCGCTGCGAGCAGCCCCGCGCCACGGTCATTGGCATGCACGGCTTCGTGGCCGACATGCGCTACTTCACGCACCACTACCGCGACCCCGACCTCCAGCTCATCCTCGTGACGAGCTGCGACTACCACCTGCCCATCACCGACCCGCGCGAACAACCGGCGCCCTGGGCCCGGGAGCCGGCGGAGCCGGACGGCACCATCGCCCACGATGCCGCCGTGCTGGTGCAGGCCCTGGAGCACCTGCCGAGGACGGACCTCGTGCGCGTCCACGGACATTCGCGTGGAGGCGCCGTGGTCCTGGAGGCCGCGAAGCAGCGGCCGGACCTGTTCCAGAAGGTGGAGGTGGTGCTGGAAGCGCCCGTGCTTCCGCAGGCCCGCCCGTACAAGAGCCTCACGAGCGTGCAGCTGTGGCTGCTGCCGTTCCTCATCCCCTTGTGGCGCCTCGCGCCCATCGCCCGCCACAACCGGGGGGCCTGGGGGCCGCTGGAGGATTCGCGCAAGCGCGAGCTCATCATGGCCTTCCCGACCAATCCCAAGCGGGTGGCGACGATGGTGGCCAACCTGCTGGACATCACCGCGTGGAGCCAGAAGCACGATGCATCGCTGTTCCGCAACGTGCGACGCGGCACGGTGCTCGTCCCAGGGAAGGACCGCGTGCTGGAGTCGTCCTCCATGAGGGAGAGCGCCTTGCGCGCGAAGCCGGAGTTCGACGTGGTGGAGCTGGACGGATGCAGCCACTTCGTCCTGTGGGACCGTCCTGACGCCATGCCCATGCTTGCCCGCCCCACCGGCAACGGCTGAGCTTCGGCACCCCTTCGATTGTAAAGCACCGCTTAAAAGCCCATGGGCCTTGCTCCGCATAGTCATGCGCGGGGCAGGGCCCTATTTCTATGGGCGAACGGGGCGAGCAGCGGGCTGGGCCGCCAGGTCGAATGAAAAGGATGAATCCGCATGCGCAAGCACCCGCAGCGTTCCAGTAGCCTGAACCGTCGCCAGCTCCTTGTCGCGGGACTGGGATTGGCCGCGGTCGCCGCCAGCTCAAGCGCCACGGGCGCACCTCCAGCGCAGCCGGCCGACCCGGCGGGCAAGACTCCGGAGCGGGGACGGGGCGCGCAAGCCATGCGGCTCGGTGTCATCGGCGCGGGCTGGCTGGGCGCCACCGTCGGACGGCTCTGGGTGAAGGCCGGGCACGAAGTCCTGTTCTCCTCCCGCCATCCCGAGGAGCTCGTCTCGATGACCCGCGAGCTCGGTCCGCGCGCTTCGGCGGGCACGCCGCGGCAGGCGGCCGAGTTCGGCACGGTCCTGTTGTTCGCCGTTCCGTATGAGGCCTTGCCCCAGCTCGGGCGGGACCTGAAGCAGGCGCTGCGCGGCAAGGTCGTGCTCGATGCCTGCAATGCGCCTTCGGGAAACGACCACGCGCTGTCCCGTGAGGCGCAGGCCGAGGGCGTCGCCAGGACGTCCGCGAAGTACCTGCCGGGCACGAAGCTGGTGCGCGCCTTCAGCGCCGTCGATGCCACCGCCATCGAAGCCTCCGCCAAACGGCAGAGCGGCAAGCTGGGGGTTCCCGTCGCCGGAGACGACGCCCAGGCGGTCCAGGTCGCGCTGCGACTGGTGCGCGATGCCGGCTGCGAGCCGGTGATGGTGGGAGGACTGGCGGCAGCCAGCAGCTTCCAGCGAGGGGGCCCGGGCTTCCGGGCCAACACGACGGCGCCAGAACTGCGCCGCCTGCTCGGCCTTCCCCAGGGCCCATAGCGAAGAGGAGTGCTGTACATGCGCAATGTCTTGATTCTTGGAGCAGGCGGGCAGATTGCTCGTGTTGCGATGGACCTGTTCCTGAAGACAACCGATGCCCGGCTGACGCTCTATCTGCGCAACCCTCGCATTGTAAAGCTGGCGGTGTCTCCGGACTGGGAAGCCCGTCGCAGCCTGGGCGTGAACCAACCCATGCGTCGGTCCTGACGCGAAAAGGAAAGACAATGCAAAAACGCAAGTTGGGAAAGAGCGGGCTGGAGGTTTCAGCCATCGGCCTTGGCTGCATGGGATTGAGCTATGGCTACGGCCCTGCCACGGAGACGCAAGAGGCCGTGCAGCTGATCCGGTCGGCCTTCGAGCGCGGCGTCACCTTCTTCGACACCGCCGAGGCCTACGGCCCCTACAAGAACGAAGAGCTGCTGGGCGAAGCCCTGGCCCCCTTCCGGGACCAGGTGGTGATCGCCACCAAGTTCGGCTTCGAGTTCGACGCGAGTGGCGGGCAAAGCGGCTTGAACAGCCGGCCCGAGCACATCCAGCAGGTCGCGGACGCAGCGCTCCAGCGGCTCAAGACGGACCGGATCGATCTCTTCTATCAACACCGCGTCGACCCGAACGTGCCCATCGAGGAGGTCGCGGGCGCGGTGAAGGAGCTGATCCAGGCGGGCAAGGTGAAGCACTTCGGCTTGTCCGAAGCAGGCGTGGAGACGATCCGGCGCGCTCATGCGGTCCAGCCCGTCACCGCCCTCCAGAGCGAATACTCCCTGTGGTGGCGAGCCCCCGAGCAGGACGTCCTACCGACCCTGGAGGAACTTGGGATCGGCTTCGTGCCCTTCTCTCCCCTGGGCAAGGGCTTCCTCACGGGAGGGATCAGCGAGAGCACGACGTTCGACAGCAAGGACTTCCGCAACATCGTCCCGCGCTTCACGGCGGAGGCCCGGAAGGCGAACCAGACCCTGGTGGATCTCCTCGGCGAACTCGCGGCCCGGAAACAGGTGACACGGGCCCAGCTCGCCATCGGGTGGCTGCTGGCCCAGAAGCCGTGGATCGTTCCCATCCCAGGGACCACCAAACTGCACCGCCTGCAGGAGAACATCGGAGCGGCCGCCGTGGAGCTGACGCCCGAGGACCTCCGCGACATCGAGGGCGCCCTCTCCCACATCACGGTGCAAGGCGAGCGGTATCCCCCACACCTTCAGGCCAGGGTCGGTCGCTGAGCCGTCGGCCCGGGACTTGCGAAGGAGCCTCCGTGAAATGGGGGCATGGATGGGGATACGTGCAGGAGTGGTGGGGGCAGGATTCGCGGTCATTGCTTTGCTGTCAGGGGGTTGCAACGACGAGCCCCGGACAATCGACCCGGACGGGGAGCCGATCCCGGTGGGGGACGAGGGAAATGAAGTTCCCACCCTCCCCCCTCCGGATTCCTCTGCCGATGCCGGAACGCTCCCACCCGACGAAGATGGTGGAACGACGCCCGATGCGGGCGGAACACCCGACGCGGGCCCGACGCCCGACGCGGGCGAGCCGCAGAACGCAGGGCCCTGGCCCGTGGATCCGGTGCTCGACTACACGCGCACGTTTGGCGTTGGCACTCCGCAGAGCGTTGGCATTGATGAAGGGTTGAACGTCTGGCTCCTGGATGGCTACCGCATTGGCGTGCTGCGCCCCGGCGACAAGGCGCCCACGTGGACCTCCGGTGTCGGGCAGGCGCGCCAGCCGTTCAGCCCGGACTCGCTCGCGACCGACTCGACGGTCATCTGCGGCGGTGAGGCCGGGCGCGCGTACGTGGGGTATCGCGCCAACGAGATGAAGCGTGCGCCGGGCATCGAGCAGCGCTCGTACATCCCCGGCCCCGGCGAGGCGTACTACACGCCCGAGCGCTACGCCGAATACCAGAAGGGAGACCTCGACGCGGTCCGCCTCCAGCCCGACGGGAAGGTCGCGCTCGAGGAGCACCTCTGGCGCACCGTCAAATCATCGAACGAGGGCAAGCAGCTTGGCATCCACAACACCAATGACTTCCACTACGAGGAGGACCGCTCCGTCCTGAACTGCGCTCGCGTGACGCGCGGCCGCGACCGCGGCGACCTCTACATCACGACCAACCACGGTGTGACGCGCATCCAGGGGCTCGTCTACAACAGCCACCGTCACCCGGGCTGGTATCTCTACGAGAACGGCTCGGAGTGGGGCTCGCTGCAATGCCCATACATGCACGGGCTGGGCATCGCACCGAACGGAGACGTCCTCGTCGCGAACGAGCAGATGCTCGGAGTGCTGGTGCCCAGCGACAAGCTGGAGGACTGGGACCGCGAGTTCACCTGGGAGGGGCCCACGCCCTGGAAGTTCAAGAGCTTCAACGAGGCGCTCAATGGGCAGGCCACGGATGACTACTGGCGCGCCTTCGAGCAGGTGACCGCGGGTCGCTACTACCTGGGGAGCGCGGAGTACGGCGTCTGGGCGATGACGCCCAAGTCACGCTCGGCGGGGAACTGGCAGAAGCTCGCGGGGCTGCCCACCAATCGCATCCTCTCGCTCAAGGCGACGGACGACGGCGCGCTCTACATCGGCACGAATGGCGCGGGCCTCTGGCGGCTGGAGCCGGACGGGACGACGCTGGCGCCCGTGCGTCAGGTGGCCGGGCAACGCGTCCTACAGCTCGTCTACGAGCCCACGGTGACGCCCCGCATGCTGCTCGTCCTCACGGATCAGGGGCTGACCACCCTCCGGGGGCCGTAGGCACAACCCTCCACGGGCGCTTCTGGCTGGGAACAGCCGGGGGCGCCCGTGCTTTGTTTCGCGGGGCCGCGCAGGGCTTTAGAGTCCTCGCGATGCCCCTGCTCCCTCGCCTCCAGCTCTTCGAATTCCTCGACCAGTCGTGGCTGCCCGAGCTGTTGCGCCGTGGCGAGGTCGACTACCTGCGTGTCGTGCTCGACCGCGTGCGCCCCTACGACGGCGTGGCGAAGCTCCTGGCGGAGCTGCTCCGCACGTCGGGCACGAACCGCGTCGTCGACCTCTGCTCCGGCGCGGGAGGCCCGTGGCGCACGCTGCTTCCGGTGCTCCAGTCCGTGCACAGCGGGGCGGAGGTGGTGCTCACCGACCTGCATCCCACCCCGGGCCTGGAGCTGCCTCCCGGCGCGCAATACAGGGACACCCCGGTCGACGCCACGCGACTCCCGGAGGAGCTGACGGGGGTGCGGACCCTCTTCGAGGGGCTGCACCACTTCCCTCCGGAGAAGGCCCGCGCCCTGCTCGCGGACGCCGTCGACAAAGGCGTCCCGTTCGCCGCCTTCGAGCTCACCCAGCGCTCGCTGCCGTACCTCCTCATCCAGCTCCTGCTCGTCGTGCCCCTGGTGTGGGGCTTCACCCTGCTCATCCGCCCGGTGCGCTGGTGGCGCCTGGTCCTCACCTACCTGGTGCCCATCATCCCGCTGCTCGTGCTCTGGGATGGCGTGGTGTCCTCGCTGCGGACCTATGCGCCCGCGGACCTGGAGAAGCTGACCGCGGGGCTGGACGCCAACGGGTACCACTGGAACAGCGGGGTGCATCGCGCGCAGGGGATGGTCATCACCTACCTCATCGGGCAGCCCGGCCGTTCGGAGTGAGGCAGGGTCAGGAGAGCGCCGCGAGCGAGGGCAGCACCTCGCCGCTGCGCCCCTGGACGAAGTGGTGGAAGCGCTCCGTGTTGGCGGCGGACTCGAAGTTGACGAGCCACGTGTCACCGCGCACGGCGCGCACCTGATCCACCAGGCCCGCCGCCGGCCACACCGCGCCGGACGTGCCCGCGGCCAGGAAGACGAGCCGGGTGCCGTCCCTGCGCGAGATGAAGTCGCCGATGCGCTCCAGGTCCTCGGAGGCGAGCGACTCCCCGAACCAGACGATGTCGGGTCGCAGCCGGCCGTTGCACTGGTCGCACCGGGGCACCGTGCCCGACGGGTGGACGGAGGTGTCGTTGAAGGGCGCACGCCGGCAGTCCGCGCACTTCGTCCGGAAGAGGTGGCCGTGCATGGCCACCACGCGCTGGCTGCCCGCGCGCTCGTGCAGGCCGTCCACGTTCTGGGTGGCCAGGAGGAAGCGGTCGCCCAGGTGCTGCTCCCACCGCACCAGCGCGTCATGGCCCGGGTTGGGCTTCACGTCGGCGGCACCGCCCCGGCGCTGTGAGTAGAAGCGCCACACGAGCGCGGGGTCCGCGTCGAAGCCCTCGGGGGAGGCCACGGCCTCCACGGGGTGGTTCTCCCACAGGCCGTTCATGCCCCGGAAGGTGGGCACCCCGCTCTCCGCGGAGACTCCGGCACCGGTGAGCACGAGCAGACGGGTTCGCGAATCCAGGACGAGCGGTTCCACACGGCCTCCTGTGCCTGCGGGCACGAGGGTTGTTAGAAGAGGGCGGCAAATCCCTCCCGAGGACCCCCATCATGGCGGAAGTCACCCTGGACCTGCGCGGTCAGCCGAAGACCGAGGCCTATGCCGAACTGAAGACGCATGCCGTCGCCATCCTCGAGGGCGTGGACGACGACATCTGCGCCATGGCGACGATGAGCTGCCTGCTGCACCACGCCTTCGGCCACCTGTGGACGGGCTTCTACCGGGTGGTGACGCCCGGAAAGCTGCTGCGCGTGGGCCCCTACCAGGGGACGCTCGGGTGCCTGGAGATCACCTTCGGCAAGGGCGTGTGCGGCACGTCCGCGGCGAAGGGGGAGACGGTGGTGGTGGCGGACGTGCACGCCTTCCCGGGCCACATCACCTGCGACGGGCGCTCCGCGTCGGAGATCGTCGTGCCGGTGTTCGGCCGCAACCGCGAGCTGCTCGCCGTGCTCGACATCGACTCCGAGCACAAGAACACCTTCGACGACGTGGACCGCGCGGCGCTGGAGGACCTGGTGTCCTGGTTCCAGCACCGCGAGTCCTGAAGCAGCGGCCCGGAGGCTCAGCGCTTCGCGAGGCGTGCGTAGGCCACGGCCAGCGCCCCCGCGAAGCGCGCGTTGTTCACGAGCAGCGCCAGGTTCGTCTTGAGGCTCTTGCCCCCGGTGCGCTTCGCCATCTCCCCCAGGAGGAACGGCGTCACCGCCTTGCCGCGCACGCCCTGCCGGTCCGCGTCCGCGAGCGCCGAGGCGATGTGCAGCTCCACGTCGTTGCGTGCCAGCGCGGCCTCCTCCGGCGGAGGCACGGTGTAGAGCACGCCGCCCTGGCCCAGCAGCTCGAAGCGGGCATGGGCGATGCGCGCGGCGGCCTCCGGATCATCCGCGCGGTGTTCCAGCGTGAGGCCGGACTCGCGGCTGTAGAACGACGGCAGCTCGTTCGTGCCCACGCCGATGACGGGCACACCCGCGGTCTCCAGGAGTTCCATCGTCTTGGGCAGGTCCAACACGGACTTGGCCCCCGCGCACACCACGGCGACCGGGTAGCGCGACAGCGCGGCGATGTCCTGGGAGATGTCCCAGTGCTCGGCCGCGCCACGGTGCACGCCACCGATGCCGCCGGTGGAGAAGACGCGGATGCCGGCCGCGGCGGCCAGCTCGCAGGTGGCGCTGACGGTGGTGCCGCCGCTGGCGCGGGTGGCCACCGCCACGGCCAGGTCGCGCGAGCCCAGCTTGAGCAGCTTCTCGCGGCCCTCGGCCAGCCTGCGCATGGCGGCGTCCTCCAGGCCCACCCACACCTCGCCATCCACCACGGCGATGGGCGCGGGCACGGCGCCAGCGCGGCGCACGGCCTCTTCGCACGCGCGAGCGGCGGCAAGGTTGTCGGGGTAAGGCAGGCCCTGCGCGACGACGCTCGTCTCCAGCGCCACCAGCGGCTGCCCGGAGTCCTTCGCGCGTCGCACCTCGTCCGAATAGCGGAAGTCCATGGGCGGGCATTTACGACACGGGCGGGCCGGCCGGACAAGCACGGGCGTGGGGAAACGTCGACGTTGCGTCCGGAACAGTGACGCCCTATGCCCCGCCGCCGTGAGCACCTCGTCGCCCGCCGTCGCAGCGCCTGCCCGCCTCCTCTCCACGTCCGACCTGGCGATGATCGCCGTCGTGGTCATCTGGGGCACGAACTACACCCTCGTGAAGGACGCGCTGGAAGGCATGCCGCCCCGGGCCTTCATGGCGTTGCGCTTCGGGCTCGCGGCGCTCGCGATGGGGCTGGTGCTGGGGGCGGTGGAGGGCTGGAAGCCGATGCCGTGGAAGGTGTTCCTGCGGCTCACTGGCCTGGGCTTCGTGGGCAACACGCTCTACCAGCTGTGCTTCATTGAAGGCCTCGCGCGGACGACGGCGGCCAACAGTGGGATGCTCACGGCGGTGAGCCCGGTGGTGACGGCGGCCCTGGGCGCGGCGCTCGGCATCGAACGCCTGCGCCGTCCGGTCATCGCCGGCCTGTCGCTGGCGGTGGTGGGGATGCTGCTGGTGGTGGGCGCGAGAGGCCCGAACCTGGGCGCGGAGACCTGGGTGGGGGACGCGCTGATCGTCGGCAGCTGCGTGTGCTGGTCCATCTACACGGTGGGGACGCGCGCCGTGAGCGCGGATGTGTCCGCGCTGCGCGTCACGGCCATCACCATGCTCACGGGTGCGCCGGGAGTGGTGCTGGCCGGCGCCTCTCAGGTTGTCTCGATGGACGCGTCACGCGTGAGCACCGCGGGGTGGATTGCCCTCGTGTACTCGGCGCTGGGGCCGCTGGTGCTCGCCTACTTCGTCTGGTTCCGCAGCGTGCAGCGGGTGGGCACCAACCGCACGACGCTCTACGGCACCGGCATCCCCGTGGTCGCGGCGCTCACCGCCTGGGCCGTGCGAGGCGAGCGTCCCACCCTGCTCCAGACGCTCGGCGCGGCGCTCATCCTCACGGGCGTGCTGCTCAGCCGTCGCAAGGAAGCAGCGGTCGTGAAGGCCTGAGCCGTCCGCGGACTCCGTCCCGGGCGACCGGTGCGCTCAGCCGCGAGTCCCCCGCTCCAGCGTCAGCCCGTACTCCTCCATCTTCCGGTCGAGCGTGGGCCGGCTGATGCCCAGCTGCTCCGCCGCGCGGACCTTCTTCCACCCGGACTCGCGCAGCGCCTCCGCGATGGCATCGCGCTCCAGCCGGGCCACCTGCTCCTGCAGCGTGCGCGGCGCCTGCCCGACCGCGCCTTCACGGACCTCGGGGGGAAGCTGCGGGATGCCCACGTGGCCCGCCGCGTACACGCGCCCCAGCCGCTCCGCCACCAGCTCCAGCTCGCGCACATTCTGGGGCCACGGGTACTCCGCCAGCAGCCGGCGTGCCTCCGGTCCAAGGACGGGCGCCTCCCGTCCGCCCTGCCGTGCCGCGCGAAGCGCGAAGTACTCGAGCAGCACCGGCACATCGCCCCGTCGCTCGCGCAGGGGTGGAACCTCCAGCTCGAAGCCCGTGAGCCCGCGCGCCAGCGCCGCGTCGAACTCACCGCGCGAAGCGAGCCGGGACACCGGAGCGGAGCTGGTCGCAACCACCCGCACGTCCACGGGCTCCTCGCCGCCCTGTCGCGCCGGTGCCGCACGCCGGGCGAGCATCCGCGCCAGCCGCTCCGCCGCCGGACGGGGCAGCGCCTCCACGTGGCGCAGCAGCAGGGTCCCCGCATCCGCGCGCAGCACCGCGGACGTCACCGGAGGCTGTCCTGCCGCCCCGGCCCGGCCGAAGAGCGCCACCTCCACCGCCTCCAGCGGCTGACGGCACTCCACCGTCACCCACGGCCCCAGCGCCCGCGGCGAGCGCCCATGGAGGAAGCGCCCCAACAGCGCCTTGCCAGTGCCCGGCTCCCCGTGCAGCACGACGGGAGCGGCGCTGCCCGCGGCCCGCCGAGCCTCTTCCACCAGCCCGCGAAACGCCCGCGACGTCCCCAGCGGAGTGACCCACGGCATCTCCGCGGCCTCCGCCTCACCGCGCGAGCGCACCGCCGTGTACGCCTCGCCCCCCAGTCGCCCCAGCGACGCGAGCAACTGCCCCTCGCCCTCGGTGAAGGGGGACTCCTCACGCTCCACGTACAGCACGCCAAAGGGCATGCCGCCCGAGGCCACCAGCGGCGCGCACAGCGCCGTGTCCGCGCGTCCCAGCTCCTTGCGCTCCAGCGCGGCCTGCACCAGCGCGCGAGGCACCTCCACGGACGCGGCCCCCGACACCGCCGCGGTGCGCAGCCCCTCGGGTCCGCTCAGCAGCGCCGCGGTGCGATCCGCGTTGAGCGCGTGCGCGGTCTCCTCCGCCAGCCGCCGCAGCACCATCGCCTCGCTGGTGGCACCCAAGAGCGCCGTCCCCGCCGAGTACATCGCCGCGGCCGCGCCCACGTGCGGCAGCACCTCCTCGATGGGCACATGCCCCGTCTCCGGCGCCGGCGTGCCGGAGGGCTCATCGACGATGGACACCGGCGGCGGCTCGAACACCGCGATGGTGGCGCCCACGCGCATCCGGTCGCCCGGCCGCAGCACCGCCTCCTCCTGGAGGGCCAGCCGCTGCCCGTTGAGGAGCGTGCCATTGGTGGAGCCCAGGTCCCGCAGCCGCACCTGTCCCGCGAGCGTGTCCAGGAAGAGCTGCGCGTGGCGGCGCGACACCTGGTCGTCTTCCAACGGGATGTCGCACGACGGGCTGCGCCCGAGGGTCAGTTGGGTGACGACCTCGTACCGGCGCCCCGCGGAGGGGCCCGTGAGCAGCAGGAGTGCCGGCATGCGGTGCGGGAGCCTAGCAGCGCCCGGCGGGGCGCCAGCAAGGACCGGAGCCTACATGGGGCGTTCAGCGGTGAGCAGGGCCCGCAGCTCGGGCTCGTTGAGCGGACGGCCCTCCCGCGCGATGGCCAGGGCGTTGATCTGCTTCTCCTCCACCTCGACGTGAGCGCCCTTGCGCCACTCGGTGGTGTGCACCGCGCCATCCACCAGCCGGCCCACCACGGAGCCCTCGTCGCGGGTCACGACCTCCAGCCACAGATTCTCCACCACCACCTCGCCCTCCGGGTGCGTCTCGAAGGGGGCGCGCACCAGGAATGTCAGGGGCTCCATCAGCCCCTTGCGCTGGAAGCGCGCCAGGAACGCGGGCAGCAGCGCCTGCGCCTCCTCGTGCATGGCCTTCGTCTGCTCCGCCGGCTCCTTGGTGAAGCGCTCCCGGTAGGTCGCCAGCAGCTCCGCGGTGTTGTGCCGGCCCAGGGGCGACACCACGGTGAGGAACAGCCCCTCATGGCCCTCGAAGGCGTCCAGCGGCACGCCCAGCAGGTTGGCCCGGGCCTCCTCGGACGGCACCATCGTGAAGCTCTGGCCCTCGCTGGTGGACACCTCCGAGCGCAGCGCCGGCCCCTGCGCGAACGCCAGGTCCGTGCACAGCTCGTGGAGGAAGCTCTCCGCAGCCAGCAGGTCGCCCTCGCCCAGGTGGAAGATCTCCACGTCGCGCGCGCCGAACTTCTCCATCCCGTGCGAGTGCACCCACAGGGGCGTGTCGCCTTCCGCCAGCTCGATGGCGTGCAGGTGCACGTGGTCGCGGATGTCGAAGTCCAGCTCGGTGATCTCCACCACGTCCTCGGGCTCGTGCAGCTTGAACGCCGTCACGTCCACGAGCACGCCGGGCACCTGCTCCATCAGCGTGCGCACCGTCCACAGCGCCTCGAAGACGGGCAGCGTGGGCTGCGCGCCCCCGGGCTCCAGCAGGAACGCGTAGCAGGCCTGGGCATTCTCCACGCGCGCGAAGGCCTCCGGGCTGCCACTGAACAGCTCCGGAGTGACGCGCGGGCGGCCCTCGTTCTCCGGCTTGAGCACCACGCGCACCTCCGAACCGTCCGCGCGCACGGTGAAGCCCTGCCCGTCCTCGTGCGGCACGAACTCCACCTCGTCGGTGGCGAACGCGGCGCGCAGCGCCTCCAGGGGCGGCGGTCCGGACCGCTCGGTGGCCAGGACGTAGACCTCCTTCACAGGTGCTTCTCGATCTGTCGGAAGAGGTCCACGCGGTCCACCAGGTCGGTGAGGTAGTCCAGCTTGTCCGTCCCCAGCACCAGCACCGGCGACAGCGAGTAGCCCTCGAACCACTCCTCGTACAGCGCGTTGAGGCGCTTGAGGTACGCGGTCGGGATGTCCTTCTCCATGGTCCGCCCCCGCAGGCGGATGCGCTCACGCAGCGTGGCCACCGGGCAGCGCAGGTAGATCATCAGGTCCGGCGGCGTGAGCGCCTGGGAGATGGTCTGGTACAGCTCCCAGTACGTCCCCCAGTCCCGCTTGTCGATGAGCCGCTGTCGGTGGAGGTTCTTGGCGAAGATTTCCGCGTCCTCGTACAGCGTCCGGTCCTGCAGCACCGTGCCTGACGTGCGCTCCAGTTCCCGGTGCAGGCGGAACTTGTGCGTCAGGAAGAAGAGCTGGGAGCGGAACGCCCACGTCTTCATGTCCTTGTAGAAGTCCGCGAGATAGGGGTTCTGGTCATTGGGCTCGAAGGACGGCGTGAGGCCGTACTTCCGGCACAGGAAGGACGTGAGCTCCGTCTTTCCGGCCCCGATGTTGCCCGCGATGGCGATGAACTTTTTCCTGGCCACGCCACCCTTGCTTGTAACCCCTGCGAGCGACACACACCAGAAACAATGGTGCCCTGGCCCGGGTCGGGATAAAATGCGTGCCCCCGCCCCGTCCCGCACGTCCAGGTGCCCGCGCCGCGTCCTGACAGTGTCGCCCGGCTGCCCGTCTGGTGAGCGGTACCCCCGGTTCCGCCTCATCTCACGAGGCCGCCGGTAGGAGGAAACCCGACGCATGCTGCGCAAGCTCTGGTGCATCTTGGTGGCCACGGTCTGGTCGGCCGTCAGCTTCTTCATCTCCATCACGGCCATGATCGTGACGTTCAACCCGGCACGCTCGGTGTGGGTGGCCCGGAAGATCTGGTCCCCCGTCCTCCTCTGGGCCGGCGGTGCGCGACTGGAGGTCATCGGAGGGGAGAACGTGGACCCCAAGCGCGCCACCATCTACGTGGCCAACCACCAGTCCACGCTCGACATCCCGGCCCACTTCATCTCCGTGCCAGCGGACTTCCGCTACGTGGCCAAGAGCCAGCTGCGCTTCGTGCCCTTCATCGGCTGGTACCTCTGGCTGGCGGGCCACATCTTCGTCAACCGCAGCGACCGGGCCTCCGCCATCAGCTCCCTGGAGCGCGCCGCGAAGAAGGTCCGCGAGGGCACCAGCATCTTCCTGTACCCGGAGGGCACCCGCTCCGAGGACGGCCGCGTGCTGCCCTTCAAGAAGGGCCCGTTCGCGCTCGCGCTCAAGGCCCGCGTGCCCATCTGCCCCGTCACCATCGAGGGCACCAGCACGGTGATGCCCAAGAACTCGTGGAACATCACCCCCGGGCCGGTGCGCGTGAAGATTGGCCGCCCCATCGACACCACGGCCTTCGCGGAGAACGACCGCGAGGGCCTGGCCCGCGCCGTGCGCGCGCAGATCATCGCCGACAACCTCTCCCTGGGAGGCAAGGGCGGTGACACCGACGACGCCATCGCCCCCCAGGGCCAGGAGGGCGTCGGACAGAAGCGCCTCCCGACGCCTCCGCCCCCCTCCAAGAAAGCCTCCTGAGCGAGCCCTCCGTGCCCCTGATGCCCACGAACCGCCTCCGCTGGACCCGCGTCACCCTGTTGGGCCTGGGCCTTCTCGCCACCGGCTGCGGCCACGGCAAGGCGGCGGGGCCCGCGCTCACGCCCCAGGCCCAGGCGCGCGCCTACCTGGACGAGAACCAGCCGGAGAAGGCGGTGACGCTGCTGCGGGAGCTGCACGCGCGCACCCCGGACGACGTGGACGTGGCGAGGGCCCTCACCGAGGCCCAGGTGAAGGCGGGCCACGCGGACGCCTGGGCGGAGGAGCTGCGCCAGGCCATCGCCCGGAACGAGCGCGCCATGGACCAGTACATGCTGGGCCTGACGCTCTTCTCCCGGGCGAAGGACGCGGGCCAGCCCACGGTGGCCGCCTTCGAGCGCGCCATCGCCCTGTCCCCCACCACCGCCGAGTTCCACTACCGCCTGGGCGTCGCGCGCCTGGAGTCGGAGCAGTACGCCGCCGCGCTGGGCCCGCTGCGCAAGGCCGTGGAGCTGGCCCCGGAGCGCGCGGGCTGGAAGCTGCCCCTGGCCAAGGCCCTGGCCCGCACCGGCGACACCGCGGGCGCCGTGGAGGCCCTGGGCACCGTCGTGCGCGGCAAGCCCACGCCCGGGGAGGTCGCCACCGCGCGGGCGCTGATGAACCAGATCGCGGACCCCTTCCAGGGCTTCCCCAAGGCGGCGGAGGCGAAGCTCGAGGAGGGCATGCGCTTCCTGCACGAGCAGGACGCGCCCCAGCACGCCCTCATCGCCTTCGAGGAGATCCTCCACGACTACCCGGACCTGGCCGTGGTGCACGCCCTCCTGGGGCTCGCCTACCAGCGCCTGGACGACGCCGGCCGCGCGGTGGACGAGTTCAAGCAGGCCATCGAGCGCGCCCCGCAGGACGGCAAGAACCAGCTCTACCTGGGGGAGCTGTACCTGTCGCGCCAGCGTCCAGACGCGGCCCGCGCCGCCTTCGAGAAGGCCGTGGTGCTCAACCCCCTGCTGGAGCTCGCGTGGTTCCGCCTGGGCGACCTGCGCCTGGAGCAGCGCGACATGGCCGCGGCGAAGGACGCCTTCCAGGTCGCGGTGACGCTGCAACCGGACTCGGTGCCCGCGCGCGGCAAGCTGGCGCTCGTGTACCAGCTGGAAGGCGACTACCCGGCCGCCCAGCGGGAGCTGAAGTACGTGGCGGAGAAGAACCCGGAGAACACCGAGTTCGCCCTGCGCTTGGGCCTGCTCTACACCGACGAGTCGCAGAAGGCGCGCACCCCGCAGGAGCGCCAGAAGGCCACGGCCGAGGCGGAGCACTGGCTGGGCAAGGTGCTGGAGACCCAGCCCGACAACGCGGTGGCGAGCCGCGCCCTGCAGCTGCTGAAGGGCCAGTAGCCACCGGCGCACCGCGCCCTCTACACTCCGCTTCCGATGAGCGACGCGCGCAAACCTTCTCCCCCCACCACGCAGCCGCCACGGCCGACGTCCTCTGCCGCCCCTCCACCCCGGGCGGCCACGAGCCCCGGCATGCGTGCCGTGAGCGCCGCGCGCACGGAGCCCCTGGAGAAGCAGAAGGTGGAAGGCCCGCTGGGCAAGCGCGTCGCCTCGGAGGCTTCCAACGTCGTCCTCAACACCTTCTCCGTCCTCAAGGAGCAGTTGGCGGGCTTCCGTCAGAGCGACCGCTTCTTCAAGTACAAGGCAGGCATCGTCGCGGGCTGGGTGGTGCTGTCCATCGCCAGCTTCGCCATCGCGTGTCCGGGCCGCTCCCTGGAGACGGGGGACATGGACGCGCGCCTGGTCCTCAGTGACAAGCTGGACCGGCCCTCGGTGACCATCTGGAACGAGAGCCAGGACGTCTGGCGCGACGTCACCATCATCGTGAACGACCAGTACCGGGCCGCGGTGGCGGAGGTGCAGCCCGGCAACTTCGTCACCATCACCCCCAAGCAGCTCCTGGGCGCCAGTGGCGTCACCGCGCCGGCGGACCTGCGCTTCCAGTCGCTGAAGATGCGCAGCCCGGACGACAACGCCGACCTCACCCAGGACCTCCAGGTGGAGTGGGAGCGCCTCCGCGCGCCGAAGCAGTAACCCGGCGTTGTGGCGCGGGCCCCCAGGCCCTGGAAACACAAAGGGCGCCCTCCCAAGCCGGGAAGGCGCCCTAAGTGCTGATACGGCCCGAGGTGAGTCGGACCGGGGGCGGCTAGCCCTCGGACTTCGTCTCGGCGGGCGCTTCCGTCTCAGCGGCGGCCGGGGCCTTCGCGGGACGGTCCACCAGCTCGATGAGGGCCATCTCCGCGGCATCGCCCCGGCGGAAGCCCAGGCGGATGATGCGGGTATAGCCACCCGGACGGGAGGCGTAACGCTCCTTGTACTCGCTGAACACCTTCTGGAGGACCACGCGGTCCTTCACGGTGCGCGCCGCGAGGCGAACGTTGGACAGGCCCCCGCGCTTGGCGAGGGTGATGATGCGCTCCGCCAGCGGCCGGACTTCCTTGGCCTTGGGAACGGTGGTGCGGATGGCCCCGTGCTCCAGCAGCGAGGTGACCATGTTGTTGAGCATCGCGAGCCGGTGGCTCGTGGTGCGGTGCAGCTTCCTTTGTCCGACCTTGTGGCGCATGCGCGTGCTCCGGGGCCTCGATGAGAACCCCACCACTCCGGCCGTGTCAGGTACCGGGTGGGAATGACGGCCCCGACACCGGGGGCCGCCGTTGAATCGGGCCCTGTGTACCAGGGCCCCCTGTCCCGCGCCACCGTGACGCCGTGTCGGTGGGATGCGGGACAGGTGCTGCGACGACGGGAAGCGACTGCGACTAGGCCTTGGGCGCCGCGGGAGCCGGCGCGTTCTTCGGCGGCCAGTTCTCCAGCTTCATGCCCAGCGACAGACCCATCTCCGCGAGGATCTCCTTGATTTCCTTCAAGGACTTGCGGCCGAAGTTCTTCGTCTTGAGCATCTCCGCCTCGGTGCGCTGGACCAGGTCACCGATGGACTTGATGTTCGCCTGCTGCAGGCAGTTGGCCGAGCGCACGGACAGCTCCAGCTCATCCACCGAGCGGAACAGGTTCTCGTTGAGCTTGGCCTCTTCCTTCGGCGCCTCGGCGACGACCGGCTCCTCGGTCTCGTCGAAGTTCACGAACACCGTGAGCTGCTCCTTGATGATCTTCGCCGCGTACGCCACCGCGTCCTGCGGCACCACGGAGCCGTCCGTCCAGACCTCGAGCGACAGCTTGTCGAAGTCCGTGACCTGACCGACGCGCGCGTTGGTGACTTGGTAGTTCACCTTGCGGATGGGCGAGAAGAGCGAGTCGATGGGGATGGTCCCGATGGGCGCACCCGGCACCTTGTTGGTGGACGCGGCGACGTAGCCACGGCCCCGGCGGCACGACAGCTCCATGCGCACCTTGCCACCCTCGGACACGGTGCAGATGTGGTGACCCGGGTTGAGGATCTCCACGTCGGCGTCCGCGATGAGGTCGCCCGCCTTGACCTCCTTCGGGCCCTCCACCTCGATGCGCAGCGTCTTCGGCTCGTTCGTGTGCATCCGGAGGAGGACCTCCTTCAGGTTCAACACGACGTCCGTGACGTCCTCGGCCACCTCGGGGATGGTCGTGAACTCGTGGTCCACGCCCTCAATCTTCACGGACGTGATGGCCGCGCCCTGCAGCGACGACAGCAGCACCCGCCGCAGCGAGTTGCCCAGCGTCGTCCCGAAACCGCGCTCCAGCGGCTCCGCCACGAACTTCCCGTACGTGGTGCTGAGCGAGTCCTGATCCACTTCCATGCGGCGCGGTTTGATGAGGTCGCGCCAGTTCTTCGCAACGAACGTGTCAGCCATGTGTACGGCTCCTCGGGTCGTGCGCCATCACCAACATCCCCGCCGGAGTGACGGGAGGACGGGCACGCGGGGGACTGCGTAACGGCGTCGGCCGGCGCGCGCAGGACGCGCATTCCGGACGACCAAAGCAATGACGCCCCGGCCTCATCGGCCAGGGCGTCCACTGCGGGAGGGGCCCGTTGAACCGGACCCGGCACCCAGGACTACTTCGAGTACAACTCGACGATCAGCTGCTCCTGGATCGGCATGGTCAGGTCCTCGCGGTTCGGGACCGTCTTCACCGTGCCCTTGAACGCCTTCTTGTCCAGGTCGATCCACTGGGGAATGCCACGGCGGTCCACGGTCTCCAGCGCCTCGGAGATGCGCAGCACCTTGCGGCTCTTCTCCAGCACTTCCACGGCGCTGCCCGGCTTCACGGAGAACGACGGGATGTTCACCCGGCGACCGTTGACCTGGAAGTGACCGTGACGCACCAGCTGGCGCGCCTCGTTGCGCGTGTCCGCGAAGCCCATGCGGAACACCACGTTGTCCAGGCGGAGCTCCAGCTGCTGCAGCAGGTTCTCACCCGTCTTGCCCTTGGCCGCGGACGCGCGGTGGTAGTACCCGCGGAACTGGTTCTCGAGCAGGCCGTACATGCGCTTGACCTTCTGCTTCTCGCGCAGCTGCACGCCGTAGCCGGAGAACTTCACGCGGCCCTGGCCGTGCTGACCGGGGGGATAGGGGCGGCGCTCGATGGCGCACTTGTCCGTGTAGCAACGGTCGCCCTTGAGGTACATCTTCAGGTTCTCACGCCGGCAGATACGGCAGGCGCTCGCGGTGTAACGGGCCACGGAAATTCTCCTTGCAGATGGTCTGGAGCCGGCTCGCGAGGACGCGAGCCTGGCCCGAAGCGGTGATTAGACGCGACGACGCTTGGGCTGACGGCAGCCGTTGTGCGGAATGGGCGTCACGTCGCGGATGAGGCTGATCTTCAGGCCGGCGGCGGCCAGCGCGCGCAGCGCCGACTCGCGGCCCGCGCCCGGGCCCTTCACGAACACCGTCACGGTCTTGAGGCCGTGCTCCATCGCCTTCGCCGCGGCGTCGCCAGCGGCCACCTGCGCCGCGAACGGCGTGGACTTGCGGCTGCCCTTGAAGCCGCGCGCCCCGGCCGACGACCAGGAGATCACGTTCCCGGACACGTCCGTGATCGTGATGATGGTGTTGTTGAACGTGGACTGGATGTGGACCACGCCGTTGAGGATGTTCTTCTTGCCCTTGCGCTTGTTCTTCTTCGCCGCAGGGGCCTCGCCGCCCTCGGCACCGGCCGGCGCGGCGGCGGTATTGATCTCGTCAGCCATGTGAATCGCTGCTCCTGGGAGTAGGTGATCAACGCCCGCGCCTCACGAAAGGAGGCTGCGGGCGCCAGAGGGTTTAGCGGGCCGGAGCGGCCGGCTTCGCGCGAACGATGCCGCGCTTGGGACCCTTGCGGGTGCGCGCATTGGTGTGGGTGCGCTGGCCGCGGACCGGAAGACCCTTGCGGTGACGCAGACCCCGGTAGCAACCCAGGTCCATGAGCCGCTTGATGTTCATGGTCACTTCGCGCCGGAGGTCACCCTCGACCTTGTAGCTCGCCTCGATGATCTCACGGATCTTTCGAGCCTGCTCCTCGGTGAGGTCCTTGGTCCGAGTGGTGAGATCGATGCCCGCCGCTTCGATGATATCGTGCGCGGTCTTGTTACCGATCCCGTAGATGTACTGGAGCGAGATCACCGCACGCTTGTTGGGCGGCAGATCGATGCCGGCGATACGAGCCATCTTCGGTCTTCCTTCGTTTTGGAGTTGGTCTGAGGCTTACGGTCCCCGTGGGACCGTTAGCCCTGGCGCTGCTTGTGCCGGGGGTTGGAAGCGCAGATGACGCGCACGATGCCCTTGCGGCGGACAACCTTGCACTTGTCGCAGATCTTCTTGACGGACGCCCGAACCTTCATGGAGCGAACTTCCTTCCTTCAGCGGAGAAAACACAACAGCCGGTCCGCGAAGGCGGCCGGCACGAATTACTTGGCCCGGTACGTGATCCGTCCGCGGGTCAGGTCATACGGAGACAACTCGACCTTCACCTTGTCGCCCGGGAGGATGCGGATGAAGTGCATCCGCATCTTGCCCGAGATGTGCGCGAGGACCTTGTGGCCGTTGTCCAGCACCACGCGGAACATCGCGTTCGGTAGGGGTTCCATAACGGTCCCCTCGACTTCGATGGAATCATCCTTCGGCAAGCGTCAACCTTCTTCCCGGACCACGAACCTTCTGGAAGCGCGGCGGGATAACACTTTGGTCCGTAAGTAGCAAGCGCCGCGCGAATCGAAACTGGGACTCCTATCAACAACCCCTGACATCACCGTATTTCACCCCGGGTCCGGGAAGCCAGCAGGATCACCGGGTGAGCACTTCCGGGCCCCGCTCCGAGATCAGGATGGTGTGCTCGAAGTGCGCGGACAACTTGCCGTCCACCGTGACGGCCGTCCACTCGTCCTCCAGGACCTCCACGTCGGCTGTGCCCTGGTTCACCATCGGCTCGACCGCCAGGACCATGCCCGGCCGAAGCTTCATCCCCGCCCCCGCCTGCCCGTAGTTGGGCACCTGGGGCGGCTCATGGAGCTTCCGCCCGATGCCATGCCCCACGAAGTCCCGTACCACCGAAAACCCTCGGGCTTCCACATGGCTCTGCACCGCGTGCCCGATGTCGCCGATGCGGTTGCCCGCCTGCATCACCTGGATGGCCTTCTCTAGCGACTGACGGGTGGCATCCACCAGGGCCTGGGCCTCGGGCGTCACCTTGCCCACCGGCACCGTCCGCGCTGAATCCCCGAAGAAGCCCCGGTACACCACCCCGAAGTCCAACTTCATCAGGTCCCCGGCCACCAGGCGGCGCTTACGGCTGGGGATGCCATGGACCACTTCCTGGTTCACGGAAGCGCAGAGCACCCCCGGGAAGCCGTGGTAACCCTTGAACGCCGGCCTCGCGCCCTTCTTTGCGATGAGCTTCTCCGCCAGGGCATCCAGCTCCCAGGTGGAGATGCCGGGAGCCACGGCCTTCTCCAACTCGTCCAGGATTTCACAGACGATCCGCCCCGCCTGCCGCATCAGGGCGATCTCATCAGGGCTCTTGATCTCCACCGGGTTCATGCGCCTCTTTCCCTACCAGCATGCTGCCTTCGGGAACGCGTGGCCGGTGGAGCGGCAGTCCGGACCTTCCCTACCCCCGCCCCGCTGCCTGGTTCCTGCTCAGGCAGGACGGCCGGCGGCCTTCTTGATCTCCTCATAAATGCCTTCGGGGGACCCGACGCCATCCACGCTCTTGAGGAGCCCCTTCTGGGCGTAGAAGTCCTTCAAGGGGGACGTCTCCGCGTCGTACTTCCGCAGGCGCCGCTCGATGACCTCGGGCGTGTCGTCCTCGCGCTGTACGAGCTCGGAGCTGCACTTGTCGCACAGGCCCGCGCGCTTCGGAGGGCTCTGGGTGACGTGGTACACGGCCCCGTCATTGGGACATACGCGCCGCCCGGACCCGCGCTCGACGAGCGTGGAGTGCGGAACCTCCAGGGACACGACCGCGTTCAGCTGACGGCCCAGCCGGGTGAGCATCCGCTCCAGCGCATCCGCTTGCCCGGGGGTGCGTGGAAAGCCATCGAGCACGAAGCCCTGGGCCACGTCCGGCTCCTTCAGCCGCTCTTCCACGATGCCGATGACGACGTCGTCCGGGACATACTGCCCCGCGGCCATCAGTGGCCCGGCGACCTTGCCCAACGCCGTGCCATCCTTCACGGCCTTGCGCAGGATGTCCCCGGTGGAGATCTGCGGGATGTGGAAGTCCGCGTAGAGCTTCTTCGCCTGGGTTCCCTTCCCGGCGTTCGGCGGCCCCAACAGGATGAGGTTCATGTCGCTCCTTTGCACCAGCGTCCATCCTTGAACGACGAGGCGCCCCTCCCCACCATTGGAGAGAGGCGCCCGGAACACAGCCACCAGCCGTCAGGCCGCCACGCGAACCCGACCGCGGATGCGCGGACCGCGCGGACCCGCGAAGCCCTCGTAGTTGCGACTGATGAGATGGCCCTCGATCTGCTGAACGGTGTCCAGCGCCACGCCCACCACGATGAGGAGCGCCGTGCCACCGAACGTGAACTGCACGCCCAGCAGGGTGCTGATGATGGTGGGAATCACACAGATGATGGCCAGGTAGATGGCGCCACCGAACGTGAGGCGGTTGAGCACACGCTCGATGAACTCCGCCGTCTGACGGCCCGGGCGGATGCCGGGGATGTAGCCACCCTGCTTCTTGATGTTGTCCGCCACGTCATCCGGCCGGAAGGTGAGCGCCGTGTAGAAGTAGGAGAAGAACACCACCAGCAGGACGAACAGACCGTTGTAGACCCAGAGGCTGCCCTCGATGCTGCGCTGGAAGCCCTGCAGGAAGGGGAACCACGCGCCCAGCGTCGCCGGGAACGACAGCACCGCGCCGGCGAAGATGGGGGGAATCACACCCGAGGCGTTCACCTTCATCGGGAAGTACGTCGCCTGCCCCGCGAACATCCGCCGGCCCGCCATGCGCTTGGCATACTGGATGGGCACGCGCCGCATGCCGCGCTCCACGTAGACCACCAGACCGATGATGAGGAGCATGAAGAACAGCAGGCCCAGCACCGCGGCCGCGTTCACCACTTCCTGCGTCGTCAGGTCCAGCAGCTGCTTCGCCCCGGGCAGCACGCGCGCCACGATGCCGGCGAAGATGATGAGCGAGATGCCGTTGCCAATGCCGCGTTCGGTAATGCGCTCACCCAGCCACATGATGAAGGCCGTGCCCGCGGTGAGGCTGACCACCGTCATGAAGGTGAACCAGAGGTTGTCGTTGGGCACGACCACCTGGTTGAAGCCACCCTGGCCCGCGTCGGAGCGGCCCAGCGAGGCCAGCCACCGCGAGATGCCGATGCCCTGCACGATCGACAGCACGATGGTGCCGTAGCGCGTGTACTGGTTGATCTTCTGCCGCCCCGCGGCGCCTTCCTTCTGGAGTCGCTCCAGGCTGGGCACCACGACCGCCAGCAGCTGGAAGATGATGGAGGCGCTCACGTACGGCATGATGCCCAATCCGAAGATGGACATCTGCTCCAGCGCGCCGCCGGAGAAGAGGTTGAACAGCGACACGAGGCCGCCCGATTGCTTCTGGGCGTCCATGAACGCGTTCATCGCGGAGCGGTCCACGCCCGGCGTGTTGATGAAGATGCCGATGCGATAGACGGACAGCAGCACGAGCGTGTACGCAAGCCGGCTGCGCAGCTCCGCGATGCGGAAGACATTGGCGAAGGCGTTCAGGGCCACGGGAAAGCCATCCTCTTCAAGAGGTTCTGCCAGCAACAACAAACGCCCCTCTCCGGTTCCGGAAAGGGGCGCGGAAGCCTACACAAGGCTGAGGGCGCGCACCACATCACCGTGATGCGCGCCAATCACGCCTACGCCCGGGGCTGGCGAGGAGCCTTGACGCCCTTGCCAGAGTGCGCCTTGGAGGCCGACTCGGGCTTGTGCGCCATCAGCGGAAGCTCCTCCACGGAGCCCCCCGCCTTCTCGATGTTCTCGCGAGCCGCCGCGGACACCTTGTTCACGCGCACGGTGAGCTTCTTGGCGAGCTCCCCGTGGGCCAGAACCTTCACGCCGTCATAACGGCCCTTGACCAGGCCCGCCTGCTTCAGCGCGGCCTCGTCCACCGTCGTGCCCGCGTCGAACACCTGCTCCAGGTCGCCCAGGTTCACCACCGCGTACACGGTGCGATTGGGCGGGTTGAAGCCGAACTTCGGAAGGCGGCGCTGCAGCGGGCTCTGACCGCCTTCGAAGCCTTCGAACCGCATGTTGCCGGAGCGGGCCTTCTGGCCCTTACCGCCGCGGCCGGCCGTCTTGCCGAGGCCGCTACCCTGGCCACGGCCAACGCGCTTCTTGCGGTGCCAGGAGCCCTCGGGACGCTTCAGGTTTGTCAGGACACTCATGTTGGATCCTCGTTCCTCAGGCCTTGGCCTTGGCGGCCAGGTGCTCCAGGGCGCGGTCCCGGGCGACGATCTTCCGGGGCTTGCGACGCTTGGGCGCCGGGGCCTCCTGGGTGACCGTCTCCAGGGAGACCAGGTGCTTCACCTTGAACACCATGCCGCGCACCGCCGGGGTGTCCTTCAACAGCCGCTCGTCACCGAACTTCTTCAGACCGAGGCCACGGATGGTGGCCAGCATGTCCTCGGAAGAACCCGAGAAGCTCTTCATCAGCTTGACCTTGAGCGCCATGGCTAGCCCCTCGCCTCGCCCGCGAGCTTCTGCGTCTCGACGTCCTTGCCACGCAGCCGCGCGACCTGCTCCGCGCTGCGCAGCAGCTTCAGGCCGGCAACTGTGGCCTTCAGCACGTTGTGCGGATTCCGCGAACCCTGGCTCTTGGTCAGGATGTTCCGGATGCCCGCTGCCTCGAGGACCGCGCGCACCGCACCACCGGCGATGACGCCCGTACCTTCGCTGGCCGGCTTCAGGAGCACCCAGCCGGCACCGAAGTGCCCCAGGATCTCGTGCGGGATGGTGTGACCCATGCGCGGAACGCGGAACAGATTCTTCTTCGCGTTCTCGCCTCCCTTGCGGATGGCCTCGGGGACTTCGTTGGCCTTGCCCAGGCCCACGCCCACGTGCCCGTTGCCATCGCCCACCACGACGAGCGCGGCGAACGAGAACCGACGGCCACCCTTCACCACCTTGGCCACGCGGTTGATGTTCACCACGCGGTCGGTCAGGTCCAGATCGTTCGGATTGATCGGAGTTGCCACTTGAGGAATTCCTTTCTGGTACCTAGAACTTCAGGCCGGCTTCGCGCGCGGCGTCAGCCACGGCAGCGATGCGCCCATGGTAGGGGAAGCCGTTGCGGTCGAAAACCACCGCGTCGACATTGGCGGCCTTGCACTTCTCCGCGATGAGAGAACCCACCCGCTTGGCGTCAGACTTCTTGTCGCCCTCGTCCTTGCCCTTCAGTTCCTTGGACAGGGAGGAAGCATACGCCAGCGTGCAGCCGGTAGAGTCATCCACCACCTGCGCGTAGATGTGCTTGAGGCTCTTGTACACCGTCAACCGCGGGCGCTCGGTGGTTCCCGAGAGCTTCTTGCGGATGCGGTTCTTCCTCTTGAGACGCTGATCGACCTTGGACATGGCTGCTTCCTTTTCCGTCCGGCGGCGATGCGGCCTTCCGCCGCCGGATGATTCCGCCTGGCCCCAGGGCCCGGCAGGGTTGAACTATCGGCGAAGACGGGACGACGACTACGTCGTACCGGTCTTGCCCTCCTTGCGACGGATGCGCTCCTCGGAATACTTGATGCCCTTGCCCTTGTAGGGTTCCGGCGGACGCAGCGAGCGGATGTTGACCGCCGTGGCGCCCAGGGCTTCCTTGTCCGCCGAGCGGAGCGTGAGCCCCACCGTGGGAAGGCTGTCCTCGGTCCGAGATGCCTTGTCGACTTCCGCCGTCACGCCTTCCGGCAGGTTGAACACCACCGGGTGGGAGTAGCCGAGCGAGAAGTGGATCGCCTTGCCCTTCACTTCCGCGCGGAAACCAACGCCGCGGATGTCCAGGCGCCTCTCGAAGCCCGTCGACACACCCTTCGCCGCATTGGCGAGGATGGTGCGCGTCAGGCCGTGGAGGCTGCGGGCCTCGCGAGAATCGTCCTCGCGCTGCACCGTCACCTGGCCGTCCTTCACCTCCACCTTCACCTTGGCGGGGAGCCGGACGGACAGCTTGCCCTTGGGGCCTTCGAAGTTGACCTGCTGATTGGCGACATTGACCTTCGTCTTGTCGCCAAGCTTGATCGCCAGTTTTCCAATCCGACTCATGATTGCCTCGTGCTGTCGTCGCCTGGGGCGCGCTCCTCGCGGGGCGCAACACCCAGACTCCTGGCTAGTAGACCTTGCAGAGCAGCTCGCCGCCGACCTTCTGCTTCCGGGCCTCGGTGTCCACCAGGATGCCGCGCGAGGTGGAGAGGATGGAGATGCCCATGCCTCCCAGCACCTGCGGGATCTCGCGGACCGCCACGTAGCGGCGCAGACCGGGCTTCGACACGCGGTGGATGCCGGTGATGGCAGGGCTGCGGTCCGGGCCGTACTTCAGCTGGACGGAGATCTCGCTCTGAGGCGCGAGCTCGTGGATGGTGAAGTCGCCGATGTAGCCCTCGTCCTTGAGGACCTTGGCGATCTCGACCTTGAGCTTCGAGTGGGGGATGACGACCTTGTCGTGCCGCGCGCGAGAAGCATTGCGCAGGCGGGTCAGCATGTCGCCAACGGGATCATTGACCGGCATGAAACACCTTCCGAAGCGGCGTCCCCTTCAGGGCGACTCCGCGCTCGCAACCACCGCGCCTGCCGGGCCCATCCCGGGGGTTCGCGATGACTGCCACTGCTCATCTACAACTGCGGTACGACGCCCTGCCCTCTTCAGGACAGGGCCTGTACCACGGGTCCAACGTCTACCAGGACGACTTGGTGACGCCGGTGATCTCGCCGCGCAGCGCACGGTGGCGCAGGCAGATACGGCACATCTTGAACTTGCGCAGGAAGGCGCGAGGACGACCGCACAGCGGGCAGCGGTTGTACTGGCGCACGGGGAACTTCAGCTTGCGCTTTGCCTGGGCAATCTTGGAGAGCTTGGCCATGATCGATGGGAGTCCTGAACTCGGTCCTACTGACGGAACGGCATGCCGAAGTGACGCATCAGCGCCAGTCCTTGCTCGTCGTTCGGGGCGGTGGTGACGAAGCTGATGTTGAGCCCCTTCACCTTCTCGATCTGATCGTAGTTGATTTCCGGGAAGATGATCTGCTCGCGCACTCCGAGCGTGTAGTTACCCTTCCCGTCGAAGGCCTTCGGAGACACGCCCTTGAAGTCACGCACGCGCGGCAGCGCGACGGAGATCAGACGGTCCATGAACTCGAACATACGGTCGCCACGCAGCGTGACGGCGGCGCCGATGGCCTGGCCCTGGCGCAGCTTGAAGTTCGCGATGGACTTGCGCGCGCGCGTCACGACCGGCTTCTGACCGGTGATGGCAGCAAGCTGGTCCACCGCCGACTCCAGGATCTTGTTGTTGGCGAGCGCCTCGCCCAGACCCATGTTGACGACGATCTTCTCCAGCCGCGGCACTTCCATGGGGTTGTCGAGCCCCAGCTCCTTCATCAGCGCGGGAACGCCTTCCTTGCGGAAGCGGTCCTTCAGGCGCGCCGAGCGGGCCTTCAGGCCCTCCTCGATGTTCGCGGCGAAGCCGACCTTCTTGGCTTCTTCCTTGCGACCGCGCTTCTTTTCCTTCTTTTCCTTCGGTTCGGCCTTCTTCTCGTCAGCCATTTTTCAGTCCTCTGCTTCGGAGCGCCGTCGTGGACCCAGCGCGCCCGATCAGTCCTTCTTCTGGAACTTGGAAACACCTGGAGGGCTCAACAATTTCAGCCCTCCAGACGTGCATGCCCGCCTGCCCCACCTCAAGGTGGGGCAAGGGGCGCGCATACATGCCCGAACACGGACCCCTAGTCAATCAGGGCGTCACACTGCTTGCAGAACCGCTTGAGGGACTCCCCCTCCGTGCGGATGCCGACGCGGGTCGGCTTGTCACACTTGGCGCACACCACCTGGACGTTCGAGAGCGCGATGGTGCCCGGCTTCTCGATGATGCCGCCCTCGGGGCTCTGCGGCGTCTTGCGCATGTGGCGCTTGACCAGGCGCAGGCCCTCGACCGTCACGCGGCCCGCCTCCCGGTCGACCTTCAGCACCTTGCCGCGCTTCGTCGCCGGCGTCTTCTCCGAGCGCTCGGACCCGGAGATGACCTGGATCGTGTCACCGACTTTCAGCTTCTGCATGGCTTCCTCACTCTGGCTGTTCGCCGTCCGGCCTGCGTCCTTTTAGAGGACCTCGGGCGCCAGCGAGATGATCTTCATGAACTTGCGGGCACGCAGCTCACGGGCCACCGGCCCAAAGATGCGCGTCCCGATGGGCTCCAGGTCCTTGTTGATGAGGACCGCCGAGTTGCCGTCGAACTTGATGTAGCTGCCATCCGCACGACCCACCTCGCGACGGGTGCGAACGATGACGGCCTTGGCCACGTCACCCTTCTTCACCTTGGAGTTGGGCAGCGCCTCACGGATCGACACGACAATGACGTCGCCGATGGAGGCATACTTGCGCTTGGAGCCGCCGAGAACCTTGATGCAAAACACCTTCTTGGCGCCCGAGTTGTCGGCCACATCGAGCACACTCTGCATCTGAATCATGTGAAGTCTCCTCTTGCTCGAACCAGGCCGCTCGCTTCATGGCGCGCGGACCCGGTGTGGCCTACCTAGACGTTCTTGCTCTTCTCCAACACCTCAACCACGCGCCAACGCTTGTCCTTCGAAGCGGGCTTGGTCTCGGCGATGCGCACCCGGTCACCCTCGTTGATGGTGACCTTCTTCGGGTAGTCGTGATCCTCGACGTGCGCCTTGTACTTCTCGCGCAGGCTCATGATCTTCCCGTACTTCGGGTGGGGAGCGCGGCGCTGGACGGTGACGACCACCGTCTTCTGCATCTTGTTGGAGGTGACGATGCCCACGCGGGTCTTGGGACGACCCCGGGTGGAGGTCTCGGCAGCGGGCGTTTCGGTCGCTTCAGCCATGTTGGTTCTCACTGTCTGTCATGCACCCGGGCCCTCTGCCCGGATGGCCGCGGACGCCCGGTGAGCCCGGACGCCATCGCGGATGCACTGCTACAACTACCCCGCCTTCGCGGCCCGGGCCTTTTCGCCCAGAACGGTGAGGATGCGGGCCAGATCCTTGCGATGCTGCACGCCCTCTGCAGGGCTGTCCAGCGAGCCGGTCCGGCGCTTCAGTCGATCCTGGACCAGCGTGTCGCGCAGTTCCTTCGCGCGATTCTGCAGGTCTTCCGTCGACAGGTCCTTCAATTCCTTCGCAGTCGCCATCTTGTCTCCTCGGCGCGATGCGGACGCCCTCCCTGTTACGAGGGGGGACGCCCGCCGCGGTGCGTGACTACAGCGAGAGATCCTTGCGCTGCACGATCTTGGTGAGCAGCGGCAGCTTCGCCTGCGCCAGCTTCAGCGCCCCTCTGGCGATCTCGTTCGTCATGCCCTCCATCTCATAGAGGACGCGACCCGGCTTGACCACCGCGACGTAGTACTCCACGCCACCCTTGCCGGTACCCATTCGGGTCTCGGCGGGCTTCTTCGTGATGGGCTTGTCCGGGAAGATCCGGATCCAGATCTTGCCACCGCGCTTCACGTGGCGGGTCATCGCGATACGGGCCGCCTCGATCTGTCGCGAGGTGATCCAGCCCGGCTGGAGGCTCACCAGGCCGAACTCACCATACGTGAGGTCGCTGCCCCGGTGGGCCGCGCCGCCCATGCGGCCCTTCTGCATCTTTCGGTATTTGGTTCGAGCAGGCTGAAGCATCGTCGCTGTCCTTCGTGCCTCACGGACAGGGCGGGTCTTTCAACCCGCCCCGCTGAGGGCGTCTTACCGGTTGGTGGGCAGGGGGGCCTGGCCGCCCTTACCCGGGAGGACCTCGCCCTTGCAGATCCAGACCTTGCAGCCAATCTTGCCGTAGGTCGTCTTGGCCTCGGCGAAGCCGAAGTCGATGTCCGCACGAAGGGTGTGCAGGGGCACGCGGCCCTCGCGGTACCACTCGTAGCGCGCCATTTCGGCGCCACCCAGGCGACCCGAGCAGGCGATGCGGATGCCCTTGGCCCCGAACTTCATCGCCGTCTGCAGCGCCTTCTTCATGGCGCGGCGGAAGGCAATGCGGCGCTCGAGCTGCGTGGCGATGTTCTCCGCCACGAGCTGCGCGTCCGTCTCGGCCTTGCGGACCTCGACGATGTTCAGGAAGACCTCGTTCTTGGTGAACTGCTGGAGGTCCTTCTTGACGGTCTCGATGCCCGCGCCGCGCTTGCCGATGACGATACCCGGCCGAGCGGTGTGGACGTTGACCTTCACCTTGTTGGCGGCGCGCTCAATCTCCACCTTGGAGACGCCCGCGTGATTCAGTGACTTCTTCACGAACTCGCGGATGCGAATGTCCTCGTGGAGCCACTGGGCGTAGTTCTTGTGCTCGAACCACTTGGAGTCCCAGGTCTTGATGACGCCGAGCCGGAACCCGATCGGATGTACTTTCTGTCCCAAACTGATTCTCCTTGGTGCGTCCGGGCAGGGCCCGACGGGTCCTACTTCTTGGAGTCTGCCAACACGACGTGAACGTGGGCGGACTTCTTCTGGATGGGCGTCGCGCGCCCCATGGCGCGCGGCATGAACCGGCGCTGGGTGGCGGCCTGATCCACGGAGATGGTCTTGACGTAGAGGGTATCCACGTCGACCTGCCCCTTGGACAAGTCCGTCGCGTTGGCGACGGCGCTCTTGATGAGCTTCTCCACCGGCCGCGCAGCAGCGCGCGGGGTGAACTTCAGGATGTTCAGGGCGGCCTCAACAGGCTTGCCCCGGATGAGCGCCGCTACGAGAGAAAGCTTGCGCGGGCTCATGCGCAGGTGACGCAGATGTGCAGTCGACTCCATGGTCATCTCCTCAGGCTCTCAGGCGTGCGAACGGGCTACTTGCCCGGGGCCTTGGCGACCTTCTTCTCCGCCGAGTGGCCACCGAAGGTACGCGTCGGAGCGAACTCGCCGAGCTTGTGGCCCACCATGTTCTCCGTGACGAACACCGGAATGAACTTCTTGCCGTTGTGCACGGCGAAGGTGTGACCCACGAACTCAGGGAGAATCGTGGAGCGCCGGGACCAGGTCTTGACGACCGCCTTCTTGTTCGCCGCGATCATCCCCTCGATCTTCTTGAGGAGGTGATCATCGACGAACGGACCCTTCTTGATCGAACGAGCCATGTTTCAAGTCCTCTTACTGGCTGCGCGCGCCCTGACGGCGGCCGCTCACGATGAATTTGTCGGTGCGCTTGTTGGTGCGCGTGGTGAGGCCCTTGGTCTTCTTGCCCCACGGAGACACCGGGTGCGGGTTACCCTGGCCGGACTTGCCTTCGCCACCACCGTGCGGGTGGTCAACGGGGTTCATCGCCAGACCGCGGACGGTGGGACGGATGCCCAGCCAGCGGCTCTTACCCGCCTTGCCGATGCGAATGATTTCGTGCTCGATGTTGCCCACCTGGCCCACGGTGGCGCGGCACTCGATGAGCACCTTGCGCACGGCGCCCGACGGCATGCGGACCTGGGCGTAGCGCTCTTCCTTCGCCATCAGCTGGCCAGAAGTGCCCGCGGAGCGGATGACCTGGGCGCCACGGCCCGGCTTCAGCTCCACGTTGTGGATGACGGTGCCCACCGGGATGTTGAGCAGCGGGAGGCTGTTGCCAGGCCGGATGTCGGAGGTGGCGCCGGCGAAGACGGTGTCGCCCACGCTCAGGCCGACAGGGGCCAGGATGTAGCGCTTCTCGCCATCCGCGTAGTGCAGGAGGGCGATGTTCGCGGTGCGGTTCGGGTCGTACTCGACGGCGACGACCTTCGCAGGCACGCCGTCCTTGTCCCGACGCTTGAAGTCGATGGTGCGGTAACGACGCTTGTGACCGCCACCCTGGTGACGACGGGTGATGTGCCCGTGAACGTTGCGGCCACCCGAGCGCTTGAGCGGCTCGGTGAGGGCCTTCTCGGGCGAGTCCTTGGTGATGTCCGCGAAGTCGGACACCGTCATCAGACGGCGGGCGGCGCTGGTCGGCTTGTACTTCTTGATGCCCATGGTGTGTTCCTCGTCTCAGGCTGATCTGTCGCCAGTGGCGTCAGACCGCCCCCCCCTCGAAGAGTTCGATCTTGTCACCTTCCTTGAGGGTGACGACCGCCTTCTTGAAGTTGGGGCGCTGGCCGATGCTCTTGCCCACCCGCTTCGTCTTGCCGCGCACGATGTTGGTGTTGACACCCTCCACCGTGACCTTGAACAGGGCCTGCACCGCGCGGGAGACGTCGTGCTTCGTGGCCTTGCGGTCCACGATGAACGAGTACTGGCGGAACTTCTCGCGGGCCTTGTCCAGCTTCTCCGTGATGAGCGGCCCCTTGATGACGTCGTTCAGGTTCATGACAGGGCCCCCTCGAGCGCCTTCGCGGCCGCGGAAGTCAGGACGAGGTGCGAGTGCTTGAGCACGGACTCGAGGTTCAGGCCCTCGGGCGGCAGCACGTCGAACTTCGCCAGGTTGCGCACGCTGCGGTGCAGGTTGGTGTTGCCACGCTCGTCGATGACCAGCGCGTTCTGGAGCTTCAGCCGGCGGGTGAGGACCTCGAAGGCCTGCTTGGACTTCGGGGCGTCCAGCTTGAAGCCGTCCAGGATGATGATCTGCTTCTCCCGGGCGCGCAGGGACAGGACGGCGCGCAGCGCCCCCCGACGAACCTTGCGCGGCGGACGGTAGAAGTAATCACGGGCCTTGGGGGCCATCGCCTTGCCGCCGCCCACCCAGTGGGAAGCACGGATGGAACCCTGACGGGCCCGGCCGGTGCCCTTCTGCTTCCAGGGCTTCTTGCCGCCGCCACTGACGAGCGAGGTGTTCTTCACCCCGACCGTTCCGCGGCGCCGGTTGATCTGCTGCATCTTCGCCACCTCGTAGAACAGGTGGGTGTTCGGTTCGGCACCGAAGATATCGTCGGAGAGTTCGATCTCCGAAACCTTCTTCAAATCCAGGTCGACTACGTCAAACTTCGCCATGGCACTTTCCTCGGGGGTCAGAGTGAAACCACTCCGACGCCATCCCGCTTCCTAGGACTTGATCTCGACGTCAACGCCGGCAGACAGATCCAGCTTCATCAGCGCATCCAGCGTCTGCTGGGTCGGCTCAAGGATATCGAGCAGGCGCTTGTGCGTGCGGATCTCGAACTGCTCGCGGCTCTTCTTGTCCACGTGCGGCGAACGCAGCACGGTGAACTTGTTGATGCGCGTCGGCAGGGGGATCGGACCGGCCACCTTGGCGCCCGTGCGCTTGGCCGTCTCGACAATCTCCCCAGCACTCTGGTCCAGGAGCTTCGAGTCGTACGCCTTCAACCGGATGCGGATCTTCTGTGTCGCCATTCGAAAGAACCTCTTTGAACGACCTCTGAACCGAGAGGCGGTACGCCCGTCAACGCCTGGATTTCAGAGAACCGTTTCTTCGGAACGAAGGGGCGCGGTGTGTACCACCACACCCCGTGGGTTGCAACTGGTTTCCCACCTGCTCTCCAGAACTGCCCAGAAGGGCATTCCGGAGAGCCCGGTGGCCTGAGTGCTACGCGATGATTTCGGCCACGACGCCCGCGCCCACCGTGCGGCCGCCTTCACGAATGGCGAACCGCAGCTCCTTGTCCATCGCCACCGGGGTGATGAGTTCCACCTCGATCGCGATGTTGTCGCCCGGCATCACCATCTCGACGTTCTCCGGCAGCTTCACCGTGCCCGTCACGT